>NZ_JBFAWY010000013.1:0-205592 GCF_040680575.1 Streptomyces sp. NPDC052020
TCTGGCCGGTGGACGCCAACCTCCGCCCCGAGGGCCGGAACGGCCCGCTGGTGCGCACCCTCAGCAGCCACGTCGCCTACTACCAGCGCTGGGGCTCGAAGGCCACCGCGGGGCGGCCCCCGAACCTCTCCCCCATGGCCTTGGCGCCCTCGGTGAGGAGGGTGCGGGCGTACGTCTCGGGGTCCTCGTCGGTCAGCGCCTCGATGTAGGCGCGGTGTTCCAGCAGGGAGCGGACCGCGCGCTCCAGGCCCGGGGCGGCGTCCACGGCGTGCGTGGGCGTGCCGGATCCGGCGACGGCGACCCACCGCACGCCGTCCCAGGGCTCAAGACCCCGCTCGGTGAGCTCGGGGAAGATCCAGCGGTTTCCGGCGTCGGCCGCCGCGTCGAGGGTGGCGCGGCCGACGGCCACGTGGTCCGGGGTGTTCCAGGCGACGCCGCCCCAGGTGTCCCGGTGGTTGAGGGTGATCACCAGCTCGGGCCGGTGGCGGCGGATGGCGGCGGCGATGTCGCGGCGCAGGGCGACGCCGTACTCGACGACGCCGTCCTTGTGGTCGAGGAACTCCACCCGGGACACGCCGACCACGGCGGCGCTCGCCCGCTGCTCCCGCTCCCGCAGGGAGGCGCACTCGGCGGGCGCCAGCGTGTCGATGCCCGCCTCGCCCCGGGTGGCGAGCAGGTAGGCGACCTCGCGGCCCTCGTCGGTCCAGGCCGCGACCGCCGCGGAGCAGCCGTACTCCAGGTCGTCCGGGTGGGCCACCACGGCGAGGGCGCGCTGCCAGTCGCCGGGCATGGGCTCCAGCGGTGTGATCGTCGGCTCGGTCATGTCCGCAGACTAGCCCGCGCCCCCGGGCTCGCACCTCCGGGTTTCCCCCGCCGTGCCCCCTTCCCCTCAGATCTCGTCGCGGGCGAGCGCCAGCAGCCGGTCCAGGACGCGGGGGCCCGCGACGCGGACGCCGTCGTGCTCGAACTCGTCGGTCACCCAGGTGCGCAGGCCCCGGATCGCGCGGGCCGTCCGCAGGGAGTGGGCGGTGTCGACGTACATGTCGTCGTGGTAGACGGCCGCCGCGACCGGCACCTCGTTGGCGGCGAGGCGGTCGGGGTCGTACAGGGGCCGCCAGCCGGTGCGGGCGGCGAGGAGCTCGGCGGTCTCGCGCAGCGGGCGCAGCGCCGGGTCGCAGTCGAACATCCACGGGTGGACCGACTCGCCGGTGAACAGCAGCGGGGCGTCGCCCGCCAGGCTCCGGGCGGCGTCGAACCGCGGGAACTCGGCGCGGACCCGCTCGGCCGACCAGGCGGTGGGGCGGTCGCCCTGGCCGTAGATGGACTCGTGGACCAGCGCGTAAAGGGGCCGGCCCGCGTACGACAGCAGGTTCTGCGCCTGCTCCTGGAACGCGTCGGACAGCTCCACGCCCCGCGGGGTGCGGACGAAGGCGTCCGCCAGGAGGTGGTGCAGGCGGTGGCTGCCGTCGCCGGTGCCCAGCAGGATGCCGAGGGACTGGAACGCCTCCACGGTGAGGCGGTAGCCGCCGGGCAGGGTCACGTCGTGGGTGAGCAGGTGGCCGGCGATGCGGCGGGCGCGTTCGACGTCCTGCGGGTAGCGGGCGTAGTGGGCGGCGACCTTGCGCTCGACGCGGGGGTAGGCCGCCCGGTAGACGTCGTCGGCGTGGGCGTCGAGCGAGGGCAGGCCGCCGGTGATCAGGGCGGTCTCCAGCCCCTCGGGGGCGAGGGACAGGTAGGTGACGACGCAGAAGCCGCCGAAGCTCTGGCCGTGGACGGTCCAGGGGGCGCCGCCGGTGACCTCGCGCCGGATCGCCTCGCAGTCCCGGACGATGGAGTCGGCGCGGAAGTGCGTGAGGTACTCGGCCTGGGCGGCGGGGCCGCCGCGCAGCGGGAGCGTCTGCCGGCTGGCGGGGGCGGAGGCGCCGGTGCCGCGCTGGTCGAGGAGGAGGACGCGGTACTCGCGCAGGGCGCGGTCGAGCCATGCCTGCCTGCCGACGGGCCGCATCGCCCCGAAGCCGGGGCCGCCGGTGAGGTGGACCAGCCAGGGCAGGTCGTCCCGGTGCGCCTGGTCGCTCGCGACGACCTCGCGCGCGTACAGCTCGATCGTCTCCCCCGCGGGGTCGTCGTGGTCGAGGGGCACGGTGAAGCGGCGGTCGGTGAGGACGACGCCGGGCTGGCGGTAGGTGACGCTCAACGGGGCTCCCGGAACGGATGGATCTTTCGGGCCGGGTCCCAGTTCAGCACACGGCCCCGCGGCCGCCCGCTCCGGGCCCGCGCGGGCGGGCGGCGGATCAGCGGGCGGCCAGGCTGGAGCGCCGCACCACCAGCTCCGGCTGGAGGACGACCCGGCGGTGCTCGTGGGCGCGGCCGGCGCCGCGCGACTCGGTCTCCTCCAGCAGCAGCCCGGCGGCGAGCGCGCCCATGGCGACGGCGGGCTGGCGTACGGAGGTGAGCGGGACGGCCGCCGCGGCGGCGAACTCGATGTCGTCGTATCCGACGATCGCCAGATCGTCGGGGACGCCGACCCCGGCGGCGTACATGGCTTGCAGGACACCGAGGGCGAGCAGGTCGTTGGCGCAGAAGACGGCGGTCGGCCGGTCGGCCAGGCCCAGCAGACGGGCGCCGGCGTCGCGGCCCGCGGCCACGTCGAGCCGTTCGGTGGGCAGCTCGCGCAGCGCCTCGGGTCCGAGGCCGGCCTCGGCGAGCGCGTTCAGGGCGCCGGTGCGGCGGTCGCGTACCTGGTTGAGGCCGGGCGGGCCGCTGACGTACGCGAAGGAGCGGTGCCCGGCGTCCACCAGGTGCCGTACCGCGAGGGCGCCGCCCGCCACGTCGTCGACGGAGACCGAGCACTCGGTGGCGCCCTCGGCGACCCGGTCGACGAGCACGAAGGGGATGCCGTGGCGCCGGAAGCCCTCGATGTTGCGGCCGGTCGCGTCGGCCGGGGTGAGCAGCACGCCCCGTACCCGCTGCTCGGCGAAGAGCGACAGGTACTCGGCCTCCTCGCCCGGGCTCTGGGCGCTGTTGCAGACCATCACGCCGAGCCCGGCCTCGCGCGCGGCCCGCTCGGCGCCGCGGGCCACGTCGACGAAGAACGGGTTGCCCATGTCGAGCACGAGCAGCCCCATGATCCGGCTGCGGCCCGCGCGGAGCTGGCGCGCGGACTCGCTGCGGACATAGCCGAGCCGGTCGATCGCGGACAGTACCCGCGCGCGGGTCTCGGTGGCGACCGTCTCCGGCCGGTTGATGACGTTCGAGACCGTGCCGACGGAGACTCCGGCGGCGCGGGCCACGTCCTTGATACCCACCGACTGGGCCATCGGGCAGGGACCTCCAGGGGTCGGGCTAGGGGGGGGCGGGCGACGGGCGGCGGCGCGGCCGGAAGACCTTCACATTACCGTCGTTCCGCCCCACCACGGCCAGGTGGTGCCTGACCGCCCCCGAGGGGACGGGTGCCCGCCGGTCAGGCGAGGTGGAAGACCTCGGTGAGGGGCTTCATCGCCTCGTCGGGTCGGGCTCCGTCGAGGGATTCGAAGAAGGGAGCCATCTCGGCCTGCCAGCGGGCGTTCACCTCGGTGGCCTCCATGCCGGCCTTGGCGGCCTCGAAGTCCTCGGTCTCCAGGTAGCCGACGAGCAGCCCGTCGTCGCGCAGGAAGAGCGAGTAGTTGTGCCAGCCGGTGGCCGTGAGCGCCTCGCGCATCTCGGGCCACACGGCGGCGTGCCGGGCCCGGTACTCGGCGATCCGGTCCTGGCGGACCTTGAGGAGGAAACAGACGCGCTGCATGACGTACCGCCCGATGGCTAGAAGTGGAACCGGTCGATGTTTCCGGCGTCGAACACGGTCGGCTTGCCCAGGTCGATCACGCCGTCCTCGCCGAGGGTGTACTCGCCCATCGCGCCGGCCCGGAAGGTCTCGCCCGCCTTGCCGGTGATCTGGCCGGAGGCGAGGGCGACGGCGGTGCGCGCGGCCAGCTCGCCGAGCCTGGCGGGGTCCCACAGGGCGAACGCCTCGACGGTGCCGTTCTTGACGTAGGTGCGCATGTCGTTGGGGGTGCCGAGGCCGGTCAGCCTGACCTCGCCCTTGTAGCGGGAGCCGGACAGGTACTGGGCGGCGGCCTTGATGCCGACGGTGGTCGGGGAGATGATCCCCTTCAGGTCGGGGTGCTCCTGGAGCAGGCCCTGGGTCTGCTGGAAGGACTGCTGGGCGTCGTCGTTGCCGTAGGCGATCTCGACGAGCTTCATGTCCTTGTACGCGGGCTTCCTCAGCTCGTCCTTCATGTAGCCGATCCAGGTGTTCTGGTTCGTCGCCGTCTGCGCCGCGGAGAGGATGGCGATCTCGCCCTTGTGGCCGATCTGGCCGGCGAGCAGCTGGACCTGGGTGCGTCCCAGATCCTCGGCGGATGCCTGCGAGACGAAGGCGTTGCGGCACTCGGGCCTGGTGTCGGAGTCGTAGGTGACGACCTTGACGCCGTTCCTCATGGCCTGCTTGAGCGCGGTGCACAGGGCGCCGGGGTCCTGCGCGGAGACGGCCATGGCGTCGACCTGCTGCTGGGTGAGGGTGTTGACGTAGGAGACCTGGCCGGAGGTGTCGGTGGCGCTGGAGGGTCCGGTCTCCTTGTAGTGCGACCCGAGTTCCTTCAGGGCCTTCTCCCCGCCCTTGTCGGCGACGGTGAAGTAGGGGTTGTTGACCTGCTTGGGCAGGAAGCCGACGGTCAGGCCCTTCTTGAGCGCGGCGTCCGGGTCGGCCTTGCCGGCGCCGGCGGCGGAGCCGCCCTCGTTCCTCACGTCCTCCTTGGTGGTGCCGCCGCAGGCGGTGGCGGCCAGGGCGAGACAGGTGGCGGCGGCGAGGGCCGCGCCGGTGCGGCGGCGGATCGACGGCTTGCGCATGGCGGATCGTCCTTACGGGTGGGCGGAAGGGGCTGGGGGCTCAGGGCACGGGTGTGGGCGGCGGGGCCGGGGCGGCCCGGCGCCCGGCCCGCGCGGCAAAGATCTGCCGTGCGAGGCGGGGACCGAGCACGGAGACGACGAGCAGGACGCCGGTGACGACGGTCTGCGACTGCGCGGAGACATCGAGCAGGCTCATCACGTTGTGCAGGGTGCCGAGCAGGAAGACCCCCGCGATCGCGCCGCCGAGCGTGCCCTTGCCGCCGTCGAAGTCGATCCCGCCGAGCAGGACGGCGGCCACGACGGACAGTTCCAGGCCGGTGGCGTTGTCGTAGCGGGCGCTGGCGTAGTGCAGGGCCCAGAAGACGCCGGTGAGGGAGGCCATCAGGCCGGTCACCGTGAACAGGACCAGCTTCTGCCGCCTGACGCGGATGCCGGCGAACCGGGCGGCCTCCGCCCCGGCGCCGATCGCGAACAGCGACCGCCCGAACGGGGTGGCGTGCAGCGTGATCACGGCGATGGCGAGCAGCGCGAGGAAGGGCACGAAGGCGTACGGGACGAAGGTGCCGCCGATGCGTCCGGCCGCGAAGTCCAGGTACGCGGCGGGGAAGTCGGTCACCGCGTCGGAGCCGAGCACGATCTGCGCGATGCCCCGGTAGGCGGCGAGGGTGCCGATGGTGACGGCGAGGGAGGGCAGCCCGAGGCGGGTCACCAGCAGTCCGTTGACCAGGCCGCAGACCGCGCCGAGCAGCAGGCAGAGCGGGATGATCGTCTCGATGGCCATGCCCTGGTTCCACAGGGCGCCCATCACCGCGCCGGACAGTCCGGCCGTGGAGGCCACCGAGAGGTCGATCTCGCCGGTGACCACCAGCAGGGTCATCGGCAGGGCGATCAGCGCGATGGGCAGGGTGTTGCCGAGGAGGAAGGACAGGTTGAGGGCGTTGCCGAAGCCGTCGACGAAGCCGAAGGAGAGCAGCAGGACGACGAGGAGGAGGGCCCCGACGACGGTGTCCCAGCGGATGGCGCGGGTGAGGGAGACATCAGCCATGGCGGGCGTTCCTCTTCTTCAGTGCGGTCGCCACGCGCAGCGCGACGATCCGGTCGGCCGCGATGGCGAGGAGGAGCAGGACGCCGTTGACGGCGAGCACCCAGACGGAGCTGACGCCGAGGGCGGGCAGCGCGCTGTTGACGGAGGTCAGCAGCAGCGCGCCGAGCGCGGCGCCGTAGACGCTGCCGGAGCCGCCGGTGAAGACCACTCCGCCGACCACCACGGCGCTGACGACGGTGAGTTCGTAGCCGGTGCCGGTACCGGAGTCGACGTTGCCGAAGCGGGCCAGGTACAGCGCGCCGGCGAGCCCGGCCAGCGCACCGCAGACGGTGTACGCGGTGAGGATCCGCCTGCGCACCGGGATGCCGGCGAGACGGGCGGCCTCGGGGCTGGAGCCGAGCGCGTACAGTTCGCGTCCGCCGCCGAAGTGCTTGAGCCAGTACGCCGTCGACACCAGGACGGCGAGCGCGATCAGCGCGAGCCAGGGCACCGCGAGGACGCCGCCGGAGCCGAATTTGACGAAGGCGTCCGGCAGATCGGCCGCCGTGATCTGGCGTGAGCCGACCCAGACCGAGTCGATGCCGCGGATGATGTACAGGGTGCCGAGGGTGACCACCAGGGCGGGCACCTGGCCGAGGCTGACCAGCAGGCCGTTGAGGAGGCCGAAGCCGACGCCCAGCAGCACCGCCAGCCCGACGGCGACGAGGGGGGCGCCGCCGCCCTGGAGGTACGTACCGGCGGCGAAGGCGCTGATGCCGAGGGTGGAGCCGACCGACAGGTCGACGTTGCGGGTGATGACCACCAGGGACTGGCCGGTGGCGACCAGGACCAGGATCGTCGCGTTCAGCAGCAGGTCCTTGACGCCCTGCTGGGACAGGAACGCGCTGTTGCCGGCCTGGGTGACGCCGATCATCACCACGAACACGGCCAGGATGGCCAGTTCGCGCACCTTGAAGACGCGCTCGGCCAGCCGGGTGGCCCGGGACCGGGGGGCGGCGGGGGTGGGGTCGGTCGTGGTCGCCGTCATGCTGCCCTCCGGGGGTTCGCTTCCGCGCCGCCGGGCGGCGGCGTCGCGGGCGGGGTGGCCGTGCGCCGTCCGGTGCGGTGCCCGTCGCCCGCCGCCCGCGGCGGCCGGCGGTGCCGCGCGCCGGCGGCCTCGCTGCGTACGTCGCTCACGCGGCCCTCCCGGTGGCCGCGGCCATCACCGTTTCCTCGGTGGCGTCGGCGCGGGCGATCTCGGCGGTCAGGCGGCCCTCGTGCATGACGAGCACCCGGTCGGCCATGCCGAGGACCTCGGGCAGGTCGGAGGAGATCATCAGGATGGCCACGCCGTCGGCCGCCAGGGCGCTGAGCAGCCGGTGCACCTCGGCCTTGGTGCCGACGTCGATGCCGCGCGTCGGCTCGTCGACGATCAGCACCTTGGGGCCGGTCGCGAGCCACTTGGCGAGGACGACCTTCTGCTGGTTGCCGCCGGACAGGGTGGAGACGGCGTCGGCGAGCCGGGAGTACTTCACCCGGAGCCTGGCGGCCCAGTCGAGGGAGCGGCCGCGCTCGGCGCGCCGGTCCATCAGCCCCGCCCTGACGGTCGTACCGAGCCCGGTCAGGCCGATGTTGCGCTCGATGGACAGGTCCATCACCAGGCCCTGGGCGCGCCGGTCCTCCGGGACGAGGGCGAGCCCGGCGGCCATGGCGGTGGACGGCGCGCCGTTGACCAGGGGCTTGCCGTCCACCTCGACCGCACCGGCGTCCCATCGGTCGATGCCGAACACCGCCCGGGCCACCTCGGTGCGTCCGGCGCCGACCAGGCCGGCCAGGCCGACGATCTCACCGCGCCGCACCTCGAAGGAGACGTTGGTGAAGACGCCCTCCCGGGTGAGCCGGCGCACGCTGAGGGCGACGTCGCCGGGGGTGACGTCCTGTTTGGGGTAGAGCGCGTCGAGGTCGCGGCCGACCATGCGGCGCACCAGATCGTCCTCGGTCATGCCCGCCAGCGGCTCGGTGGCGATCCAGGCGCCGTCGCGCAGGGTCGTGACGCGCTCGCAGATCCGGAAGATCTCCTCCAGGCGGTGGGAGACGAACAGCACGGCGGCGCCCTGCCCGCGCAGGGAGTGGACGACACCGAAGAGGCGGGCGACCTCGCCCCCGGTGAGGGCGGCGGTCGGCTCGTCCATGACCAGGACGCGGGCGTCGAAGGAGAGCGCCTTGGCGATCTCGACGATCTGCTGGTCGGCGATGGACAGGCCGCGGGCGGGCCGGTCCGGGTCGAGGCCGACGCCGAGGCGGCGCATCAGATCCGCCGTGGCGGCGCGGGTGGCCTTGTGGTCGATGCGTCCGAGGGACCGCCGGGGCTGACGGCCCATGAAGATGTTCTCGGCGATCGACAGGTCGGGGAAGAGCGTCGGCTCCTGGTGGATGACGGCGATGCCGGCGTCGCGGGCGTCGCCGGGGCCGTGGAAGACGACGGGGCGTCCGTCGAGCAGCACCCGGCCGGAGTCCGGCCGGTGCACCCCGGCGAGCGTCTTGATGAGCGTCGACTTGCCGGCGCCGTTCTCCCCGGCGAGGGCGTGCACCTCGCCGGGGAACAGCTCCAGGCGGACGTCCCGCAGGGCGCGGACCGCGCCGAAGGACTTGGAGACGTCCCGGAGCGCCAGGACCGGGGCCGGACCCGTGTCGGACGGGTGGGTCATGGTTGGGCTCCTCGGCGACGTCGGCGGGACGGCCCTCACGACGTCGTGAAAGGTTTCAACTGGGTTGCCGGGACGTTAGGCAAGGTCGGCATGGCGCGTCAATGGGTCCGGCTCGAAAAACTTTCGATAACCAGAGGCTCAAAAGAAACATGGTGAGCGGTCGGAGCTCCGAGGGGTTGACACCCCCTCGGGTGCCTCATAGCTTCAGCCCCTGAATCGTTTCACTTCGCGTGTCCTCCCGCTTGTTCCACGCGTGTCCTCACGCTGGTCCGCGCGCGTTCTCACGCTTGTTCCCGTCGCCGTGCCCGTGGGCAGGGCGACCCGATGCCACAGGAGCCCCCAGTGACCGAGCTCGCCGCGGTGAAGGCCGCGTTGAAGACCCAGGCAGTCGAGACGCCGTCGTGGGCGTACGGGAACTCGGGCACCCGGTTCAAGGTGTTCGCGCAGGCGGGCGTGCCGCGCACTCCGTTCGAGAAACTGGACGACGCGGCCAAGGTGCACGAGTTCACCGGCGTCGCGCCGACCGTGGCCCTGCACATCCCGTGGGACAGGGTCGAGGACTACGCCGCCCTGGCCAAGCACGCCGAGGAGCGCGGGGTGCGGCTGGGCGCGATCAACTCCAACACCTTCCAGGACGACGACTACAAGCTCGGCAGCGTGTGCCACCCGGACGCGGCGGTGCGCCGCAAGGCGGTGGACCATCTGCTGGAGTGCGTCGACATCATGGACGCGACCGGGTCGCGGGATCTGAAGCTGTGGTTCGCCGACGGCACCAACTACCCCGGGCAGGACGACGTGCGCGCGCGGCAGGACCGGCTGGCAAAGGCGCTGGCCGAGGTGTACGGGCGCCTCGGCGACGGGCAGCGGATGCTGCTGGAGTACAAGCTCTTCGAGCCGGCCTTCTACACCACCGACGTGCCGGACTGGGGCACCGCCTACGCCCACTGCCTCAAGCTGGGGCCGAAGGCGCAGGTCGTCGTCGACACCGGGCACCACGCGCCCGGCACGAACATCGAGTTCATCGTGGCGACACTGCTGCGCGAGGGGAAGCTCGGCGGGTTCGACTTCAACTCGCGGTTCTACGCGGACGACGACCTGATGGTCGGGGCGGCCGACCCGTTCCAGTTGTTCCGGATCATGTACGAGGTGGTACGCGGGGGCGGCTTCACCTCCGAGGTCGCGTTCATGCTCGACCAGTGCCACAACATCGAGGCGAAGATCCCGGCGATCATCCGTTCGGTGATGAACGTGCAGGAGGCGACCGCGAAGGCCCTGCTGGTGGACCGGGAGGCGCTGTCCGCCGCGCAGCGGGCCGGGGACGTGCTGGAGGCCAACGCCGTCCTGATGGACGCGTACCACACCGACGTGCGTCCGCTGCTGCGGGAAGTGCGGGAGGAGATGGGACTGGACCCCGACCCGATCGCCGCCTACCGGGCCTGCGGATGGGCCGAGAAGATCGTGGCCGAGCGGGTCGGCGGCCGGCAGGCCGGATGGGGGGCGTGAGCGTCCGCCGGGTCCGCCCCCCGCGCGGACCCGGCCCCGGCACGGCCGGCCGCGCCCCCGCGGCACAGCCGCCTATCGAAACAGCACCCCGCCCCTTTCGGGGGCTCCGCCGCTCCTCCTCGTCGACAAGGAACTGACCCGACATGGCACCCCACCCCGAAGCCGCCGCCCTGCTCGCCCGCTCCCACCGGCTCGGCGCCGACCCCCGCAACACCAACTACGCCGGGGGCAACGCCTCCGCCAAGGGCACCGCCACCGACCCCGTCACCGGCGGTGACGTGGAGCTGATGTGGGTCAAGGGCTCCGGCGGGGACCTCGGCACGCTCACCGAGGCCGGCCTCGCCGTCCTGCGCCTTGACCGGCTGCGGGCCCTGAAGGACGTCTACCCGGGCGTCGAGCGCGAGGACGAGATGGTCGCCGCGTTCGACTACTGCCTGCACGGCAAGGGCGGCGCCGCGCCCTCCATCGACACGGCGATGCACGGCCTGGTGGAGGCCGCGCACGTCGACCACCTCCACCCCGACTCCGGGATCGCGCTGGCCTGCGCCGCCGACGGGGAGAAGCTGACCGCCGAGTGTTTCGGCGACACGGTGGTGTGGGTGCCCTGGCGGCGGCCCGGTTTCCAGCTGGGCCTGGACATCGCGGCGGTCAGGGCGGCCAACCCGCGGGCGATCGGCTGCGTCCTGGGCGGGCACGGCATCACGGCCTGGGGCGACACCAGCGAGGAGTGCGAGCGCAACTCGCTGCACATCATCCGCACCGCCGAGAGGTTCCTCGCCGAGCGGGGCAGGCCGGAGCCGTTCGGCCCGGTGATCGAGGGGTACGAGCCGCTGCCCGAGGCGGAGCGGCGGGCGCGGGCGGCGGCGCTGGCGCCGTACGTCCGGGCGCTCGCCTCGAAGGACCGGCCGCAGGTCGGCCACTTCACCGACTCCGAGGCGGTGCTGGACTTCGTCTCCCGCGCCGAGCACCCGCGCCTGGCCGCGCTGGGCACCTCCTGCCCCGACCACTTCCTGCGCACCAAGGTCCGGCCGCTCGTCCTGGACCTGCCGCCGGCGGCTCCGCTGGACGAGGCCGTGGCCCGGCTCAAGGAGCTGCACGCCGCCTACCGCGAGGAGTACGCCGCCTATTACCACCGGCACGCCGAGCCGGACTCCCCCGCCATGCGCGGCGCCGACCCGGCGATCGTGCTGGTGCCGGGGGTGGGCATGTTCAGCTTCGGCAAGGACAAGCAGACCGCGCGGGTGGCCGGCGAGTTCTACGTCAACGCCATCAACGTGATGCGCGGCGCGGAGGCGGTCTCGGCCTACGCCCCGATCGAGGAGTCGGAGAAGTTCCGCATCGAGTACTGGGCGCTGGAGGAGGCCAAGCTCCGGCGGATGCCGAAGCCCAAGCCGCTGGCGACGCGGGTGGCGCTGGTGACGGGCGCGGGCAGCGGCATCGGCAAGGCGATCGCGCACCGGCTGGCCGCCGAGGGCGCCTGTGTCGTCGTCGCCGATCTCAACGGCGAGAACGCGGCGGCCGTCGCCGAGGAGCTCGGCGGCCCGGACAAGGCGGTCGCGGTGACCGTGGACGTCACCTCCGAGGAGCAGATCGCCGAGGCGTTCCGGGCCGCGGTGCTGGCCTTCGGCGGCGTCGACCTGGTGGTGAACAACGCGGGCATCTCCATCTCCAAGCCGCTGCTGGAGACCTCGGCGCAGGACTGGGACCTCCAGCACGACATCATGGCCCGCGGCTCGTTCCTGGTCTCCCGCGAGGCGGCCCGGGTGATGATCGCGCAGCGGCTGGGCGGCGACATCGTCTACATCGCCTCGAAGAACGCCGTCTTCGCCGGCCCGAACAACATCGCCTACTCCGCCACCAAGGCCGACCAGGCCCACCAGGTGCGCCTGCTGGCCGCCGAGCTCGGCGAGCACGGCATCCGCGTCAACGGGGTCAACCCGGACGGCGTGGTGCGCGGCTCCGGGATCTTCGCGGGCGGCTGGGGCGCCAAGCGGGCGGCGGTGTACGGGGTGCCGGAGGAGAAGCTGGGCGAGTTCTACGCGCAGCGGACGCTGCTCAAGCGGGAGGTGCTGCCGGAGCATGTCGCGAACGCCGTGTTCGCGCTGACCGGCGGCGATCTGACCCACACCACCGGCCTGCACGTCCCGGTCGACGCCGGCGTCGCCGCCGCCTTCCTGCGGTGAGCGCCCGCGTGAAGTCGTACGCCGCGGTCGACCTCGGCGCGTCCAGCGGACGGGTCATGGTCGGCCGCGCCGGGCCCGACACGCTGGAGCTGGCCGAGGCGCACCGCTTCCCCAACCGGCCGGTCCGCGTGCCCGAGGGGCTGCGCTGGGACGTCCTCGCCCTGTACGCGGGCGTCCTGGACGGGCTGCGGGAGGCCGCCTCCCGCTGCGGGGGCCGGATCGACTCCGTCGGCATCGACAGCTGGGCCGTGGACTACGGCCTGCTCGACGCGGACGGGGCGCTGCTCGGCAACCCCGTGCACTACCGCGACGGCCGCACCGAGGGCGTCGCGGAGAAGGTGTGGACGACCGTGCCGGCCGAGGAGCTCTACGCGGCGACCGGGCTGCAACACGCCCCCTTCAACACCCTTTACCAGCTGACCGCCGCCCGCTCCACGGCCCAATTCGCCCAGGCGCGGCGCCTGTTGCTGATACCGGACCTGCTGACGTACTGGCTGACCGGTGAGCAGGGCACGGAGCTGACCAACGCCTCCACCACCCAGCTGGTCGATCCGCGCACCCGTGACTGGGCGCGGGGCGTCGCGGAACGGCTCGGTGTCGACCTCGGCCTGTTCCCGCCGCTGCGGCACCCCGGCGATCCGGCGGGTCTGCTGCGCCCGGACGTGCTGGAGGAGACGGGGCTGACCGGGCCGGTGCCGGTGACGGCGGTCGCCTCGCACGACACCGCCTCCGCGGTGGCCGCCGTGCCCGCCACCGGCGCGCGGTTCGCCTACATCTGCACGGGCACCTGGTCCCTGGCGGGCCTGGAGCTGACCGCGCCGGTGCTGACGGAGGAGAGCCGCGCCGCCAACTTCACCAACGAGCTGGGGCTCGACGGCACGGTCCGCTACCTGCGCAACATCATGGGGCTGTGGCTGCTCCAGGAGTGCGTCCGGGCCTGGGGCGGGACGGACCTGGGCGGGCTGCTGCGGGAGGCGGCCAAGGTGCCGGCGCTGCGGTCGGTGGTGGACGCGGGCGACGCGGCGTTCCTCGCGCCGGGCCGGATGCCGGAGCGGATCGCGCAGGCGTGCCGTGCCTCGGGGCAGCCGGTGCCCGGCTCGCCCGCCGAGGTCACGCGCTGCATCCTCGACTCCCTCGCCCTGGCCCACCGCAGGGCCGTCCAGGACGCGCAGCGGCTGGCCGGCCACCCGGTCGACGTGGTGCACGTCGTGGGCGGCGGCACCCGCAACGCCCTGCTGTGCCAGCTGACCGCCGACGCCTGCGGGCTGCCGGTGGTGGCGGGCCCGACGGAGGCGGCGGCCCTCGGGAACGTCCTGGTCCAGGCCCGGGCCCACGGCACGGCGGGCGACCTGGCCGGGATGCGGGAACTGCTGGTGCGCACCCAGCCGCTGACCCGGTACGCGCCGCGCGGCGGCACGGCGCGCTGGCGGGCGGCCGAGGCCCGACTCGCCGACCGGTGAAGGGGGTCTCCCCCGGCCCCGGCCCGCCGATTACCCTGCACACGTCCGATGATCAACTCACGAGGAGCCGCGATGCGTGTCGCCCTGTTCCTGACCTGCGTCAACGACACGCTGTATCCGGACACCGGCCGCGCGGTGGTGAGACTGCTGACGCGGCTGGGCGTCGACGTGGACTTCCCCCAGGCCCAGACCTGCTGCGGCCAGGCGCACTACAACACCGGCTACCGGCACGAGGCGGAGCCGCTGGCCCGGCACTTCGCCGAGGTCTTCGGGGAGTACGAGGCGATCGTGACGCCCTCGGGGTCGTGCGGGGCGATGGTGCGGGAGCTGTATCCGCGCATGGGTGAGCGGGCGCGGGCGGAGGGCCGTGGGGGCACCCTCGCGGCCACCGTGGCGCCGGTGGTGCCCAAGACGTACGAACTGACGGAGTTCCTGGTGGACGTGCTGGGGGTGACGGACGTCGGCGCGTACTACCCGCACACGGTGACGTACCACCCGACCTGCCACGGGCTGCGCGCCCTGGGCCTGGGCGACAGGCCGCTGAAGCTGCTGCGGGCCGTGAAGGGGCTGGAGCTGGTCGAGCTGCCGGGCGCCGAGGAGTGCTGCGGGTTCGGCGGCACCTTCGCGGTGAAGAACGCCGACGTGTCGGCGGCGATGGGGACGGACAAGGTGCGCAACGCCGAGTCGACGGGCGCCGAGGTGCTGTGCGCGGCGGACAACTCCTGCCTGATGCACATCGGCGGGACGATGTCCCGGCTGCGGGTGGGCATGCGGCCGGTGCACATCGCGGAGATCCTGGCGAACACGGAGGAAGGGGCGGCCGTATGAGCGGCACGTATCTGGGGATGCCGGCCTTCCCCGAGGCGGCGCGCACCGCCGTACGCGACCGGACGCTGCGCGGCAATCTGCGCCATGCCACGCACACCATCCGCGCCAAGCGGGCCAAGGCCGTCACGGAGGTCTCGGACTGGGCGGAACTGCGCGAGGCGGGCAGGCGGATCAAGGACCACACGCTGCGGCACCTGGACCGCTATCTGGTGCGGGTGGAGGAGGCGGTGACGGCCGCCGGCGGCACGGTGCACTGGGCCGCCGACGCGGACGAGGCGAACCGGATCGTGACCGCCCTGGTCAAGGAGACCGGCGAGTCGGAGGTCGTCAAGGTCAAGTCGATGGCCACGCAGGAGATCGGCCTCAACGAGGCCCTAGAAGCCGAGGGCATCCGCGCCTACGAGACCGATCTGGCCGAGCTGATCGTGCAGTTGGGCAAGGACCGGCCCTCGCACATCCTGGTCCCCGCCATCCACCGCAACCGGGGCGAGATCCGGGACATCTTCCGCGAGGAGATGGGCGCGTGGGGCCGCCCGGCCCCCGGGGGACTGACCGACACCCCCGCCGAACTCGCCGAGGCCGCCCGCCTGCACCTGCGGGAGAAGTTCCTGCGGGCCAAGGTCGGCGTCTCCGGCGCCAACTTCGTCGTCGCCGAGACCGGCACGCTGGTGGTCGTGGAGTCCGAGGGCAACGGGCGGATGTGCCTGACCCTGCCGGAGACGCTGATCTCCGTGGTCGGCATCGAGAAGATCGTGCCGACCTGGCGGGACCTGGAGGTGTTCCTCCAGACCCTCCCCCGCTCCTCGACGGCCGAGCGGATGAACCCGTACACGTCCATGTGGACCGGCACCACCGACGAGGACGGCCCGCGCGCCTTCCATCTGGTGCTGCTGGACAACGGCCGCACCGACACCCTCGCCGACGAGGTCGGCCGTCAGGCGCTGCGCTGCATCCGCTGCTCGGCCTGCCTGAACGTGTGCCCGGTGTACGAGCGGGCCGGCGGCCACGCCTACGGCTCGGTCTACCCGGGACCGATCGGCGCCATCCTCAGCCCGCAGCTCAGGGGCACCGGCAGCGACATCGACGCCTCCCTGCCCTACGCGTCCTCGCTGTGCGGCGCCTGCTACGAGGTGTGCCCGGTCGCCATCGACATCCCGGAGGTGCTGGTGCATCTGCGCGAGCGGGTGGTGCAGGGCGGCCCGGCGACCCGCCGGGGCAACAAGGTCCTGCTGAAACCGGCCAAGGGGCATGCCGCCGAGCGGGCGGCGATGCGGGCGGCGCAGTGGGCCCTCGCGCATCCGGGTGTGCTGCGCACGGGGCAGCGGCTGGCGTCGCGCACCCGCCGCTTCCATCCGCGGACGCTGCCCGGCCCGGGCCGGGCCTGGACCGGCAGCCGGGACCTGCCAGCGGTCCCCGCGGAGCCGTTCCGCGACTGGTGGCAGCGCACGCGCGGTGGAAAGGACGGCACCAAGTGAGCGGCAGGGAACGGATCCTGGGCCGGGTGCGGCGCGCGCTCGCCGACGTCCCGCGCGACGACACCCCCTACGAGCGGGCGGTCGCGCGCGATTATCTGCGCGAGCACGGCGAGCGGAGCACCGAGGAGACGGTGGAGCTGCTCGCCGAGAACCTGGCGGACTACCGGGCGGTCGTGCACCGCTGCGCGGACGGGGAGCTGCCGGAGCTGCTCGCGCGGCTCATGGCCGAACGCGGCTCGCGCAGCGTGCTCGTCCCGCCGGGGCTGCCGCCGCACTGGCTCGCGGCGGTGGACGCCACCCGCGTCCCGGACCGCGCCGACGGCACCCCGCACGACCTCGACCGCGTCGACAGCGTGATCACCGGGTGCGCGGTGGCGATCGCGGAGACCGGCACCCTCGTGCTGGACGGCGGGCCCGACCAGGGCCGCCGCCGCATCACGCTGATCCCCGACCACCACATCTGCGTGGTGCGGGTCCCCGGCCAGGTCGTCGCCTCCGTGCCGCTGGCCCTCGAACGCCTGGACCCGGCCCGCCCGCTGACCTGGATCTCCGGCCCGTCCGCGACCAGCGACATCGAGCTGGACCGGGTGGAGGGGGTGCACGGGCCGCGGACGCTGGAGGTGGTCCTGGCGGGCTGACGCCGCGGCGGGCCCTGGCGGACGGCGGCGGTGCCGTCCGCCAGCGGCCGGGGCCGGTCTCCGTCCGCCACGGCATCCGCCACGGGCGGCACGGGCGGGGCCGACGGTGTCAGTTCCCGGTGCCGCACAGCCGGGCGAACCGGCCGGCGTCGATGTTGCCGCCGGAGAGGATCACTCCGACGCGCCCGGGGAGCCGGCCCGCGCGACCGGTCAGCAGGGCGGCCAGCGGGGTGGCGCCACTGGGCTCCAGGACGATCTTCAGCCGTTCGAACGCGAACCGCATCGCGTCCCGGATCTCGTCGTCGGAGACGAGGACGACCCCGTCGAGCAGCCGCCGGTTGATCGAGAAGGTGAGTTCTCCGGGGGTGTGCAGGGCCTGGCCGTCGGCGATGGTGCGCGGGACCGGTACGGCGACGCGCCGGCCCGCCTCCAGGGAGCGCTTGGTGTCGTCGCCGGCCTCGGGCTCGACGCCGATCACCCGGGTGCCGGGGTGCAGCCCCTTGACGGCGGTGGCGCTCCCGGCGATCAGCCCGCCCCCGCCGACGGGTGCGATCAGCGCGTCCAGCGCCCCCGTCTCCTCGATGAGTTCCAGCGCGGCGGTGCCCTGCCCGGCGATGACGTGCGGATGCTCGTAGGGCGGGATCAGGGCGAGGCCCCGCTCGGCGGCCAGGGCCTCGGCGAGGGCCACGCGGTCGCCGGTGTAGCGGTCGTAGGTGACGATCTCGGCGCCGTAGCCCGCGGTGGCGTCCCGCTTGGACGGCGGGGCGTCCTCGGGCATGACGATCACCGCGGTGGTGCCGAGCTCGCGGGCGGCGAGCGCGACGGCCTGGGCGTGGTTGCCGGAGGAGTAGGCGGCGATGCCCCGGGTCAGCCGCCCGGGCGTGAGGCGGCAGGCGGCGTGGTAGGCGCCGCGGAACTTGAACGCGCCGACGCGCTGGAAGTTCTCGCATTTCAGCAGGACTTCCGCGCCGGCCAGCGCGTCGAGGGTCCGGGACCGCAGGACGGGAGTGCGGTGGGCGATCCCCTTCAGGTGCGCGGCGGCGTCGCGGACGTCGTCGAGGGTGACCGGCGGGGTGGGAGTCGTCACGCGTGTCCTCCGATGGGGGCGTCGGGAGCGTCGGCGGTGGGCCGGTGGCGGGGCGGGCCCGGGAGAGGCGGCCGCGGCGGACGCGCGCGGCGCCGGGCCACACGGCGGCGTCCCGGGCGCCGGAACGCCCGGGTCGCGGAAGGGCCGGGGGCTCCGGCGGACCGGTCCGGAACCGGCCGTGACCGGTTCACCACCGGGGGGAGCGCGGCGCCCATGGTGCCCGTTCCGCCTCCAAGGCCGTTCGCCCGCCATGGCCTCCCCGTCCGCTCGGCCGTCCGGCGCCGTCAGCCTACGCAGCCGGTGATGGGACTGTCAGTCCGTTGGTCCGTCCCGGGTCCGGCGCGTCAGCCGCGCCGCGCTTCCGTTTCCGGTGGGGCCGGGCGGCCGGCCGGCAGCCAGCGGGCCGCGTACCCGCACAGCCCGCCGGTGTGGGTGCCGCGGGCCACGTATCCGAGGTGGCCGTCGGGGCGGACCAGCGCGTGGGCGGTGCCCCGCCAGGGGCCGCGGTCGCCGATCCGGTGTACGGCGATCAGCTCCTCGCGCCCCGCCAGGAGCGGGGCGAGGCGCTCGTCGGGCCACCGGTGCGGCGGCCCGGCCAGCAGCAGGTGCCAGGCCGGGGCGGCCGTACGGGCCTGAAGGCCGCGCGGGAGGTCGGGCAGCCGGTCCCCCGCACGCGGCCGGACTCGCGGGCCGGTCCGGGCGCGCGGTCCACGATGCGGAACGGGACCTTCCAGGCGTGGAGCTGGAGCGCGAGCGCCAGGCCGGTGGGACCGGCGCCGACCACCAGGACGTCCAGCGGTGGCGTCATACGTTCACGGTAGCCGGGCCCGCGCGGTCCGTCCGCCCGGCCGGGGTCCGTCCGCCCGTACGGGGCCGCCTCAGGGCCGGGGATTGGTGCGCCGCCAGGGGCGGCGGGCGTCCGCGCCCCGGCGGCCCGCCGCGGCGGCGCAGCGCGGGCAGACCCGCTGGACGGCGTCGGCCGCGCCGCCCGTCTCGGGCAGGATCTCGGCCCAGGGGACGGCCGGGAAGCGGGAGAGCTGCGAGCGGTGCAGCGCCAGGCCGCACACGGTCTGGTTCATCCCCTGCTCCCAGGCGTGCACCTCGCCGGCGGGCAGCCACCGCCCGTCCTCCTCGTCCCACCAGCGACGGGAGGCCGCCACCTCGTAGCGCCGTGTCCTGGCCATGAACTCCCCGACCACCCTCTCCGTCGTCCGCTCCACGGGGCCGGGTGCCCCTCGCAGGAGGCCCCCACACACGGACCGGGACCGGTCGGCCGGACGCACCCCCGTACCGCCTCTTGTGTGACTACTACGCACGTCTTATCCGATTTCACGCAGTTTGTCTGCCTAGCATGCGTGATCCGCGTCCTGCCCCGTACGAGAGGACACCAGATGGCGCCCACGGGCCGTCACAGAGCACTGGCCGAGCACGCCTTCTCCCCGCACGACGCCGTCCTGCGCGCGGCCGCGCGGCACATCGGCCGCCGGCGCTTCCTCACCGTCACCGCGGCGGCCGCCGCGCTCGCCTTCACCACCAACCTGCCGGCCCGGGGAGCCGTCGCCGCGCCCCAGCGCGGCGCGGCCCGCGTCAGCAAGGATCCGTTCACCCTGGGCGTCGCCTCGGGCGACCCCCTGCCCGACTCCGTGGTGCTGTGGACACGACTGGCCCCCGAGCCGTTCCAGGAGGACGGCGGGCTGGGCGAGGAGCGGATCACCGTGGAGTGGGAGGTGGCCGAGGACGAGCGGTTCGCCCTCGTCACGCAGCGGGGCACCGCCGAGGCCCACCCGGAGTACGCCCACAGCGTGCACGTCGACGTCCGGGGCCTGGAACCGGGCACCCGGTACTACTACCGCTTCCGCACCGGGACCTGGATCAGCCCGGCGGGCCGCACCCTGACCGCGCCCGCGGCCGGTGACGGTGCCACGGCGCTCCGCCTGGCCGCCGTCGCCTGCCAGGCGTACCAGGACGGCTACTACACGGTCCACCGGCACCTGGCGCAGGACGACGTCGACCTCGTCTTCCACCTCGGCGACTACCTCTACGAGTACGCCGTGAACTCCGTCGGCGGAGAGCGCCGGTACACCGACATCACGCTCCCGGACGTGTTCAACCGCGAGACCATGACCCTCGCGGACTACCGGCTGCGCTACTCCCTCTACAAGAGCGACCCGGACCTGAGGGCGGCCCACGCCGCGCACCCGTTCGTCGTCGCCTGGGACGACCACGAGACCGAGAACAACTACGCCGGGAGCATCCCCGAGAACACCGTCCCGCCGGAGGAGTTCCTGGTGCGCCGGGCCGCCGCCTACCGCGCGTACTGGGAGAACCAGCCGCTGCGCGCCGCGCAGCTGCCCCAGGGGCCCGACGCCCAGCTGTACCGCCGGCTGCACTGGGGCACACTCGCCCAGTTCGACATCCTCGACACCCGCCAGTACCGCTCCGACCAGGCGTACTCCGACCGTCCGCATCCGCCGGGACCGGAGTCGGACGACCCCGCGCGCACCATGACCGGGGACGCTCAGGAGCGGTGGCTGATCGACGGGTGGCGGGCCTCGTCGGCGCTGTGGAACGTGATGCCGCAGCAGGTGTGCTTCTCGCAACGCAAATTGGACACGACCGCCGACGCCCCCATGTCCATGGACGCCTGGGACGGCTACCGGGCCTCGCGCAACCGGATCGTCGCCGGCGCGCAGGCGGCCGGTGTCGACAACTGGATGG
This sequence comes from Streptomyces sp. NPDC052020, assembly GCF_040680575.1. Classification (NCBI taxonomy): domain Bacteria; kingdom Bacillati; phylum Actinomycetota; class Actinomycetes; order Kitasatosporales; family Streptomycetaceae; genus Streptomyces; species Streptomyces sp. NPDC052020. Next base: position 20,509 of record NZ_JBFAWY010000013.1, read on the forward strand.
TCCTCACCGGCGATGTGCACGTCGCCTACGCCTTCGACATCAAGGAGAACTTCGACGACCCGCAGTCGAGGAACCTCGGCACGGAGATCACCTCCACCTCGGTGTCCAGCGGCAAGGACGGCGCGGAGAAGCCCGCCAACTGGGACACCTACATGGCGGCCAACCCGCACATGAAGTTCTACGACGGCAGGCGCGGCTACGCGCGGGTCGAGCTCGGCCGGGAGGCGGCCAGGATCGACTTCCGGACCGTGTCGGCCGTCACCACGCCCGGCGCCCCCATCACCACGGCCGCCTCCTTCGTCACCGAGGCGGGCGCCCCGGGCCTGCAACCCGCGTGAACCGGCGGGCGGTCCGCATCGCGGGCCGCCCGCCCGCCCGGCGTACCGCACATGGCACCCCCCGCGTCCCCCATAGCGCGAATGAGGGCCGTCGCGGGCATCGGCATGGATCTTTCCGGCAAATCCCCTAGGGCTTCGCCGCAGTCTCACCTAATGAGAAGGAGTTGCTTCGCATGGCCGGCAGACTTGCCACGGGACGGCGCCGCGCCGCCGCCCTGACCGCCCTCGGCGCCCTCGCCCTGACCGCGGCCCCCGCCGCGGCGGGGGTCGCGCCGCCGCCCGCGCCGGGCCCCCTGCCCAGCGCCGCCCAGACGCTCGGCGCCGACAAGGCCTCCGCCCAGCTGCTGCGCGCGTTGCAGCGCGATCTGCGGCTGACGCCCCGGCAGGCCGCGGCCCGGCTGGTCAACGAGGCCGAGGCGGGCACCCGCGCCGGCCGGCTGCGCACCATGCTGGGCGAGCGCTTCGCGGGGGCCTGGGTGAGCGGCGCGACCTCCTCCGAACTCACCGTCGCCACCACCGACTCCGGGGACGTGCCCGCCATCGAGGCCCAGGGTGCCAAGGCGGTGGTGGTCGGCCGGGCGCTGAGCGAGCTGCGGGCGGTCAAGGCCCGGCTGGACGCCACCGCCCGGCGGGTCGAGACCTCCGGCACTCCGGTCTGGTACGTCGACGTGCGGGCGAACCGGGTCGTGGTCCAGGCCGTGAACGAAGCGGCCGCGGCGGCGTTCGCCGAGGCCGCCGGCCTGCGGGGCCGGGACGTGGGCGTCCGCCTGTCGGCGAACCGGCCCCGGGCGCTGGACGACATCGTCGGCGGGGACGCCTACTACGTCGACGACAGGGTCCGCTGCTCGGTCGGCTTCTCCGTCACCAAGGACCAGCAGCAGGGCTTCGCCACGGCCGGCCACTGCGGCGGGCCGGGCGCGAGCACCACCGGCTACAACATGGTGCCCCAGGGCACGTTCCAGGCGTCCACGTTCCCCGGCAAGGATATGGCCTGGGTCGGCGTCAACAGCGGCTGGACCGCCACGCCGGACGTCAGGGCGGAGGGAGGCCGACGTACCCAGGTCGCCGGCTCGGCGCAGGCGCTCGTCGGGTCGTCGGTCTGCCGCTCGGGCTCCACCTCCGGCTGGCACTGCGGCGTCATCGAGCAGCACGACACCAGCGTCAGCTACGCGGAGGGCACCGTCGACGGGCTGACGCAGACCACGGTGTGCGGCGAGCCCGGGGACTCCGGCGGCCCGTACGTCGCCGGCGCCCAGGCGCAGGGGGTCGCCTCCGGCGGCACCGGCGACTGCACGAGCGGCGGCACCACGTTCTACCAGCCGATCAACCCGCTGCTCGCCGACTACGGCCTCGTCCTGACGACCACGTCCTCCCAGGCCGCACTGCCCGCTCCGCAGAACGGCGCGGCGTCGGGCGCGTGGGCGGCGGGCCGCGTCTACGAGACCGGCACCACCGTGACGCACGGCGGGGTGCGCTACCAGTGCTTGGGGGAGCACCAGGCGCAGGGCCCGTGGACGCCCGACGCCACGCCGGCCCTGTGGCAGCGGATCTGAGTGTGCGTCCACCGGTGCGGGGGCCCCGCTCCCGCACCCGCGCCTCGGGAGGGCGTCCGTCCACGGGACGGGGCCTTCGAGGAAGGGCTCTAGCCCTCGGCGAGCAGCGCGTAGGCCCCGGCCAAGAACGGGTCGTGCGATCCCCGGACCCGGCGGGTGCACACGGCGGCGAGGGCGGTGCCCGTGTCCGGCCGGAAGCCCAGGAACGCCTGCTGTCCCATGGTCGCTCCGCCGTGGAAGTACATCGGCCCGCCGTCGGTGGGGTGCCGGAACCACGCCACCGTGTGCACGTGCCGGTGCCCGCGTCCGCGCCGGACCACGGGGGTGCGCACCGCGCGCAGGGCACCGGCCAGGGGGGAGCCGGAGGGGTGGAGATGGGCTTCCAGGAAGCCCAGCAGGTCCTGCGGTGTGGCCCGGACGGCCCCGGCCGCCGGGAAGCCGCCCGCGTCGAAGGCCGCGATGGCCGTGCGGCCGTCCTTGCCGTGCCCGGTCGCGTCGGTCCTGGGGTCCTCCGCGCGCAGGGCCGTGCCGCTGAGGCCGAGCGGGCGCAGGACGTGCGCGGTCAGCAGGTCCTCCCACGGCGTGCCGGTCACCGACGCGAGGGCGTGCCCGAGCACGGCGACGCCGAAGTTGGAGTAGTGCCAGCGTGTGCCGGGGCGGTGGCGGGGGCGGTGGCGCAGGAAGGCGGCGGTGACCCGGGCGGCCGGGTACCGGGCGTAGGGGTTGGTGTGCCAGGCGGGCAGGGCCCGGACGAAGAAGTCGCGCGGCAGGGCGGGCAGTCCGGCGGTGTGGGTGATGAGGTGGGCGAGCGTCACCGGGTCCGGGCCGGCCGGCCGGCCCGGGTCCAGGCAGGCGGCGGCGGATTCGCCCCCGGTGAGCGTCCCGCGCCGGATGAGCCGGGCCAGCAGCAGCCCGGTGAACGTCTTGCTGGCCGACCCGATCTCGTAGCGCAGGTCCGGCCGGGGAACCTCGGGGGGCGGGGCGGTGCCGCCGCTGTGGACGATGCGGCGGCCGTGCCGGGAGACGGCGAAGACGACGTCGGGCGCGTCGGCCCCGGCGACGGCGGCGGCGATCCGCTCCCGCAGCGCCGCGTCGTCGTGCGTCCGCGGCGGTACGGGGACGGCGGCGGCGTCACCGTCGTCGTCGAGCGGGTCGCCCGGCCAGGGCGCGGCGGGGGCCGTCACGAGGCGGCCCGCGCCAGCTCGGAGAAGGCGCGGGACGTGGCCAGTGCCGAGGCGAAGGCGGCGACCAGCGTCGGGTGGTAGACGATGTCGAACACCTCGTCGGGGTCACCCTCGGGCATCGTCCGTACGGCGGGCATGGCGCCGTCCGGCTGCTGTGCGGCGGCGAAGGCTTCCCAGGCCCGCTCGTCCAGGGCGGGGTGGGGCAGGCAGGCGTCGACGACGAGGAGTTCGCCGAGCAGGTCCCAGCGTTTGAGGTCCAGCCAGTCGTCGATCCAGACCGGAAGCCAGGTGGAGAGATAGCCGGCGAGGCGCGGCGGCAGGCCGTCCGGGTTCTCTCCCCAGTCGGTCAGGTGGAACACCGTGTGGGTGATGTCGTAGGCGATATGGCCCTCCACCGTCCACGGTTCGGGTGTGCGGGCCAGCCAGGTGGCGGCGACCGCCTCGTCCTCGGGCGGCCGCACCGGCGTCAGGCCGAAGCGGCGCTGGAACGCGGACAGGCCGAGCCGCCGGTTCGGCTTCACCTCGAAGGCGGTCCAGCTGTCGATGCGGTGGTTGAGGCGGGCCGCCCGCTCCATCTCCGGCTGGCTGTAACCGAGTTCCCGGTACGGCAGGTACACCTCGAACGGGATGGGCGAGATGGGTTCCGTGCGCTGCCCGCGCACCAGCATGCGGCCGCCGTCCAGCGTCTCCCGCCAGGTGTGGTCGACCAGCCGGCGGGCCAGCTGGGCCTGGCGCGCCCCGGCCACGCCCTCGCGCAGCAGCACCCTGCAGATGAGGGACACTTCTCCGACGGGTTTGAACCGCTCCAGGAAGCCGATCTCGGGGTCCACGTCGGGCTCCAGCCGGAAGCCTTCGCGGTGAGCCCACAGCCATTCCAGGGCACGGAGCCCGACGGTGTGGATCAGGCTCATGGCGGTCATCCGAGTGCTCCTTGTCCGCCGAACCGGTACGGTGCCGCCGCCGGGCGCCGGACGCGGCCGTCACGGGCGTCCGGCCCGGTTCCGTCCGTCCGGACCGCGTCGGCGCGTCCGAGGGTCACGGCCGCGGCGAAGGCGGCCATCAGAGTGGAGTGATAGCTGCGGGCGAACTCCTCCTCGGGGCCCGGCGAGGCGGGGCCGCCGCCGGTCCCGCCGGGCCGGTCGTGGGAGGGCGGGCCCACCTCGGGGATCGCGCCCGCGGGGTCCTGGGCGGCGGCGACCCGGTGCCATGCCTCCCGTGCGTCCGGTCCGGGCACCGCGTCCGGTCCCGGCAGGATCGCCGCCACGACGAGCAGCTCGCACGTCAGATCCCACATCCGGGCCTCCACACAGGTTCCGAGCCAGGGCGGCAGCCAGTGCGTCAGATAGGCGGCGAGGTCCGGGGGGAGGCCGTGGGCGGCACACCCCCAGTCGGTGAGGTGGTAGACGACGTGGGTGAGGGCGTATCCGGAGCCGGCCTCGAAGGTCCATGGTTCGGGCAGTCCGCCCAGCCAGGTGTCGCGCAGCACGCGCTCGGCCTGCCCGGCGGGCCGGATGCCGCCGATGCCGCCGCGCCGCTCGGCGGCGAGCAGGCCCAGGCGGCGGGTGGGGTTCTGCTCGGTGAGCCGCCAGCCCCGGGTGCGGGCCACCGTGGCGGCGGACGCCTCGTATCCGGGGTGGCCCAGGCCCGCGGCGGCGAAGGCCGCGTACACCTCCAGGGGGTAGGCGGCGAAGGGTTCCTCGCGCTGGAGACGGAGGAACAGCTCCCCCTCGCCGGTCTGCCGCCACGCGAACACCAGCAGCTCGCGGGCGCGGGTGTGCAGCGGGTCCGCCGGGGGGAGGCGCCGGGTCACCGTGGCGCACACCTGGGCGAGTTCGCCCAGCGGCTTCCAGGTGCGGTTCACCCGGCCTTCGGCCGACAGCGCCTCGTCGTCCAGTGCGAAGCCGTCGCGGTGCGCGGACACCCAGTCCAGCGCCCCGTGCGCCACCCGCCGGATCTCCCCCGTGCTCACGGCCGTCCCGCCAGGGATCCGGTCCGCATCAGCCCGGCCGCCCGCACCTGGAGCGCCACCCTCGGGTCACTGCCGCCCATGAGGTCCACGAATTCCAGCCCGGCCTCCAGACCCAGCGTGGCGGGCACCCCGTCGAGCAGGGCCAGCCACCGGCCCGCGCCGGCGGCCTGTCCCCAGTCCCGGCGGCGCACCGCCCGGACGAAGCCCCGGGCGACGTCGACCGGCCGGCGGCGGGCGGCGCGGGCCACGGCGCAGTCGTCGCCGGGCACCGCGAGGGCGGCCAGCACCGACAGCTGGTGGGTCAGGGTCTGCCACGGGGCGAGGTCGAGCCAGGCGGCTTCGGGTTCCGCGCCCGCCGGGTCCCCGGCGCCGGCGTGCGGTTCGCCGAGGGGGGACGTCAGCCGCCCCAGGGTGCGCCGCATCGCCCAGTGGCTCCACCGGACGGTGGGGGCGGCGCCGGCGCTGGGCGGGTGAGCCTCGACGGCCTCGCGGAACACGGCGAGTTCCCCGGGGGCGGGCGGCGTGCCGAAGAGGATGTGCGGCAGCATCAGGTCCGCTCCCAGCACCCGTGCGGCCGCGACCATGAGGCCGTCCCCGGCCCCGGCCGCCACCGCGTCACCGGCCACCGGGCCGTGGCCCCCGCCCCTGAGGGCGGAGGCCACGTTCGTAGCCAGGTCCTGCACCGCGCCCCGCAAGAGGGTCGAAGTGCCTGACTGTTCCATCCGGCTGCTCCTGTCGATCCGGTCAGCCCTTCTTCGGGCGCGGGGTCGGCGGCGACAGCAGGACCCCGCCCTTGCCTTCGGCTACCACAAGAGCAGCGCACTGACGGCTGTCGCGGTAGACGCCCTCGGGCTCCGCCGGGTCGAGCGCCTCTTCGAGGTCGACACCTTCGAGACCGGTGGCTTCCTCGACCAGCTTTTCGGCGGAAGGCATATGACCATCTCCCTCATGTTTGTCCATTGCCTTCGCCCTCCAAGTGTCCCTCACATCCAAAAAGATGCCGAATTTCCTAAAAACAACATAAGTACTTTTTCAACGACGGAGGCAGATACTGCGTGACGCGGTGATTGACGGCCGCACATACGTCAAGCCCCGCCCTGGGGGCGGGGCTTGACGGTGTCTGAGGAGCGGCCGGTGTCAGGTGCGCGCCACCACGCGCAGCGTCCGCACCGAGGGATCGGCGGCGTCGGGGATCAGGACCCCGTGCTCGACACCGCTGCGCAGGTAGTCGAGGACCTCGTCGGTGATCACCTCGCCGGGGGCCACCACCGGTACGCCGGGCGGGTAGGGGCTGATCATCTCGGCGGCGATCCGGCCCGCGGCGCGCTCGGCGGGTACGTGCTCGACCGGTGCGAAGAACGCCTCGCGCGGCAGCATGGCCTGCTCCAGCTCCAGGGCCGAGGGGGCGGGCAGCCGTACGGGCGGGCGCCGCTCCAGGGAGCCGGCCGCCTCGACCAGGGCGTGCAGGGCGTCCAGGAGGACCTTCTCGGTCTCGTCGTCGTCGGCGTGGGTGACGGAGGCGCTGATGCGGCAGGTGTCGGACCCGCCGACGTCCACGTGCCGCTCGGCCCGCAGCCACTCGGCCGCCTGCATGCCGCTGATCCCGAGGCCCCGCACGTCGATCACGATCTTCAGCGGGTCGTAGGCGGCGGCGAGACCGGCGTCGACGACCTCCCGGCCCATGGGGGCGAGTCCCGGAAGGTCCGCCGCCGCCTGCCGGATCCGCTCCGCGCGGCGCAGCGCGCCGTCGAGGAGCTCGTGGCCCCGCTCCACCATCTGCCTGCGCCAGCCGTCGAGCGTGGCGTACACCAGGGAGGACGCACTGGTGGTGCCGAGCAGGTCCTCGCGCTGTTTGAGCGCCTCCGGCGACACCCGGTCGTACTGGAGGTGGAAGACGGAGCTCTGCTCGATGGCGCCGCCCATCTTGTGGACGCTGGTCACCACGAGGTCGGCCTCGGCGTCCATCCCCCACGCGGGCAGTTCCGGGTGGAAGGGCAGGTGGGCGCCCCACGCCTCGTCGACGATGAGGGGCACGTCGAACTCGTGGCAGACCCGGGCCACGCCGGCGATGTCCGCGCAGGTGCCCCAGTCGGTGGGCGTGATCAGCAGCATGCCCTTGGCGTCCGGGTGCTCCTGGAGGCGGCGGCGCACGTCGTCGGGTTCCGGCGGGTGGGCCAGGTGCCGCTCGGCGTCGAACTTGGGGTGGACCCAGATCGGTTCGACGCCGTTGACGACGACCGCCGCGATGACGGACTTGTGCGCGTTGCGGGACAGCAGCAGCTTCTCGCCGGGCCCGGCCACGGCCAGCATGGCGGTCTTGACCGACAGGGAGCTGCCGCAGGTGGAGAAGAACGCCCGCTCGGCGCCGACCGCGTCCGCCATCAGGTCCTGGGCCTGGCTCAGTACGCCCTGCGACTGACGGCGGTCGTCCAGTCCGTTCAGGGACAGCACGTCGGACCGGAACACGTCGATCCCGACCACGTCCGCCACCCGGGGATCGACCCCGCGGCCCTGCTTGTGCCCGGGTGGGCCGAAGACCACGTCCCCCCGGCGCCGGAACTCCTCCAGCGCCTCCAGCACGGGTACCCGCGAGTGATCCATCGTTCCTCCCATGTCGCGTCGTGCCCCAACCGGCGGCCCGTACCCGGTTCACCGGCTGTCGGCGGCCCCGTCCGGGGACACCGTTTCCGTGTTGACGCCGCGCGACCGCCGAAACCCGGGGAGTGTCGCCGGGCGGGGCGGTGGAACCCGTGGCCGGTACGACGAGACCCGTCCGACATAACAGGAGGCCGCGTGGCCCGCACGCTCAACGAGGTCCACCGGGACGTCCGCCAGGCCGTGACCGACCGGGCCGGGCCGCTGTGGGAGGTCGCCCTGCGGCTGCACGCCGACCCCGAGTACGCCTTCGCCGAGCACCGGGCGGCGGCCCTGCTCACCGGCGAGCTGGAGCGGGCCGGTTTCGCGGTCGAACGGGGCATCGCGGGGATGCCGACCGCGTTCGCCGCGCGTTCGGGCCGGGGCCGGCCCGCCGTGGCGCTGCTGCTGGAGTACGACGCCCTGCCCGGCCTCGGCCACGCCTGCGGCCACAACCTCATCGCCGCCGCGGGACTGGGCGCGGCGCTCGCGCTGCACTCCGTACTGGAGGGCACCGCCGGGTGTGTGACGGCCGTGGGCACGCCCGCCGAGGAGGGCGGCGGCGGAAAGGCCGTCGAGGTGGACGCCGGGGTGTTCGACGGCGTGGACGCGGCGCTGATGTTCCATCCGGGGGTGTACAGCTGGCAGTGGGCGCCGCTGACCGCGCAGGCGCAGTACACGGTGGCGTTCCACGGACGCGCCGCCCACCCCACGGGCAACCCGACGGAGGGCGTCGACGCGCTGGCGGCGCTGGTCGAGCTGTTCAACGTCCTCGCCGTGCTGGGGCGGCGCCTGCCCGAGGCCTCGCATGTGCAGGGCATCGTCACCCACGGCGGCACGGCGACCAACATCGTCCCGGAGTACGCGGAAGGGCGCTTCGGGCTGCGCGCGGCCACCACGGGGGGCCTGGAGGAGCTGGCCGGGCGGCTGCGTCAGGCCGCGGAGGGCGTCGCCCGGGCCACGGGCACGCGGGCGGAGGTGGCGCAGGCGACGGTCCGCTACGACCACTTCCGGGACAGCGCCGTGCTCTCCGGCCGGTTCGCCGGGCATCTGTCCCGGTCCGGGCTGACGCTGACCCGGCCCGCGCCGGGCGTGTATCTGGGATCGTCGGACATCGGCAACGTCAGCACGCGGGTGCCGGCCATCCACCCGTTCGTCGCGATCATGGGAGAGGACGGCTCCGACCACACCCCGGAGTTCGCGGCGGCCGCCGCCTCCGGACGGGCCCGCGAGGTGCTGCTCGCCGCGGCACAGGCACTGGCGTGCACCGCCGCGGACGTGCTGCTGCGGCCCGGGCTGCGCGAGGAGGCGTGGGCTGGGCACCGGGCGGCCGCCGCCGAGGGGGGCTGAAGACGGCCCGGCCGCCCGTCCACGGGGTCCGTGCGGGACGTCGCCCGCGCGGGCGCGCGCTCAGGCGCCCCCGGCTCCCCCGTCGCGGCCTCGTTCGCGCTTCTCCCGCTCGTCGTCGGCGCCTTCCGGGCGGACGGCCTCGGGCTCCCGGCTCTCGATGCCCTCCAACGGGTTGCCCGCCGTCGTGCCGTGCTCGGTCTGGTAGCCCTCCTTGGCGCTCGCGGTGCCGCGCACCGTGCGTTCCCGCGCCTGGCTCTCGGAACCCGAGTGCGCGCCCGGTTCGTCCTGGTCCCGCGCCCGGCTGTACCGGTTCTCCCTCGGCTCCCGGTGGTCGTCGTGGCCGGTCATCTCCGCTCCTCCGGTCGGTGGTGCAGGTGGTAGCGGGGTTCCCCGGGGGCGGGCCCGGAAACGGCGCCGCCGGTCGGGCGCGGCCGGACGGCGGGCACCACCGCCGGACGGCACCCCGCCGTCCCGGAGGCGGTCGCACGGGCCGTTATGGCTCAGCCGGTGCCCCGCTCCCCCGGCGGGTCCAGCACCGTCAGCAGGTCGTCGCGCTGGGCCAGTGCCGCCAGGGACAGGGTGCGGTAGCCCGCGCGGTCGAACAGGACGGTGATGCGGTCGCCGTCCTCGCTCAGCACCGAGCCCTCGCCCCACTCCCCGTGCCGTACCCGGGCCCCGACCGGGAACGCGGACGCGGCGGGGTGCCGGGGCCGTTCCGTCTCCCCCGGGGCGCCCGGCCCCTCCGCCTCCTGGGCCTCGCACACATCGCAGGTGCCGCACGGCGCCTGGTACTCCTCGCCGAAGTAGCCGAGCAGGAACCGCCGCCGGCAGCCGGTGGTCTCGGCGTACGCCCGGGCCATGTCGACCCGGGAGCGGTCGGTGCGGCGGTGCGCCTCGGCGGCCTCCTCGGCCTGCTCGGCCGCCTCCTCGGGCGGGGTGCCGCGCTCCGGGCGGATCTCGCCCTCCTCGCCGGTGGCGACGGCGCCGGCCTCCTCCAGCAGGTTCACCGCCGCGGTGACCCGGTTGCGGGACAGGCCGGTCTCCCGGCGCAGCCGGTCCAGGCCGGCGGGGTCGTCGCGGTGGTCGTGCACGGCGTCGGCGACCTCGGACAGGGTGTCGTGGCCGGGGGTGCGCCCGGCGAAGTACGTCCGCATGCCGGTGTCCTCGGACCGGTAGTGGAGCACGGCGAGCGCCGGCCGGCCGTCCCGGCCGCAGCGGCCGATCTCCTGGTAGTAGGCGTCGAGTGAGCCCGGCAGCGCGGCGTGCAGCACGAACCGCACGTCCTCCTTGTCGATGCCCATGCCGAAGGCCGAGGTCGCCACCACGACGTCGGCCTCGCCGCCGAGGAAGGCGTCGTGGATCCGGGCCCGCTCGGCGGCGCGCAGCCCGGCGTGGTACGCCTCCGCGGCCAGGCCGAGCGCGGCGAGTTCACCGGCGTAGTCCTCGGTGTCCCGGCGGGTCGCGGCGTAGACGATGCCCGGCTTGGGCTCGGCCGCCGCGCGTTCGACCACGGCCAGGCGCCGCTCGTCCTCGTCGAGGAACCGGCGGACCTCCAGCCGGATGTTCGGCCGGTCGAAACCGGCCACCGTCAGCCGGGGCCGGCGCATGCCGAGCCGTTCGGTGATCTCCGTGCGCACCGGCGGGGCCGCCGTCGCGGTCAGGGCGAGCACCGGGGGCCGTCCCAGCCGCCGTACGGCCTGTTCCAGGCGCAGGTAGTCGGGGCGGAAGTCGTGCCCCCAGGAGGACACGCACTGGGCCTCGTCGACGACGAACAGGGCGGGCCGGGCGGCGGCCAGCCGTTCCACGACCTCGTCCTTGGCCAGCTGTTCCGGCGACAGGTACAGGAAGCGGACGTCGCCCCGGCGCACCGCGTCCCAGGCGGACGCGGTCTCGGCCGCGCCGAGGGCGGAGTTGAGGGCGACGGCGCCGGGGGCCCGGTCGCCCTCGGGCAGGCCGGCGATCTGGTCGCGCTGGAGGGCGAGCAGCGGGGAGACGACCACGACCGGCCCGGACAGCAGTACGCCGGGGACCTGGTAGACGGCGGACTTGCCGGATCCGGTCGGCATGACGACGAGGGTGTCCCGTCCCTGGAGGACGGACTCCATGGCCTGGAGCTGCTCGGGCAGCAGGCGGTCCCAGCCGAACACCTCGGCTGCTGCCTCGCTGAGCCGGGCGGCGTTCGTCCCGTTCTCCGCCGCCCCCTTTCCGACGCCCATGGCCGCTCCTCCGTTCGCCGCCCGCGCGGACCCGGGTACCCGCGGCGGCCCCGGCCAGTCGGCAGGTCTTGTGCCTCTCGGCGCCGGAGAGGAACAGGACGTGCCGCGGTCCCGGCATCGGCCGCCGGTGCGCGCTCCGCGTTCTTGCCCGCGCCCGCCGCGTGCCCCACGGTTGACGCCCGTCACAGGAGAGCGTCATGGTTGACGCGCGTCACAGGACACCGTCCGCACCGACCGCGCCCGGCTTTCACGTCACCGCAAGGGGATCACATGGTCACTCGCGCCGTCAGAGTCGCCCTCACGTTTGTCATGATCATGGCCGGTATCGGGGTGGGTACCCTGGCCACCGCCGGCACCGCGCACGCCGACGGCTGCTACACCTGGAGCCGCACCCTGTCCCAGGGCGCCTCGGGCGCCGACGTCACCCAGTTGCAGATCCGCCTCGGCGGCTACCCGGGCTACGGCTCCGTGCTGGCCGTCGACGGTGTGTTCGGACCGGCGACCACCGCCGCCGTCAAGCGCTTCCAGACGGCGTACGGCCTCACCGCGGACGGCATCGCCGGCCCGGCCACCTTCAGCAGGCTCTACGCCCTCCAGGACGACGACTGCACCCCGGTCCACTTCTCCTACAGCGAGCTCAACGACTGCAACACCACCTGGTCCGGCGGCGCGGTCAGCGCGGCGACCGCCAAGGCCAACGCCCTGCGCACCATGTGGAAGCTGGAAGCCCTGCGGCACGCGCTGGGCGACCAGCCGATCACGGTGACCAGCGGCTTCCGCTCCCGCGCCTGCAACGACGCCGTCGGCGGCGCGAGCGACAGCCGCCACCTGTACGGGGACGCCGCCGACCTCGGCGCGGGCCCGCACTCCCTGTGCACCCTGGCCAAGCAGGCCCGCAACCACGGCTTCAACGGCATCCTCGGCCCCGGTTATCCGGGACACGACGACCACACCCACACCGATCACCGCGCCGCCCGGTTCTGGTCCGCGCCGACCTGCGGCATCTGAGCCCGGGCCCCTCCTACCGCCCCCGCCGCAGGCGCCAGACATGGTCGTCGCGGAAGCCGTCGGCCCCGTCGGCCGAGACGCTCTGCCTGCGGACCGTCTCCATGGTCTCCACGGTCCACCGGCCGTCGGGCAGGGCGAGCTCGGCCATGACCCCGTCCAGCGTCGGGAAGGCATGGGCGAAGGGCGGTTCGCTCTGCCAGGAGGGCCAGCCCGCGTGCAGGACGATCAGCAGGGTCCCGCCCTCGGCGACGGCCGCCGCGGCGCTCCGCAGCACCGCCTGCTGGTCCAGCTCGACGGGTGACTGGAGGTAGTGGGCGCTCACCAGGTCGAAGGTGCCCTCGGGGAACGACCGGCCCAGCTCGTGGCGCTCCCAGGTCACCCGGTCGGCCACGCCGGCCTCGGCGGCGTGCCGGGCGGCGCGGTCGAGGGCGGTGGCCGAGATGTCGACGCCGGTGACGCGCCAGCCCCGCGAGGCCAGCCACACGGCGTCGGCGCCCTCACCGCACCCGAGGTCGAGGGCGCTCGCGGGCGCCAGACCGGCCGCCTCCCGCACCAGCAGGTCGTTCGGGCGCCCGCTCCAGACGGGGCCCGCCTCGCGGTAGCGGGCCTCCCAGAAGTCGGCGGGGCGGGACGGGGCCGGGGTGTCGCTCATGGCGCCTCCTCGATACTGACGCGGGCCGGTCCGCCGGGACCGCTCGGGCGGTCCCGGCGCCTCGCCTCCGAGCCTGTACCGGCCCGCCCGGCGCCGTCGAATCACCTTGCCGTTTCCGCAAACCCGGGGAGACCCGGCCGAAGCCCCCGGTCAGGCGAACGCGGGCATGATCCGCTCGTGGATCAGGCGGAGCTGGGTGTCCACGTCGGCCACGTCCGGAAGGTCGCGGCCGGTGAACGCCTTCACGAGCGTGCGGTCGGTGAGGGCGCAGATCACGTGGTTCACCCCGGCGGGGGCGATCTCCCGCCGGATCTTGTCCAGGCACTCCTCCGGCGTGCCCGCCACCGAGAGGCGTTCGGCGACCTCCGGTGTCGTCAGCTCGATGCCGCGGGCGAGGTCACCGGCGGCGATGGCCTCGATGACCGGCTTGAGCTCGCCCGGCTCCACCCCGTTGCGGCGCAGCTGCTCCTCGGGCATGGAGGAGGCGTAGATGCCGACCATGCTGCGCGCCGCGTCCTTGGCCGCCGCGGAATCGGGGCCGGTGGCGAAGACGACCCAGGCCCCGATGTCGAGCGACTTCCAGTCCCGGCCCGCGCGCTCGGCGCCGGCCCGGATGTGCCGGACCGCGTACTCGTATGCCTCGCGGGTGTAGCTCAGGGCATGGTGGCAGCCGTCGGAGAGCTCCCCCGCCGCCTCGAAGGACTTCGGCCCGCGCATCGCGCCCAGCTTCAGCGGCACCCGCTCCTGGACGGGGCGGGCGAAGGTGAACAGCCCGTCGTAGGCGTAGAACTCGCCGTCGAAGGTGATGCTCCCCTCGTCCAGCAGGGTGCGCACCACGTGCAGGGCCTCCTTGACCCGGGACAGCGGCCGGGTGCGGGCCCAGTCGATCCGGTACTGCGCCAGCAGCCCGAAGTTCCCGCTGGACAGCACCCCTTCGGCGCGTCCGCCGGACAGCTCGTCCAGGGTCGCGAGGGCCTGCGCGATCAGGGTCGGCTCCCGCAGCGTCACCGGGGAGACGCTCGGCCCCAGGCGGATCCGGCGGGTGCGGCCCGCGGCGGCGGCGAAGAGCAGCCACAGGTCCTTGTGCCAGGTCTCGTCGGCGGCGTAGCAGGCGTGAAAGCCCAGTTCGTCGGCGAGCCGGATCGATGCGAGCGACTCGGCGAGGGGGTAGTCGGGGAGCATGGCATAGCTGAACTTCACGGACGCCTGCCTTCCGATGGAGCGATCGGCGGTTACGGGTGGGTCGTGCTCCTGTCTTCCCCGAGGATGTGGAGGGCCGGCGCCGCCTGCCCAGAGGAACACGCGTGTCGGGTCGTCCCCGCCCGGGCCGTCACCGGGCGGGGACCGCGTCCGGCACCGGCTGTGTGTCTCCCTCCGGGCGGGCGGGGGCCGACAGCGTCTCCCAGTGGACCGTGCGGTCGCACCAGCGGTCCAGCAGGGTGCGGTCGTGGCCGACGGCCAGCAGGCCCGCGCCGGTGGCGGCGCGGTAGTTCTCGACGACGGCGACCAGCGCGGCGGTGGTCGAGGCGTCCAGCATCGCGGTCATCTCATCGCACACGAGCCAGCGCGGGCGCAGGACGAGGGCGCGGGCGAGACAGGCGCGCTGGAGCTGGCCGTCGCTGACCTCGTGCGGCCGCCGGCCCAGCAGGTCGGGGGTCAGGCCGACGCCGGCGGCCAGTTCGGCGACCCGTTCCGCCAGGCCCTCGCGCCGCCCGGTGGCGCGCAGCGGTTCGGCGATGAGGTCGCGCAGCGGCAGCCGCGGGTCGGCGGAGAGCCTGGGCTGCTGGAAGACGACGCCGAAGGCGGTGCGCAGCTCGCGCGGGGCGCGGTGGCGCCAGTGGCGCACCGGTGCGCCGTCGAGGACGAGGGTGCCGGAGTCGGGGCGGTGCAGCAGGGCCGCGACCCGGGCCAGGGTGGACTTGCCGCAGCCGCTGGGGCCGAGCAGGCCGACGGCCTCGCCCGGGGCGATCGTCAGGGAGACGTCCCGCACGACGGGTGCGTTCTTGACGTATCCGGCGGTGATGGCGCGCAGTTCAAGCACGGTCGGCGGTCTCCGGGGCGAGCGGGTCGGCGGCGAGGGCCCGGGTGCCGGGCTCCCGGTGCGGGTGGTGGCAGGCGACCGCGCCGGTCAGCGGCGGCGGTACGGCGCAGGCCTCGGTGGCCCGCTCGCAGCGGGCGGCGAAGGCGCAGCCGTCGGGAAGGTCGCCCAGTTCGGGCGGCAGGCCGGGGATGGGGGTGAAGGCGCGGTCGGGGAGGGCCTGGAGCAGGCCGCGGCTGTAGGGATGGCGGGGGCCCAGGGCGCCGAAGAAGGCGGCGGCGTCGGTGAGTTCCACGATGCGGCCCGCGTACATCACGGCGACGCGGTCGGCGATGCGTTCGGCGGCCGCCAGGTCGTGGGTGATCATCAGCAGGGCCCGGCCGCCGCCGGTGCCGGCCTGCCCGGCGCCCTTCTCGTCCACGTGCCGCCGCAGTTCGTCCACGGTGCGGTCGACCAGATCGCGGTCGAGTCCGGTGGTCGGCTCGTCGGCGAGCAGCAGCGGCGCGTCCCCGACGAGGGCGAGGGCGGTCGCGGCGCGCTGGGCGAGGCCGCCGGAGAGTTCGTGCGGGTGGTGGTCGAGGTGGCCGGCCGGGAACGCGGCCCGCTCGGCGGCCTTCCCGGCGGCGGCGCGCAGGGCCGCGCGGCCCCGCACTCCCGTCAGCTCCGCGATCGCCTCCTGCAGTTGGGAGCGGACGGTGCGGACGGGGGTGAGGTGGGCGGCCGGGCTCTGCGGGACGAGGCCGATCAGCCGGCCCCGCACGGTGCGGGCGAGGGTCCGCTCGCCGGCGGCGAGCAGGTCCGTCTCGCCCAGCAGCGCCTGCCCTGCGGTCTGCGCGTTGCCGGGGAGCAGGCCGAGCAGGGCGGAGGCGAGGACGGACTTGCCGCAGCCGCTCTCCCCGATCAGGGCCAGGCATTCGCCGGCCGCGACGTCGAAGTGGGCGTCGGTGACGGCGGCGACGCGCCGCCCGCCGGGCATCAGGAAACGCACCGACAGACCGCGCACCGACAGCACGGGGGCTCGCTCGGTCACAGCATCAGCTCCGATCGCCGGCGGGGGTTGATCCGCTCCCGCCAGGCCCCGGCGAGTCCGGCGATGGCGAGGGTGGGGACGATGATGAACAGGCCCGGGAAGAGGGTGGGCCACCACTGGCCGGCGAGCAGGGAGCCCCGCGCGGTCTGGATGAGGGTGCCGAGACTGGCGGTGTGGGCGGGCAGCCCCAGCCCGAGGAAGGACAGCGCGGACTCGTGCCACATGGCGTGCGGCACCATCAGGACGGCGGCGAGGCCGGCCTGGGGCAGCACGCCCGGCAGCAGGTGCCGTACCGCGACGCGCCACCGGGAGGCACCGCCGGAGACGGCCGCGTCGATGTACGGGCGGGCACGCAGGGACATCACCTCGGCGCGGACAATGCGCGCGGTCGACAGCCAGTGCGTGAGCGCCACCGACACCACCACCGGCCACACTCCCGGCCGGAACATGGCGACGATGAAGATGCCGAGCAGCAGGTGCGGCACGGAGGAGACGGTGTCGACGACCCGCATGACCGCGCGGTCGGCCCATCCGCCGAGGGCCCCGGCGGCGGCCCCGACCGCGGTGCCCACCACGGTCGCCGTCAGCGCGGCGGCCACGCCGACCAGCAGCGAGACGCGCAGGCCGTAGACGCAGCGCAGCAGCAGGTCCCGGCCGACGTCGTCGGTGCCGAAGGGGTGGTCCCAGGACGGCGGCAGCAGCTTGGCGGCCAGATCGACGGCCTGCTGGTCGAGCTGGACCAGCGGGGGGACGAGCAGGACGGCGAGGACGGTCACCGCGACCAGCGCGGCGGAGACCCGCACGCGCAGGGTCCGGGTGGAGCGGCGGTCGGTGCCGCGGGACCGCCAGGCGGCCCGGGCGGGGGCGTCGGCGGGCGCCGGTGCGTCACATGTCACTGAACTTCACCCTCGGGTCGAACAGTCCGTACAGCAGGTCCGCGAGCAGGTTCCCGGCGAGTACGGCGGCGGTGGCCAGCGTCGTCAGCGCGGCCAGCAGCGGGAAGTCGACGGCGGTGGCCGCCTCGACGGTGGCCGCCGCGATGCCCGGCCAGCTGAAGACGCTCTCCACCAGCAGGGCGCCGGTGATGAGTTCGGGGACGCGGGAGCCGATCAGTGTGAGCACCGGCAGCAGGCCGCAGCGCAGGGCGTGGCCGAGCAGGACGGTGCGTTCGCTCAGGCCCCGGGCGCGGGCGCCGCGTACGGGGTCCTCGGCCAGGGCGTCGGCGACGCCCTGGCGGACGTAGAGGGCGAACCACGGCAGCTGGGAGACGGCGAGCACGCCGGCGGGCAGGACGATGTGGCTCGCGACCTGTCCGGCCGTGACGTGTTCGCTGGCGGTGTCGGTCAGGCCGCCGGCCGGGAGCACGTCCCACTGGAGGGCGAACAGCCACACGGCGAGCAGCGCGATCCAGAAGACCGGTGCCGCCTCCAGGCCGTAGGCGAGCGAGGTGACGGCCCGGTCGGTGACCGAGCCGGGGCGGCGGGCCGCCAGCACCCCGAGCAGGGTGCCGAGGAGGACGGCGGCGCCGAACGCGACGGCACACAGCAGCGCCGACCAGCCCAGGCGTTCGCCGATCACCTGCGCGACCGGCTGCCGCATCACGGTGGAGTGCCCGAAGTCGCCGGTCAGCGCGGACGTCAGCCAGTCCCACCACCGGGTGACGAAGGGCTCGTCCACGCCGAGATTGTCCCGCAGCCGGTCCAGCGTCCGCTGGTCGGCGCCGAGCGCGGCCGTGCCGGCGTACGCCTTGACGGGGTCGAAGGGGGAGGCGGCGGCGATCGCGAACACGCCGAAGGTGACGACGGTCAGGACGGGGGCGGCGAACAGCGCCCGCCGCCCCGCCAGCCGTGCCATCGCTCCCCAGGGAAGGGTCCCGGGAGTGCGGGTCATGACGTCGGCTGCCAGTCCTCGACGTTCCACCACGGGCCGCTGGCGAAGCCGTGCTCGTGCGGTTCGCGCTGGGTGGTCAGCCCGTTCCAGCGGTCGGCGAGGACGTACAGGTGGTCGATGTGGGTGAGGAAGGTGTAGCCGGGGTCCTCGACGAGCTCGCGCTGGATCTTGTCGTAGGCCGCCTCGCGCTCGGCCGGGTCCTGGCTGCGGCGGCCCGCGTCGAGCGCCTCGTCCACCGCGGGATTGTGGTAGCGGGCCATGTTGTTGAACCCGTCGCCGGCGAGGGAGGAGTGCAGCAGGGTGTACAGGCCGAAGTCGGGGTCGCCGACGCTGCCGAAGCCCGCGAGGACCGCGTCGTCCTTCATCCGCGGCTCGATGACCTCCCAGGTGGCGCTCTCGGCCTTCACCTCGATGCCGGCCTTCTTGGCGTCGGAGGCGTAGGCCAGGGCGTGGTCCTGGCGGACCTTGTCGCCGGAGGGGTAGAGCAGGGTGAAGGCGGCCCGCCGGCCGTCCTTGACGCGGATGCCGTCCTCGCCGGGCTTCCAGCCCGCCTCGTCCAGGACGCGCTTGGCCCGGGCGAGGTCGTAGGGGCGGGCGATGTCCTTGGCGAACCACGGGTCGTCGCCGGGCAGCGGTCCGTACGCCGGGCTGCCCGCGCCGTCGAGGATCTTGTCGACCATGGCCTGGCGGTCCACGGCGGCGTCGAGGGCGCGCCGGATGGCGAGGTCGCCGGTGACCTCGTTGGCGGTGGGCAGGGTGACGGCGCGGAAGTCGTAGGTCTTCGCCTCGTAGGTGCGCCGGTTCCCGTCGTCCTCGAAGGTGGCGGCGAGGTTGGGCGGGAGGACGGCGCCGTCGAGGTCGCCGGAGCGCAGCCGGGTGGCGCGGACGTCGTCGTCCGGGATGATCGCCATGGTGAGCGTCTTCACCTTCGGTGCGCCGCCCCAGTAGCGGGGGTTGGCCTTGAAGGTGAGCTTCTCGCCCTTGCTCCAGTTCGTCAGCACGTACGGGCCGGTGCCGACCGGCTTGGTGTTGAAGGAGCCGGTGTTGGGGTCCTGCCCGCCCGCGATGTGCTCGGGGACGATGGGCAGCACGGTGCGGGCGGCGAAGGCCGCGTAGGGGTACTTGAGCCTGAAGACGACCTTGCCGTCGCCGGCGGCCCGGACGTCCTGGACGGCGTCCAGTTCGCTCTTGGCGGTGTTGTTGGTCCTGTCGTCGAGGACGGTCCGGTAGGTGAAGACCACGTCCCTCGCCGTCAGCGGTTCACCGTCGCTGAACTTCACGCCGTCGCGCAGGGTGTAGGTGTACGTGCGGCCGCCGTCGGTCACCTTCGGCAGCGCCGACGCCAGGGCGGGCTTCAGCTTCAGGCCGGCGTCGCGGGCGAGCAGCCCGTCGAAGATCTTGGAGTTCCCGTCCTTGCCGTAACCGAGGAGCGGGCTGAGGGTGTCGGGCTCGGAGGCCACTCCGATGACGACGGACTGAGCGGACTCGCCCTCCCCGTCCGCTCCGCTCCCGGGCGCCGAGCAGGCGGCGACTGCGGCGGCCAGCGCCGCCGCGACGGCGGCTCTTCGTATCCGACGGGACGTCATGTGCCTCACACCCTAGTTGCTCTGGAACTGTTGTTGCGCATCACTCGCAATAGCGGCGGCAACAGAGTACTGGAGTGCGACGCGCCAGGTCACCTGGGTTGAGGGCCCGCCGCATCGAGAGCGTTACCGGCGGCCACCACCGGCCGGGGCGGGGCCCGCGTCAGGCCCGGCGGCGGGCGGGGCGGCGGAAGACGGCCAGCCGCAGCACCAGGAAGCGCACGACGGTGACCGCGACGGAGGCGGCGGCCAGTACGGCGGTCTCGGCGGCCGGCGAGGCGCCGGGCACGGCGTGCCGGAATCCCAGCACCGCGCCGGAGGTGAGCAGGTAGCCGAGGAGGAAGAGCGCGCCGGCGCCGAGGTGGGCGCGGAGCGGGGGCGCCGCGGTGTGGCGGAACGTCAGCCGCCGGTTGGCCTCGGTGTTCAGCACCGTCAGCACCAGCAGCGACACCAGATTGGCCGCGGCCGGCGGCCACCAGTCGCGCAGCAGCCAGTACAGCAGCGCCTGCCCGGCGGTGGACACGGTCCCGATCGCGACGAAGCAGCCGGCCTCCCACGACAGCACGGAGCGCCGGGCGGGCCGCCCGGACACCGCGGGCCGGACGGGCCCGCTCTCGCGCGAGTCGGCCGGGCAGGGTGTGCGGTCGGGGGCGGGGGGCATCGGTGGTTCCTCCGGCAGGCGGCGGGGACGGGGGACGGAGCGTGTACGGTGACGCGGAGCCGACCAAGGGAAGGGGGCGGGAAGCCGAAGTGAGCCGGATACTCCGTGTCTTCACCGTCGGTGTCCTGATCGTGAGCGCCACCGGTTACGCGGCCACCGAGTACATCACCCGCAGCGTCCCCACGCCCACACCGCCCAGCCCGTACGCGTCCGAGCCACCGCCGCCGGACTGCCGGGAGCCGGAGAAGCTGCCCGCCGACTGTTCCCTGCCCGGTGACGGCTGCCCGCCGGAAGGCGCCCGGGACGGGTTCGGGCAGGCGACGGCCACGGCCACGGCGGTACCGTCCGCTCCGCCGGTCGCCACCGCCTGGACGTACGTGCTGCCCAGCGGCTCCCCGGAGGACGTCCAGAACTTGTACGGCTGCTTTTCGGACGCTCTGGTCATCAAGAAGTGACCGTCCCCCCGAGGCGACCGCCGGCCGTCGCGGTGCACAGCCCCGGCGGCGCGGACGGTGCCGCACGGCCGGGGATCCGGACCCTCGGGAACCCCGGGGCGGGAGGCGGGCGGCATATATTTCAGGGCTAAGATTTCCGTGGGCCCCGCGCAGGGCCGCGCCGCGCACGGGCGCGGGTGCACGGGGGAATCGCGCGCCGGCCCGCAGGAGCTGGTGCACACCGGGAGGGACGGTACATGGCCGGGAAGAAGGCGGCGGACCGGCGGGATGCCGTCGCGGGGATCATCGAGGACTGGGCCCGCGAGCGGCCCGAGTTGGACACCTCTCCCCTGGAGGTCCTGGCCCGGCTGCACCGCACCTTCCTGCGCTACCAGGCCGGGCTGACCGACGCCATCGAGCGGCACGGGCTCGCCGTGGCCGGTTTCGACGTGCTCACCGCCCTGCGCCGGGCCGGCGCGCCCTACCGGCTCACGGCGGGTCAGCTCGCCGACTCCGGCCTCATCTCCTCGGCGGGCGTGACCCTGCGGATCGACCGGCTGGAGAAGGACGGCCTGATCGTGCGCGAGCGGGACACCGAGGACCGCCGGGTCGTCTACTCGCGGCTCACCGACGCCGGGCTCGCCAAGGTGGACGAGGTGTTCGCCGAACATCTGGAGAACGAGCGCCGGATGCTCGCGGAGCTGTCCCCCGCGGAGCGGCGTCAGCTGGCCCGGCTGCTGTCCAAGCTGGAGCGTTCCATCATCGCCTCCGCCCAGGAGGCGGAGGAGGGGGGGGCGCTGACCCGGCGCCGTCGACGGCGCCCTACGGATCGGCGGGCGCCCCGGACGGCACCGGCCCGGTCGCGGGCGGACTGAGCGCGCCCGCCCGGCGGCCGGCGGCCCGGCTCATCCGGCCGGCCGGTCCCGGGCGCCGGCCGCCTGGGCCTCGGCCTGCTGCCGGTACAGGCGGCGCAGGCGGACCACGCCCAGGTCGTGCTGGTAGAGGTTCTCGGCCTGGTCGGCGTCGGCCGGCATGGCCTCTAGCATCACCCGGTCCTGCTCCAGCACCTCCCAGTGGCGCTCCTCGATGAGGGTGCGGTACAGGAAGCGCCAGGTGTCGCGCTGCCAGCCGGACACCTTGCGGTAGCGCCAGAAGAAGACACCGGTGCGTCCGGCGTCGACCGGGCAGGCCATGCCGACGATGCCGAAGGCGCCGCCGGGGCCCGCGGAGGGCGGATAGGGAATGGACAGGTCGACCCAGTCGACGCCGGTGCGGCACAGCTCGACCCAGTCGAAGTTGAGGCCGCGCTGGTCGGTCTTCTCGAAGAAGTAGCCGCGGTCGGTCTCGCGGATGCGGAACGTGGCCCGGGTGTCGCCGTCGTACATGGTGTGCGACTCGTGGTGCAGGAAGGCGCCGTGCATCGGGTCGAGGAGGTTCTCCATGGCGAACCGCCACGGCACGTTCCACTCGGCGTAGCAGAGGAAGGACGCGATCTCCGGGTCGGTCAGCGGCTCGGGCAGGGTGAGGGCGGCGGGTTCGGGGTGCCGCTCGTCGCCGAACCAGGCGAGGATCGCACCGGCCGCCTCGCGGACGGGCAGGGAGGTGACGAGCTTCCTGCCCTCCAGGGTGCAGCCGGGCAGGCCGGGCACCAAGGAGACGGTGCCGTCGCCCCGCACCTCGACGCCGTGGTACCAGCAGGCGACCCGGTCGCCGAGGTGCTTGCCGAGGGAGAGCGGGGCGCCGCGGTGGGGGCAGCGGTCGGCGAGGAGAAAGAGGGCGCCGTCGGCCGCGCGGAACAGCAGCCACCGTTCGCCGAGGGCGGTGACCCTGCGCATGCCGCCCGGTTCGACGAAGCGGGAGGGGACGACGGGGTGCCACTGGTTGCGCAGGCCGTGGGCGTAGACGTGGTCCGCGGTGACGTCGGTGGTGAGGGTCATCTCAGGCTCCCAGGCGGTGCATCTCGGCGCGGAAGGTGTCCTCGGTCCAGGGCGTGCCGTCGGGGGTGCGCACCTGGCGGGCGTTGAGCCCGGCGACCACGTCGGCGAGGTCGTGGCCGTCCCGGGCGAAGATCTCTTCGAGGGTGCGGGCGAGCCTGAGCTCGTACGGGGTGGGTTCGCGGGTGCGGGACTGGTGGGGGTCGAGGTAGGGCCAGGCGGTGGTCATCGGGGCTGCCTCCGGCGGTCGGTGGGTGGTCTAGAGGTCCAGGACGAGGCGGTCGGAGGCGCAGCGCGAGACGCAGATCATCATGGTCGCGCCGGCCGCGTGCTCGGCCTCGGAGAGCAGGAAGTCGCGGTGGTCGGGGGTGCCCGCGAGGACGCGGGTCTCGCAGGTGCCGCAGACGCCGTCGCGGCAGGAGGAGGGGACGGCGACGCCCGCCGCCTCGACGGCTTCCAGGACGGAGGTCCCGGCGCCGACGGTGACGGTCACTCCGGAACCGCGGCACTCCACCTCGAAGGCGGTGTCGTCGCCGGTGCGTTCGACGGCCGGGGCGGCGAACCGCTCCAGCCGCAGCCGCTCCCGCGGGCACGCCTGCTGCACGGCGGCGAGCAGCGGCTCGGGGCCGCAGGCGTACACCAGCGCGTCGGCCGGGAGGCCGTCGAGGGCGGCGGCCAGGTCGATGTGGCCCCGCTCGTCCTGCGGGACCCGGGTGATCTCGCCGCCGGTGAGGCGGGCGAGTTCGCAGCCGAAGGCCATGGAGGCGCGGGTCCGGCCGCCGTGCACCAGGCGGTACGGGATGCCGTTCCGGTCGGCCTGCCGGGCCATGGCCAGGATCGGGGTGATGCCGATGCCGCCGGCGATGAAGACGTAGGACCCGGCGGGCTCCAGCGCGAAGTGGTTGCGGGGGCCCGCCGCGCGGACCCGCTGCCCGGGGCGCAGCCGGGTGTGCACGTACCGCGAACCGCCGCGCGAGGCGGGCTCGTCCAGGACGGCGATCCGGTAGGCGGCGGGGTCGTCCGGGTCGCCGCACAGGGAGTACTGGCGGACCAGGCCGCCCACGTGCAGGTCGAGGTGGGCGCCCGGCTCCCAGGCGGGCAGGGGCTTGCCGGCCGGGTCGGCCAGCTCGACGGACAGCACGCCCTCCGCCTCCCACGTCATACGGCGTACGAGGAGTGCGCGCTCCTGGTCTTCGGTGACGCTCATCGGGTGGCCTCCCTACGCGGTGGGGATCTTCACGGGCGGGGTGAACGGGGTCTTCATCGGGCCGAGCGCGGCGAGGTCCACCTCGACGAGCACCGGCCCGCCGCAGACGAGCGCCGCCTCGATCACCGGCCGGGCGTCGGACTCGGCGGCGATGCGGGCGTACGGCAGTGAGCAGGCGGCGGCGAGCCGCGCGAAATCGGGGGTGTGCAGGTCGACACCGGATCGGCGGTCGCCATAGCGGTCCTGGGTGTTGCGCAGGACGCCGTAGCCGCCGTCGTTGAAGACGAGCAGGAGGAGGCGGGGCCGCTCCTGGGCGAGGGTGAGCAGTTCGCCGAGGTGGACGGCGAGTCCGCCGTCCCCGGCGACGACCACGGTGGGCGCGCCGGGGCGGGCGAGGGCGGCGCCGATGCCCATGCCGAGGCCCTGGCCGATGCCGCCGCCGCGCGGGAAGACGTTGGCGCGCGGGTCGTGGACGGGCAGGAGCCGGTTGCCCCAGGTGGAGGAGGGGATGGTCACGTCGCGGGCGACGACCGTGCCGGGCGGCAGGGCGGCGGCGAGCGCGTCGCAGATCGCGGCCTGCGGTCCGATGGCCTCGCGCAGGGCGGCACGCACCTCGTCGCGTACGGCGGTGACGCGGGCGGTCCAGCCGGTTTCGGCCGGTGCGGCGGCCGGGGTCAGCTCGGGCAGCACGTGTCGGGCGTCGCCGTGCAGGGCGTGCCGGGCCGGGTAGACCCGGCCGAGGGCGGCGGCGTCGGCGTCGATCTGGATGTGGGCGTCGGGGAGCGTGAGCGCGTAGTCGGCGGTCTCGTTGGAGCGGAAGTGGGTGCCGACCGTGACCAGCGCGTCGGCGTCGGCCAGCAGGGCGCGGACGGCGGGCGCGGTGGCGAAGTTGCCGATGACCTGGGGGTGGTCCTCGGGGACGGTGCCCCGGCCGGAGTTGGAGGTGATCAGGCCCGCGCCGGTGGCCTCCAGCAGGTCCCGCACCTCGCGGCGGGCCCGGGTGGCGCCGCCGCCCGCCCAGACCAGGGGGCGGCGGGCGGTGGCCAGCAGGTCGCGCGCGGCGGCGAGCCGGGCCGGGCCGGGCTCGGGCACGGGGGCGGCGGGAAGCGCCGTACCCGTGTCCCGCTGGGCGGCGTACTGGAGGTCGACGGGCCATTCCACGCTGGCCGGGCCGCCGGGGGTGGCGAGGGCCGCGGCGGCGGCCTCCCGCAGCAGGCGGCCCGCGCTCGCGGTGTCCGGGACGGTCGCGGCGTACGCGGAGACCGCGGTGAGCATGCCGAGCTGGTCCCGGGTCTCGTGGATGAAGCCGCGTCCGCCGCCCAGGAAGCGGCTCTCGATCTGCCCGGTGACGTGCAGGACGGCGGTGCCGGCGGCGAGCGCCTCGATCAGGGAGCCGGCGGCGTTGCCGGCGCCGGTCCCGGTGGAGGTGAGGGCGCAGCCGAGGGTGCCACGGGCCCGGCCCCAGCCGTCGGCGGCGTTGACGGCGGTGGCCTCGTGGCGTACGGGCACGAAGCGCAGGTCGCGGTCGACGGCCTCGACGAGGGGGAGGTTGTGCACGGACACGATGCCGAAGACCGTGTCGATGCCGAGTTCCCTCAGGACGGCGACGAGGAGGTCGCCTCCGGTGCGGTACGTCATGCGTGCTGCCTCTCAGAGGATGCCGCGGCCGACCCCGCCGCAGACGTCGATGGCGGTTCCGGTGATGTACGAGGCGCGCGGCGACAGCAGCGTCACGATCGCGTAGGCGGCCTCCTCGGCGCGGCCGAGGCGGCCCAGGGCGATCCCGCGGTCGGCGGCGAGCCGGGCCTGCCACTCGGGGTACGTCAGGCCGGAGCCGTCGGCGGCGTGGCGGCGGGTCCACTGGCCGGTGTCGATCAGGCCCAGGCAGACGGAGTTGACGCGGACGCCGTCCGCGGCGAGTTCGGCGGCGAGGGACTTGGAGAGGTTGAGGATGCCGGCGCGGGCCGCGCTGGTGGTGACGAGGCGGGGTTCGGGCTGCTTGGCGAGGACCGCGTTGACGTTGACGACGCTCGCCGCGTCCGAGGCGCGCAGGTGGGGGCGGGCGGCCCGGAGGGGGTGGAGGACGCCGGCGAACTTCAGCTCCAGTTCGTCGCGCCAGTCCTCGGCGGTGGTCTCCTCCAGCCGTTTCATGCGCGACTGGCCCGCGTTGTTGACCAGGCCGTCGATCCGGCCGAACCGGTCGGCGGCCCGCTGGACGAAGCCGTGCACGGCGTCCGCGTCGCGCACATCGCACCCGGCGGTCAGCAGCCGGTCGCCGGCGTCCAGCCGGGCCGCGGCCTCGGCCAGGCGTGCGGTGTCCCGGCCGCAGGTGGCGACGTTGGCCCCTTCGCCGAGCAGTGCGCGGACCGTGGCCAGGCCGACGCCCGAGCTGCCGCCGGTGACCAGGACGGTCCGGTCGGCGAGACCCAGATCCATGGGGTTCTCCTGAGGTGTCAGTGCATGGTGAAGCCGCCGTTGACGGCGATCACCTGTCCGGTGAGGTAGCGGGATTCCTCGCTGAGCAGGAAGGAGACGAGGCCGACGAGGTCGCCGGGCCGCTGGGGGCGGGAGATCGCGCGGTGGGCCGCGTAGAGCGCGTGGCGGGCGGCGGGGACGGTCTCGGTGGCCTCGCACTCGGTGAGGCCGGGGGCGACGGCGTTGACGGTGATGCCCTGTCCGCCCAGTTCACGGGCCATGCCGCGGGTCAGGGCGATGACCGCGCCCTTGGAGGCGAGGTAGTGGGCCAGGCGCGGGGAGCCGTACAGGGCGGCGTCGGAGGCGATGTTGACGATGCGTCCGGGGCGGGCGAGCAGGGGGTGCAGGGCTCTGGCGACCAGCCAGGGGCCGCGCGCGTTGACGGTCATCAGGCGGTCCCAGTCCTCGATGCCGATGTCCTGGAACTCCTTGCCGCCCACGCCGTTGGCGAGGGCCGCGTTGTTGACCAGTCCCCACAGCGGGCCGGACTCCCCCACGGCGTCGGCGAGGCGGGCGACGGAGTCGGGGTCCGCCACGTCGCAGGGCACGAACCGCGCCAGGCCGCCGGCGTCCCGGATGGCGGCGGCGGTGCGCTCGCCCCACTCCTCGTTCCGTTCGGCGACGAGGACCCGGTGGCCGTCGGCGGCGGCCCGGCGGGCCATGGCCTCCCCCAGGCCACGGCCCGCCCCGGTCACGACGACCGTCCTGATGCCGTCAGTCACGGCTGACGCCGTACAGCGGCGAGTACTCGGGGTAGGTCGGCACCTGCGGCTTCCGCGTGCCGATGATGACGCAGAACAGCGCGTCGGTGTCGCCCTCGTTCTTCAGCGAGCGGGTCACGCCGGCCGGCACCACGATCATGTCGCGGTAGCCGAGGGTGCGGTACTCCGCCTCGTCCGGGCCGCGGTGGATGCCCACGCGGACCTGCCCCTCCAGGACGAAGAAGGCCTCCTCGACGTCGTGGTGGGTGTGGGCCGGGCCCTCGGCGCCGGGCGGCAGCAGCATGTTGGAGAAGGTGAAGCCGCCGGAGGGGAGGATCCGCCGGTCGTCCTCGTGGTCGCCGGTGGCGCCGGAGCCGACGTAGCGGATCTGGGCGCGGCGGTACTGCGGGCCGGCCTTCTCCTGGAAGGAGAGGGTGCCCCAGTCGGGTTCGCGGGAGTCGCGGGTGGCGATGAGGGAGTCGGTGTACTTCGCGAGGTCGCCGCCGTTGTCGTACGCGGTGGTCGTCAAAGGCATGGGGTCAGCCCTTCCGGTGGGTGTGGTGGCTGCGGTCGGTGACGATGTGCAGGTGGGACAGGACCCAGGCGTTGAAGCGCTCGGGCTGTTCCTGGTTGGCCAGGTGACCGGCGTCCTTGACGATCACGCAGGCGGTCTTGTGCAGGCCCCCGGCCAGCGCCTGGGCGGCGTCCGGGCCGGTGACCCGGTCCTTCTCGCCGCACAGCACCAGCGTGGGCGCGGTGACGCGCGGCAGGTCGGCGCGCAGGTCGGCGGCGGCCATCGAGGCGACGGCGTGGGCGTAGCCGGGCAGGCGCACGGAGGCCGCCATGGTGTCGACGACGCGCCGGACGAGTCCGGCCGGCGCGTCCTCGGACACGAGGCGGGGGCCGCGCTTCTCGGCGAACGCCCGGGGGCCGAGGGCCTCCAGTTCCGGCACCCGGGCCCGCATGGCGGCGGCCTTCGCCGGATCGGTGCCGGAGCCGGGGCTGGAGTCGGCGACGATCAGGGAGTCGACGAGGCGCGGGTGGCGGACGGCGAGGCGCAGGGCGATCACGCCGCCCCAGGACACGCCGAGCACATGGGCACGGCCGCCGCGGGCGCGGATCACCTCGGCCGCCGCGTCCGCGAAGTCGTCGAGGCCGAGCGGGCCGTCCGGGTCGGGGGACTTCCCGTATCCGGGGGCGTCCCAGGCGGCGACGCGGAATCCGCCGGACAGCTCCGCGAGCTGGGGTGCGAAGGAGGCGGACGACGAGCCGATGCCGTGCAGGCAGAGCAGCAGCGGGCCGGAGGTGCCCGCCTCCTCCACGTGCGCCGGGGCGACGGCGGTCACAGGATCTGCCCCGGTCGTCCGGCGATCGCCCCGACGGAGCGCAGGACCGCGTGCGGGACGACGCGGCTGGTGGCGGGGTTGTCCGCGTCCGGGGTGTGGGACACCTCGAAGCGGTAGGCGCCGTGCGGGCCGGACGCCTCGATGACGTGCCGGGTGCGCACCGCCGCCGGGTCGGCGACGACCCGGACCCGGACGGCGTCCAGGTCGCCGACGGCCAGGGCCACGGAGGCGGCGACGTTGGTCGAGCGGGGGAACTTGACCGGCACGTCCCGGGCGGTGCCCGCCATGACCTCCACCGGCTGGGTGGCCGTGCGCAGCCGGTGGAGCGACTCCTCGCTCATCCAGGGCTGTTCGAGGGTGGCGGGCAGTTTGGTGGTGGTGAGCAGGACCTCGTCGAGGGGGCCGAGGGCGCGCACGGCCTGGAGCAGGTCGAGGCCGCCGACGGCGCCGCCGGTGAAGTACACCCGGCCGGGCCCGGCGCTCAGCAGCCGCTTGGCGAGGTCCTCGTCGGTGAGCGCGCCGGTGGAGGCGACGAGCAGGTCGGTGCCCGAGGTGAGGACGCGTTCGCCCCAGGCGCGGACGACGCCTTGGCCCGCGGCCTCGACGACCAGGTCGGCGCGGTCGATCGCGGTCTCGAAGGAGACCTGCTCGGCCGGGGCGGCGTCGCCCAGGGGCCGGTTGTCGACGACGCAGGCCAGGGTGGCGCCGGGGACCTCGCCGGCGGCCAGGGCCGTGCCGACGACGCGGCCGATCGCGCCCCAGCCGGCCAGGGCGACCCGCACGGGGGCGAGGGTGCTCATGCGGGGGCTCCTTGCGGGAGGGCGGGGCCGGCGTCGACGGGCGGGAGGACGGGGCCGCCGTCGGGGGTGCCGGCCATGTGGGCGCGGATGAGCCGGGAGGGCGGCCCGGCGGTCCCCCACAGGTCGGACAGTTCGGGGACGCGCCGCCACACCTTGCAGATCCACCGGTCCTCGACGACCTGGGCGACCTCGGAGGTGTACTCGCACACCAGGCCCGTGGGGTCGGTGAAGTAGGAGAAGGTGTTGTTGCCGGGGCCGTGCCGCCCCGGGCCCCACTGCGGGACGACGCCGTGGTGGCGCAGCCGCCCGATGCCGCGCATGAAGTGGTCCAGGGAGGCCATCTCGTAGGCGACGTGGTTCAGGGACACCCAGTCGGCCTGGTTGAAGGCGACGCAGTGGTGGTCGCTGTTGCAGCGCAGGAACGCCATCTGGTGCTCGGACCAGTCGGAGACGCGCAGCCCCAGCACCTCCCGGTAGAAGGCGACGGAGGCGTCGATGTCGGGGGTGTTGAGCACGACGTGGGTCACGCCGACCGGCACGGCGGCGTCCCGGCCGCGCGGGGGGACCGCCCAGGTCTCGGCGGACAGCTCGATCAGGCGGCCCTCGTGGTCGTGGAAGCGCAGCCCGTATCCGCCGCCGACCTGGTCGAGCGGGCCGGGACCGGCCACCGGCACGAAACCCCGGCGCTCCAGGCGGCGGGCGGCTTCGTCGATCTCCGCCGGAGTGGCGACGGCGAAGGCGAGTCTGCCGAGGCCGATCCGGTCGGCGCGGGTCAGTTGCAGGGCGTGGTGTTCCTCGCCGGTGCCGCGCAGCCAGCTCGCGCTGTGCCCGGCCTCGACGACCTCCAGGCCCCACGCCTCCTCGTAGAAGCCGGTGGCCTCGGTGAAGTGCGGGGTGAGCAGTTCGACGGAGCGCAGGGCGCGCAGGCGGGCAATCGGGGGGTCGGGAAGGGCGGGGTGCTGGGACATGACTCTCTCCGGGGTGGTCAGCCGGCCCAGGGCAGGGGGGTGGTGGCGGTGCCCCAGTACAGGGACTTCTGGCGCTGGTAGGCGCGGATGCCGTCGCGCCCCTTCTCGCGGCCGAGGCCGCTCGCCTTCGTGCCGCCGAAGGGCGTGGAGACGCTGAACTGCTTGTACGTGTTGATCCAGACGGTGCCGGCGTCGATCCGGCGGGCGATCCGCCAGGCCGCGCGGTGGTCGCGGGTCCAGATGCCGCAGGCGAGCCCGTAGACGGTGTCGTTGGCCCGGCGGACCAGGTCCTCCTCGTCGTCGAAGGGCAGCGCCACCAGCACCGGGCCGAAGATCTCCTCCTGGCAGGCGCGGGAGTCGTGGGGCAGCCCGTCCAGGACCGTGGGCAGGTAGTAGGCGCCGCCCTCGTACTCGGGGCCCTCGGGGGCGGCGCCGCCGCACAGGACCCGGGCGCCTTCCTCGCGGGCGAGGCCGACGTAGGCGGCGACGCGGTCGCGGTGCGCGGGGTGGACGAGCGGGGCGACCTGGGTGCCGGGGGCCGTGCCGGGGCCGACGCGCAGTGTGCCCGCCCGTTCGGCGAGGGCGCCGACGAAGTCGTCGTAGAGCGGCCGCGCCACGAACAGCCGCGAACCGGCGACGCAGGACTGCCCGGTGGAGGAGAAGACGCCGAACATCACGCCTGCCAGGGCCTGTTCCACGTCGGCGTCGGCCAGCACGATCGTGGGGGACTTGCCGCCCAGTTCGAGCGAGACCGGCATCAGCTTCTCGGCGGCGGTCCGGGCCAGGGCGCGGCCGGTCGCCGTGCCTCCGGTGAAGGCGACCTTGCCGACGTGCGGGTCCCGCACGATGGCGTCGCCGACCACCCGGCCCGGCCCCGGGAGGACCGCCAGCAGGGCGGTGGGCAGGCCCCGTTCCTCCAGCGCCCGGGTGACGATCCGGCCCAGGGCCAGCGAGACCAGCGGGGTCCACTCGGCGGGTTTCAGCAGCACCGCGTTGCCGGCCGCGAGGGCGGGGGCGAGTTTCTGGGCGTCACTGGCGGCCGGCGAGTTCCACGGGTTGATGGCGCCGACGACGCCGATGGGTTCGTGCACGCTCATCGTCAGGTACTCCCCGCGGGACGGGGTGAGCGCGTCCTCGGCGGTCTCCAGGGCGGCCGCGGTGTACCGGAAGGTGCCGGCCGCGCTGGCGACCAGGGCCCGCGTCTCGGTGAGCGCCTTGCCGGTGTCCGCGGTCTGGAGGGCGGCCAGGTGCTCGGCGTCCTCCTCGATCAGCGCGGCCACGCGGTGCAGCAGCCGGGCCCGCTGATGCGGGAGCAGATCGCGCCAGCGGGGATCGGCGGCGGCCTGTGCCCCGGCTTCGGCCGCCGCCGCCACCTCCTCGGGCGTGACGGCGTGCACCGTGGCCAGGCACCGGCCGGTGGCCGGGTCGACGCTCCGCGCCGGGGCGCCCCCGCCGCGCCGCCACCGGCCCGCAACGAGCGCTTCGTCTGGGGGTGTTGGGAGCATACGGGGCCTCCTGAGCGGGATCTACGGGAGCGCTGCTTGAGTAAGCGCTTGAAATCTAAGGGCTTAAATATCTCGGCGCAAGAGGCCGGACGCGAACACTTCTCCGATTGAATCGCTGCTTCAGACCTTGACGCGATCCTGTCGGCGGGCGATACAACTTAAGCACTTAGAAGCTAGGCGCTTACCTGACGTTCCGCTCTGTTTCCCGCCCGGGCCTTGCCGCACATCTCGCGCTTCACGTCCCCCGCCCCCCTGCGACCAGCGGAGTACCAGCATGACGACCGAAGCCGTACCCGACAGCTCCCTGGGAGCCTCCATAGCCGCCCGCTTCGAGCGGCTGCCCCTGTCCCGCTGGCACGTCACCGTGCGGCTCGTCGTGGGAGCGGTCACCTTCTTCGAAGCCTTCGACCAGCTGCTGATCGCCTACGCACTGCCGGACCTGCGCGGCGAATGGGGGCTGACCACCTCCGCCTCGACGCTGCTGCTGACCGTCGGCTCGGTCGGCATGCTCGTCGGCGCCCTGCTCTCGGGACGCGTCGCCGACCGCGTCGGACGCGTCCGGGTCATCACCCTGTGCGTGGCCGTCTCCAGCGTCGCCAACCTGGCTCTCGCCCTCGCGCCCTCGCCGGAGGTCTTCATGGCGCTGCGGTTCGTGCAGGGCCTGGCCATCGGCGGGGAGGTGCCGGTCGCCGCCACCTTCATCGCCGAGATCACCCGCAGCCACCGGCGGGGCCGCTTCGTGCTGCTGTACGAGCTGGTCTTCCCGGCCGGCCTGACCGTGGGCGCCCTGGCCGCCGCCTGGCTGGTGCCGGTCCTCGGCTGGCGGTGGATGTACGCGCTGGCCGCCGTGCCCGGCGTGCTGGCCGTGGTCGTCCACCGGGTGGTGCCCGAATCGCCCCGCTGGCTCGCGGACCGCGGCCGGTACGAGGAGGCCGCCGCCGTGATGACGCGCATCGAGACCGCCGTCGAACGGGCGACCCGCGCCCCGCTTCCCCCCGTCCCCGCCGCCCCGCCGGCCGGGACCCCGGCCGCCTCTTCGGCCTCCGGTCTGCGCGGCCTGTTCACCGGCCGCTACCGGCGCCGCACCCTGGTCGTCGGCGCGTTGTGGTTCACCGGGTACTTCGTCAACTACGGCATCACGTCCTGGCTGCCGACCATCTACCAGAACCGGTACGGCCTCTCCCTGGCCGACGCCCTGCTGTACTCCACGGTCACCTCGTGCGCGGGACTCGCCGGCTGTCTGGTCGCCGCCCTCACCGTCGACCGCGCCGGCCGCCGCCGGGTGATCACCGGCTGCCTCGGCGGCTCGGCGGCCGTCCTGTTCGTCCTCACCCTCCTCGGGGCCGGCACCGCGCTCCAGGTACTGGTATGGACCTCGCTCGCCGCCGTGTTCTTCTTCGGCTCCAACATCTGCCTGTACCTGTACACGCCCGAGCTCTTCCCGACCCGGATGCGGGCCCTGGGCAGCAGCGTCGGCGGGGCGCTCAACCGGGCCGGGGTCATCCTGGGCCCGATCGTCGTCGGCGCCGTCTACGCCGGCGGCAGCATCGAGACGGTCTTCCTGACGCTGGCCGCCGTCTCGCTCGCCGGTGCCGTGGTCGCGGGCCTCGGCGCGGAGGAGACCGCGGGGCGGCGGCTGGAGGAGGTGTCGCCGTAGCGCCTCACCGGGGCCGGCAGCGGGACCGGGACCGCTTCGCCCGGCCCGCTCCCGGCCGGCCGCGACTCAGGTGCCGCCGTCCGCGCCGAGCCAGGTCAGGGCGGCGACGGCGAGCGCCTTGATCCCGGTGTCCAGCGTCGGCTGGATCACGGGCGCGAACGCGGCGGAGTGGTTGACGGGGACGTCCTGCCGGACGGTGCCCCGTTCCTCGGCCGCCCGGTAGGCGTCCGGGTCGATGCCGCCGATGCCCCAATAGGCGAAGGGGGCTCCCAGCGCCCGCGGAATGGCGCTGAAGTCCTCGCTGGCGGTCTGGAGTTCGATGGTGTGCGCGTCGTCCCCGAAGCAGGCGCGGAACGCCTCGGCGAGACGCTCCGCGACCTCGTGGTCGTTGACCGTCGGGGGAAAGGCGTTCAGGCGCTCGATCAGCGGCTTCTCGGGAGCGCCGGACGCCGCCGCCTCGGCGTCCACGCAGCGGCGGATCGCGTCCAGGACCTGCCGGCGGGTCGCCTCGTCGTAGGTGCGGACGTTCAGCTCGATGACGGCGGTGTCCGGGATGACGTTGGGGCTCGTCCCGGCCGTGACACCGCCGACGGTGAGGACGGCGGGCGTGGTGGCGGCCAGTTCGCGCGAGACGATGGTCTGCAGGCGCACCACGCACAGCGCGGCCATGACGACGGGGTCCACCGCCGCCTGGGGCATGGAGCCGTGCGCCCCGCGCCCGTACAGGGTGACGCGCAGACTGTCGGCGGCGGACAGGAAGGAGCCCGGCCGCACCCCGACGTACCCGGCCGGGTACGGCAGCACATGCTGGGCGAAGGCCACGTCGGGGCGGGGCACCCGCCGGGCGAGACCGTCGTCCAGCATGGCCCGGGCGCCGTCGCCGTTCTCCTCCGAGGGCTGGAAGAGGGTGATCAGGGTGCCTCGCCAGGCGTCCGGGGCACGGGCCATGAGCTGGGCGAGGCCCAGCAGGCAGGTGACGTGCATGTCGTGGCCGCAGGCGTGCATGACCGGCCGCTCCCGGCCGTCCGCGCCGGCGGCCGTGGCGGTGGAGGCGTAGGGAAGGCCGGTGGCCTCCCGGACCGGCAGCGCGTCCATGTCGGCGCGCAGCAGCACGGCCGGCCCCTCCCCGCTGGTGAGGACGCCGACGACTCCGGTGGTGCCGATGCCCTCCGTCACCTCGTAGCCCCACTGGCGCAGCAGCCGCGCGACCCGGCCGGCGGTGCGGTGCTCCCGCCCGCCGGGCTCGGGGTGGGCGTGCAGGTCCCGGTAGAACTCCTCGGCCGCCGGGCGGATGCCGTCGAGTCCGGCCAGGACGCGGTCGATCGGTGCCGTCATGACTCCTTGCTTCCCGCGGCCGCCCCCACGGCGCCCGGGGCCCGCACGGAATCACCCGTTTCCCCCTAACCCCGGGCCCCGCGCCCGGTGCCGCTCAGGCCTGCGGGGCCGGACCACGACCCGTACGGCGCACGGCCCGCCCGCGCTCAGACGGCCCCGGTCCGGACCGCCTCGTGGGCGTGCGCGGTCCAGTCCACGATGCCCAGGGCCGCCCCCGCCGCCTCCAGCCCCCGGCACTGGGCCCGGTGCCTGCGGGCCATGCCGTCCAGGTCGAGGCGCGGCCCGAAGGCGGGGTGGGCGGCCAGGCGCCGGGCGTACGCCCACAGGTGCCGGTGACCGGCGACGCGCTGGACCGCGGCGGCGTCCAGGTGCCGGCGGTGCACGACGTCCAGGTGGACCAGGGCCGCCCACAGCCGCACGTCCGCGGCGGTCAGCTCGCCGCCCAGCACGTACTCCTGGGAGGCCAGCCGCCACTCCAGCGTGTCCAGCGCGCGCAGCAGGGCGCTAAGGGCGGCCTCGCGCTCCGCCGCGGTGGCGTCGGCCCGCCCGGCGCGCTGGGCCGCGTCGTCGATGCCGTGTCCGCACAGGCGGGCCACGGCCTCGATCTCGCCGTCCGCGCCGCGCGGGTACAGCACGGGGCGTCCCGGGCCGCCGTCGCCGAAGCGCCCGGCCAGATCGGACAGGATGTCAGGGGTGTGGTTGCTGACGATCCGGCCCGTCCACGCGTCGCTCAGCACGGGGGCCGAGGCCGGGCCGGGGTACCGGTGGCAGCCGGCCTCGTACAGCGGGCGCAGCGCCGAGTGCCCGCCGTCGGGCTCGTCGGGCACGGCCGGCAGCAGGGTCACCGGCAGGACGTCGTCGAGACCGAGCAGGCCGTGGGTGACGGCGATGGACAGACACTGCGGACAGGACGGCGACAGGTACAGGCGGTAGCGGCCGGGCACGGCGTAGTGGCCGCTGCGGGCGTCGGGGCCGATGCGGCCCCGGAAGGCGGGCGGCGACGAGCGGAACGGCACGGCGGGCGATGGCGTGGCGGGCATGTGTCTCCCCGGGTGCGTTGTGGTTCTCGGACGTGCGGTGGGCGTCAGGCCGGCCGGGTGGGCGGGTGCGGCGCGCGGCCGGTGCGCTGGCGGCGGCGGGCAACCGCTCCGGGGCGGCTTCCCGGCTTCAGCGCAGAGGGCTCGCGGCGCTGCAGACACGCAGCAGGTCGATGTGGCGGCGGGACGTCAGCAGGGGAGACGGACGGCGCGTGCGCCTCGCACGCTCCTCGGCCGGCTCCACGCGTCCCATATTTCCCACCGATTCGCTAGGGATTCTGCTGGAAGTGTCGTCCGGCCCGCGGACTCCGTCAAGGGAGGGGGACGGCCGGGCGTCCGGGACGCGGGCGCCCGCGCGCGCCGGACGGGGCGCCGGGCGGCGGGCGGTGGTCAGGGATTGGTCCACGCCTCCCGGTCCTCGGCCAGGTCCACCACCTCGTCGGGCAGTTCGGCGGCGGCCACGTCGGCCAGGGTGACCTCGTCGAGGATCTTGCGCACGTTGGCGCGTACCGCGATCCACAGGGGCAGCAGCGACTGGGCCGGGCCGGTGTAGGACAGTTCGGGCGGGCGCACGCCCCGTACCGAGACCAGCGGTCCGTCGGCCGCGCGGATCACGTCCGCGATCGCGATCGTGTCCGCCGGGCGGGCCAGCCGGTAGCCTCCGTTGCCGCCGCGGCGGCTCACCACCAGCCCGCCCCGGCGCAGATCGCCGAGGATGCCCTCCAGGAACTTGTGCGGGATGCCCTGCGCCGAGGCGATCGTCTCGGCCTTGAGCGGGATGTCCTCCCCCGCCGCCGCCAGCTCCAGCGCGGCGCGCACCGCGTAATCCGCCTTGGCCGAGATTCGCATGCCGTGATTATCCGCCATGGCCGGGTCCGCCCGGCACCGGTTGCCCACTCCGCCGGGGAGGAAAGAGCGGCGGAAAGGGGAGAGCGGTCACAGAGGGAGGGTGAACGGAGGGTGGGCGCCGTCCAGGAAGTGTTCCCCGAGTTCGCGCAGCCGGTGGGCACCGGGCACGCGCAGCGTGTGGGTGCGGGCGTCGCGCCAGAAGCGGTCGAATCCGAGCCGTGCCGAGGCGGCACCCGGGCCGACGGCGTCCAGGGCGCGCGTGGTGATCTCCTCCACGGCGCGGAAGGCGGCGGCCTCGGCCGCGCTCACCAGCACGGCGATCTCGGCGCACTCCTCGTCGTCCAGGTCCTCTCCCCGCGCGAGGCCGCGCACCAGCGCCTCGACCGCCTGGTCGGCGAGGGCGGAGGCGGAACGGGCGGCGACGACGAGCTCCCCGCAGGCGCTCAGCACGTACGGGTCGGGTGACGGGCCGCCCGGCCAGGGCTGCCGCGGCAGCGGCCGCCAGGGCGAGTGCGCGGCCCGGCGGTATTCCCGGGTTTCGGCGAGCAGTCCCTCGGCGACGCCGAGACAGAACTGCACGGAGAACATCCGCGCGGCCGGTGCGGCCAGACAGGCGAAGGGGGACAGGACGCCCTCGTCGGGGGAGAGCGAGCCGAGCACGTCGTCGGCCGTGACCGTCACGGAGTCGAACTCCACGCTGTCGCGGGCGGCCAGGCGCTGGCCGAAGGTGTCCCCGTCGTTGCCGTGCACGACACCGGGGCGGGCGGGGTCGACGAGGACGGCCAGGGGTTCCCCGGTGCCGGACCGCGCCGCGCGGACGACCAGCCGGTCGGCGACCTTGGCGGCGGCGACCTGGCCGCGGCGCCCGTCCAGCGCGTAGCCGTCCCGGACGGGTGTCAGCACGAGCGGCGGCTCGTGGGACGCCAGGCCGCCTCCCCAGCACCACGCTCCCGCCGCCGACGCCCGTTCGACGCGTGCGGCGACGGCGGGGCCGGCGAAGAACCGGGCGGCGCAGGAGAGGAAGTAGTGGCTGCCGAGCAGATGACCGACGGCGCCGTCCGCGGCCGCGATGGTGCGGACGACCCTGTAGGCGGTACGCCAGTCGGCGCCCGCCCCGCCGTGCTCGGCCGGCACCAGGAGGGTCAGCAGCCCGGCCTCGCGCAGCCGCGTCACCTCGTCCACGGGCGGTTTGCCGGCCTGTTCGCGCTCGACGACGTCGGTGGCCAGGTCGTCCGCCACCTCCCGGGCGATGTGCGGCCAGTCCTGCGCGGTCACCTGGTCGTCCTGCGGTGCGGTGGTCATGGCGGTCTTCCTTCGGGAGCCGTGGAGAACCGGTCGAAGGGCGCCATGCTCACCCGCCCCGCCGACTGGCGTCAATATTTCCCTACTAAATCGATAGGAAAACTAGGGATGAGGGCCGCACGTCGGCCGACTCCCGCCCACAGATGGCCGGTTGGCGTCGGCGCGTCGCCTGCGCGCGGGACCGGGCGTCCGTGCCGGGGAGGCCCCCTGGGGCACCCTGCCGGCGGTTCTCGTCCCGGCGCTCATCCGGTGGCCGCCAACAGGGCCGGGCGGCCGCCGAGAGCGAGGGAGAACCGGTCGGTGACCTGGGCGAGGGCCTCGGCGGAGCGCGGCGCGACGCTGAGGGCGCCGTCGTCGCCCACCGTGATGTCCTCGTCGAGTGTGAACCAGCCCGGGACGATGTGCGCGGCGCCCATGGAACTCAGCACGGGGCGCAGGGCGTAGTCGATCGCCAGGACGTGGGCGGTGGTGCCGCCGGTGGCCAGCGGGAGGACGGTCTTGCCGGCCAGCGCGTACTGCGGGAGCAGGTCGAGCAGTGATTTCAGCAGTCCCGAGTAGGCGGCCTTGTAGACGGGGGTGCCGATCACGACGCCGTCCGCCCGGTCGAACAGGGCGGTGGCCTCCGTGATGGCCGGGTGCGTCACGTCGGCCCCGAGCAGTGCCCCGGCGGGCAGGGCGCGGGCGTCGAGGGCGACGACCTCGTGTCCGTGGGCGGTGAGCCGGCGGTCCAGGTGGCGCAGCAGCCGCGCGGTGCGGGAGGTGGCGGAGGGGCTTCCGGAGACGGACAGGATGCGGGCCATGGGACGACCTTTCGGGCGACGGCGTGGACGGAGCGGTGGCCGGGGGCTCGGACGGCACCGGTGCGAGCCGGGCGGGACGGGCGGGACGGCGAGCAGGGGCGGGGGTCACGGTTCGCGCCACAGGGTCGTCGGGGCCTCCCGCCGTACCGCCGGTGCGATCTCCTCGGCGAAGCGGTGGAGTTGGTCGATCTGCCCGGGCAGCGTCAGGCCCGAGGCGTCGACGGTGACGGACTGAAGGTCGTGGCGGTAGGACTCGTGGTAGCCGAGGATCTTGTCGATGATCTGCTGCGGGCTGCCGATGAGGTGCGGGCCGTGCGCGACGGCGTCCTCGACGGTGCGGAACGGGGTGTTGTAGCCGGGCCTTCCCTCCAGTGCGGGCCGGTGGGCCTGCCGGACGCGGGCTTCGTAGTAGTCCTTGAAGCGGGTCACCGCCTCCCGGGTGGTGTCCGCGATGAACAGCCCTCCGGATCCGGCGCCCACGTAGGCGGTGCGCGGGTCGTGGCCGTACGCCTCGAAACGCTCCCGGTAGTGGCGGATGAGCCGGGCGTAGGCCGCGCGGGGCTGGACGGCGTTGGCGCTGAAGAGCGGGTCGCCGTGTCTGGCGGCCAGTTCCGGGGAGCGCAGGCTGGTGGCCGAGCCGTGCCAGACGCGCGGCGGGCGCCCGCCGTACGGGCGGGGCAGCGTGGTGACGTTCTTCAGCGGCGGGCGGAACCTGCCCTCCCAGGTGACCTCCTCCTCGCGCCAGAGCCTGCGCAGCAGCTCGTACTTCTCGGCCTGGTACTCCCACTGCCGCTCCTCGTCCAGGCCGAACAGCCCGAAGTGGCCCGCCTCCGCGCCCTTGCCGACGACCAGTTCCACCCGGCCCCGGGAGAGCTGGTCGAGGGTGGCGTAGTCCTCGGCGACCCGCACGGGGTCGAGGACCGCCAGCACGGTGACCCCGGTCAGCAGCCGGATCCGGGTCGTCCGGGCGGCCACCGCGCCGAGCAGCACCGTCGGGCTGGAGGACAGGAACGGACCGGCGTGCCGCTCCCCCACCGCGTACGCGTCGAAGCCCAGCCGCTCGGCGGCGACCGCCGTCTGGACGGCCTCCGCGATCCGGTCGGCGGCGGGGCCGAGTTCGCCGGTCAGCGGGTGGGGCGCGTGGCCGACGATGGTCAGGACCTGGAATCTCATCGCTCGCTCCCGGGTGCGGTCACGTGCCCGTCCTCGGCAGGCCGGGCGGGTTGATCTCCGAGGTGGTCACGGCCTCGCCGGACAGGCCCCAGCGCTTGAGCACCTCGGCGTAGGTGCCGTTGCCGATGACCTCGTCGAGGGCGTCGGCGAGCGGCTTCACCAGGCCGCTGTCCTTCTTGGTGGTGGCCGCGATCAGGCCCTGGAGGGTGGCCCCGCCGCCGGAGTACGTGCCGACGATCTCCGTCTGCCCGGTGGTGGCGGCGTGGTAGGCGGCGGTCGGATGGGGGCCGAGGTGGAGGTCGATCCGGCCGGACCGGAGGGCGAGATAGGTGTCGGTGTCGTTCTGGTAGTAGTTGATGTCCACCGGCTTCCGGCCGGCCCTCTCGTTCTCCTCGCTCCACTCGACGAGCAGCTTCTCCTGGTTGGTGCCGCTGCTGACGGCCACCGTGCGGCCCGCGACGTCCTTTGGGCCGTCGACCTTCAGTCCGCTGCCCTTCTTCGCCGCGAAGCCGAGGTTGTCCTTGCGGTAGGTGGCGAAGTCGTACTTCTCCTTGCGTTCCTCGGTGACGGTGATGTTGCCGAAGCCGACGTCGTACTTGGCGCTGTCGAGGCCGACGAAGACGTTCTCCCAGGAGACCGTGTGGATGCGGGGTTCGAGGCCGAGGACGTCGGCGACCAGATGGGCGATGTCGGTCTCCACGCCGATCACGGTCCGGTCGTCGGTGGCGCGGAAGGTCAGCGGCGCGGCGGAGCCGGAGGAGCCGGCGATCTCCAGGGTGCCCCTGGCGCGGATCTTCCGGGGTACCCCGGCGGCGATGGAGTCCACCTTCGCGGTGGTGACGCGGTTCTGGTCGGGGGTCAGGTTGATCGTCGTCCGGGTTCCCGAGGTGTCCGCGATCTCGGCCGTGTCCCCGCCGGAGGGATCGCCGCAGGCGGCCAGGAGGAGGACGGACGCGGCCCCGAGCGCGAGGGCGGTGCCGCGGCGGGCGGTGGTACTCACGGTGGCTCTCCTTGCGCGCGGAAAAGGGTGAGGGGTGGTCAGAGGACCTTGGAGAGGAAGGCGCGGGTGCGGTCCTGCCGCGGGGCGTCGAGGACGGCCGCGGGCGGTCCCTGCTCCACGACGACGCCGCCGTCCATGAACACCACCGTGTCGGCGACCTCGCGGGCGAAGCCGATCTCGTGGGTGACGACGATCATCGTGGTTCCGGTGCGGGCCAGGTCCTTGATGACGTCGAGCACTTCGCCGACCAGCTCCGGATCGAGCGCGGAGGTGGGCTCGTCGAAGAGCAGCACCTTGGGTTCGACGGCGAGCGCGCGGGCGATGGCCACGCGCTGCTGCTGGCCGCCGGACAGCTGCCGCGGGTAGGCGCCGGCCTTGTCGGCGAGGCCGACCCGGGCCAGGAGCAGGCGGGCGGCGGCCTCGGCCTCGTTGCGCGGGCGGCGCAGCGCGGAGACGGGCGCCTCGACCAGGTTGTCCAGCACGGCCAGATGCGGGAAGAGATGGAAGTCCTGGAAGACGAACCCGATGCGGGTGCGCTGCGCGAGGACGTCCTTCTCCTTCAGCTCGTACAGCTTGCCGCCCGAGCGGCGGTAGCCGATGAGCTCCCCGTCGACGCCGATCCAGCCGCGGTCGGCCTTCTCCAGGTGGTTGATGGTGCGCAGCAGCGTGGACTTGCCCGATCCGGAGGGTCCGAGGATCACGGTGACCTCGCCGGCGCGGACCTTCAGGTCGACGCCGCGCAGCACCTCCAGGGGACCGAAGCTCTTGTGGACGCCGTGGACGTCCACCATCACCTGGCTCATCGGCTGCCTCCCAGCGGTTTCAGGGGGACGACGGGCTCGCCGGGCCGGGCCGCGGCGGCGCGTACGGCGCGCACCAGGCGCCGGGCGCGCTGGACGGGGGTGGGCGGCGGGGTGCGGTCGGCGCCCCGGGCGAAGCGGCGCTCGACGTAGTACTGCGCGAGGGACAGCAGGGAGGTCAGCACCACGTACCAGGCGGTGGCGACCAGCAGCAGGGGGATCACCCGGCCGTTGCGGCCGTAGATCACCTGGGTCTGGAAGAACAGCTCGCCGATGGACATGACGTAGACCACCGAGGTGCCCTTGAGCAGGCCGACGACCTCGTTGCCGGCGGTGGGCAGGATGGCCCGCATGGCCTGCGGGAGCACGATCCGGCGGATCTGGCGCAGGCGGGGGATGCCCAGGGCCGCGGCGGCCTCCAGCTGCCCGTGGTCGACCGAGACGACGCCGCCCCGGACGACCTCGGCGGCATAGGCGGCCTGGTGCAGGGACAGCCCGATGACGGCGGCGCCGATGGTGCCGACCAGGCTGTTGCTGTCGACGGACCAGAACACCGGCCCGAAGGGGACGCCCACGCCCAGTTCCTCGTACAGGGCGCTCAGGTTGAACCAGAACACCAGCTGGACGATCATCGGGATGGACCGGAAGATCCAGACGTAGGACCAGGCCACGGTCCGCAGGACCGGACTGCGCGACAGCCGCATGAAGGCCAGGACGGTCCCGAGGAGGAAGCCCAGCACGGTGGCGTACGCGGTGAGCTGGAGGGTCACCCACACGGCCCGGACGATCGTCTCCGACAGGACGTAGTCGGCGAAGACGTGCCATTCCCAGACGGGGTTGGTGGCCAGGCCGTGGACGAACTGGGCGGTCAGGACGGCCACGGCGCCGGCCGCGGCCCACCGGGCCGGGTGGCGTGCCGGGACGACCCGGACCGGCGGGTCCGGGAGGGGCGGGGGCTGCGGGCCGCTGCCCGGCGGTGCCGCGCCGGGCGGCGCGGTGGTGGCGGTGCGTCGCATCGTCGTGTTCCTGCTCAGTTCTCGGGGGTGTGCTCGGGCGGGTTGATCCGGGAGGCGTCGATCGCGGAGGCGGTGGTGCCCCACTTCGCGAGGATCCGGGCGTAGGTGCCGTCCTCGATCAGGTGGTCGACGGCGGCCCGGAACGCCTTGGTGAGGGGGGAGTTCTTCCTGAAGGCGAAGCCGACGTCGAGACGGTGGTACTCACCGAGGAAGGCGGTGCGGGAGGCCGGCCGGGCCGCCTGGTGGCGCAGCCCGTTGATGGTCGACATGATCACGTCGATCCGGCCCTGCTGGAGCGCGGTGAGCGTGGCCGCGTTCTCCGAGTAGACCTTCACCTCGTACGGCTTCCTGCCCGCCTCGGCGCACACGCCCCGCCGCGCGGTGAGGGTCGCCTCGAAGGTGGTGCCGGCCCCGGTGCCGATGGTGAGGCCGCACAGCTGGGTGAGGCGGGTGACCTTCGTCCCCAGCGTGGTGTCGCCCCTGCGTACGGCGAAGCCCTGGCCGTCGTTGATGTAGGTGACGAAGTCGATCGTCTTCAGCCGCTCGGCGGTGACGCCGAAGTTTCCTGTGCCGACGTCGTACTTGCCGCTGCCGAGGGCGGGCAGGATCGTCTCGAAGGAGGCGTCCTGGCGCTCCAGCCTGACGCCGAGGACCTTGGCCACCGCGTTCGCCAGGTCGATGTCCTGGCCCGCGGGCGCCTTGTCCGGGCCGTCCGGGTAGTACGCCCCCGGCGGGGTCCCGATGGCGCTGCCGATCCGCAGCGTGCCCGCCTCGCGCACGCGGGCGGGCAGCAGGGCGGCGACGGAGTCCACCGTGCGCACGCCGGCGACCGGGTCGCCGGACGGCCCGGCGGCGGCCGGTGCCCCGGCCTTCACCGTGCCGTCGCCCGCACCGGTGCCGCAGGCGGTCAGGGCGAGCAGGGGCGCCAGCACCCAGGCGGCCACGCGGCGCGGCCGGGTGCCGGAGGTGGGGAGGTTCACAGGTCGGATGCCTTTCCGGTGCGGGCCGCCGGAGCGGTCAGGTGCTTCTCGAAGGCCAGCGGGCCGATGGTCTCGGGGTCGGCCCGGGTGTCGAACAGGGGGGTGTAGCCGGTGGCCAGGTACAGGCCGCGGGCCTCGGGCTGGCGCGGTCCGGTGGTCAGGTGGATCCGCCGGTAGCCGCGGAGGGCCGCCTCGCGTTCCAGCTCGGCGACGACCCGGCGGGCCAGGCCGCGCCGCCGGTGGGCGGAGTGCGTCCAGATCCGCTTCAGCTCGGCGGTCCTCGCGTCGTACCGGCGGAAGGCACCGCCCGCCACCGGCGCGCCGCGTTGGAGGAGCAGCAGCAGGGCTCCGCCGTACGGTGCGGTGAACTCCTCGTCGGGGTAGCGGGCGAGTTCGGCGTGCGCGTCCCTGCCGTACCGGGCCGTGTACTCGTCGCCGAGTTCGCGCAGCAGCGGCTCCACCCGGGGGTCGCGGACCGTTACCTGAACGACCGTCAGCTCCGGTGCCGAGGTCATCCGCCCACCGCCGCGAGGACCCCGGCGCCGCGTGCCGCGCGCTCGGCGTCGCGCTTGGCGACCTCCTCGCGCACGAGCGGGATCACGTACCGGCCGAAGTCGATCGCGTCGTCGAGCAGGTCGTAGCCGCGCGCGGAGAGGATGTCGACGCCGAGGTCGTAGTAGTCCAGCAGCGCCTGCGCGACCGTCTCCGGGGTGCCGACCAGGGCGTTGGAGTTGCCGGCGCCCCCGGTGGCGGCGGCGGTGGGGGTCCACAGGGCGCGGTCGTAGCGCTCGCCCGCCTCGGCGATGGCGATCAGCCGCTGCGAGCCGGTGTTCTCCGGCGCCCCGGTCCGGTGGTGCCGTACCAGGCCCGCCGCGCGCCGTTCGCGGATGGCACCGACCGCGCGGTGGGCCTTGTCCCACGCCAGCTCCTCGGTCGGGGCGATGATGGGGCGGAAGGCGACCTGGAAGCGCGGCACGTCGGTCCGCCCCGCGGCCCGCGCGGCGGCCTTCACGGCCTCGATCTGCTCGGCGGTCCTGGCCAGGGGTTCGCCCCAGAGGCAGTAGATGTCGGCCTCGGCGCCTCCGGCGGCGTACGCGGCGGGGGACGAACCGCCGAACGAGACGCCCGGGCGGGGCTGCTGGACGGGGAAGACGTCACTGACGAAGTCGTGGAAGCGGTAGTGCTCGCCCTCGTGGCCGAAGGGCTCGCGGGTCGTCCAGATCTTCTTGACGATCCGGATGTACTCCCGGGTGCGGGCGTAGCGCTCGTCCTTGGTGAGGGTGTCGCCCTCGCGGCCCTGCTCGTGGTCGTTGCCGCCGGTGATGAAGTGCACGGTCAGCCGGCCCCCGCTGATCTGGTCCAGGGTGGCGAAGGTCTTGGCGGCGAAGGTGGGGTAGGAGACGTTGGGCCGGTGGGCCAGCAGGATCTGGAGGCGCTCCAGCCGGCTGGCGACATACGCGGCGGCGGGCGCCGGATCGGGGGATCCGGAGCCGTAGGCGAACAGGACCCGGTCCCAGCCGTGGTCCTCGTGGGCCCGGG
This sequence comes from Streptomyces sp. NPDC052020, assembly GCF_040680575.1. Classification (NCBI taxonomy): domain Bacteria; kingdom Bacillati; phylum Actinomycetota; class Actinomycetes; order Kitasatosporales; family Streptomycetaceae; genus Streptomyces; species Streptomyces sp. NPDC052020. The sequence continues at coordinate 65,473 of NZ_JBFAWY010000013.1, forward strand.
CGAGCCGGAGGGTGTACTCCTTGTCGAAGGCGGCGCCGGAGCGCGGGGTGGTTTCGGAGCCGTCGTTGGTGGCGGCGATGCCGAGGAACTCCACGGGCATGGAACGGCCTTTCTCAGGTCCTGGTGATGCGCCGCCCGCAGGCGGGCACGGCGGAACAGCCCTGCCGACGACCGTGGGTGACGGTGCGTCAGCTAGGTGCTGGTGATGGCTGAGCGAGCGTGAGCGTGACGACGCCGCGGCGTCGGAAGGCAAAACGGGAGAGCGGCGGCAGCGCGCGCAGGGAGATCTCGGCCCGCGACGGGGTCACCGAGGGAGGGAAGGGCCGGTCAGACGGCCCGCTGCCGAGTCAGGCGCAACACGCCGCGGACCACACCCGACCGAAGTCGATGTGGTCGCGCGAGACCAAGCGCTGCTGGGCGTTCATGCGATTACTTGAGCAGGACATCGTGCTCTTCGTCAACCGGTGCCCGCATCCCGGACCCCAACGGGCCCGCCGCGATGGCGTGTTGACAGACGGGTGCCGCGGCCGCCTACGATCGGCGGCGGACGGGCCCCGCCGTGCGCGGTGCCCCGTCCGGCCGCGTTGAGGGACGCGGCAGCGTGTGACGACGCCCGAACCGGACCGCAGCGCCTTCGCTGGGGCACCTCGAACCGTGCCCGCCCGCGCTCGCCGCCCGGTGATCTCCCACGCCCGCGCCTCCCTCTCCGGAGACCCCCGATGGTCACCTCTTCCGACACCGCCCCCGCTCCGCCCGGCCCGCGCCGGGAGTCCGGCCCGCCGGCCGGCCCGCCGCGGATCGTGCCCCGCCGGCACATCGGCCGCTTGCTGTCGGCCGCCGCCGGACTGCTGGTCCTCGCGATGGTCCTCAACTCCGTCGTCCGCAACGACGCGTTCCGGTGGGACGTGGTCGGCCGGTACTTCACCAGCGCCGCGGTGCTGGACGGCCTGCTGCTGACCCTGTGGCTGACCGCGGCGGTGACCGTGCTCGGCTTCCTGCTCGGCACGCCGCTGGCGGTGATGCGGCTGTCCGCCAACCCGGTGCTGCGCACGCTCAGCTGGGGGTTCGTATGGATCTTCCGCTCCACCCCGCTGCTGGTGCAGCTGCTGTTCTGGTTCAACATCGGCGCCCTGTATCCGACGCTCGGACTCGGCGTCCCCTTCGGCCCGCAGTTCGTCACCGTGCAGACGGTGAACCTGCTCGGCCCCACCCTGACCGCCGTCATCGGCCTCACCCTGCACGAGGCCGCCTACGCCGCCGAGGTGGTGCGCGGCGGCATCCTCTCCGTCGACCCCGGCCAGACCGAGGCCGCCCAGGCGCTCGGCCTGAGCAGGCGCCGCACCCTGCGCCGGGTCGTCATCCCCCAGGCGATGCGCTCGATCGTGCCGACCGCCGGCAACATGCTGATCGGCACGCTCAAGGGGACCAGCATCGTCAGCGTGCTGGCCGTGCACGACCTGCTCCACTCGGTACAGCTGGTCTACAACCAGACCTACGAGATCATCCCGCTGCTGCTGGTCGCCACCCTCTGGTACATCGCCGTCACCACGGTGCTCAGCGCGGGCCAGTTCTACGTCGAGCGGTACTACGCCCGCGGCACCTCGCGCGCTCTGCCGCCCACGCCGCTCCAGCGGCTGCGCGGCCGGCTGTCGGCCGCGGGCGGCCGGCTGCGTACGGTGACGGCGGCCGACGCCCGCCCGGTGATCGGCGGTGACCGGTGAACGACGCCGTCCCCGCGGCCGTGCTGGCCGTCGTCGGCGCGGGCCCGCGCACCACGGGCCTGCTGGAGCGCATCGCCGCCAATGCCCCCGAACTGTGGGACTGGGCACGGGAGTTGCGGATTCACCTGATCGATCCGTATCCGCCCGGCCCGGGCCGGATCTGGCGGCACGAGCAGTCCCCGCTGCTGCGGATGAACTCGATGGCCGAGGACGTCACCCTGTTCACCGACGAGTCCTCCACCCTCGACGGCCCGGTACGGCCCGGCCCCTCGCTGTCCGAGTGGGCCGCCCAGTTCTCCGGCCGCGGCCCGCGCCACGAGCCGTACGCGGAGCCCGCCGACCCGGAGGTACTCGCCGAGCTGCGCACCCTCACCGGCACCGACTTCCCCACCCGGCGCGCGCAGAGCGCCTACCTGGAGTGGGCGTTCCGCAGAGTCCTGGCCGACCTGCCGCCCTGCGTCACCGTCGTCCGGCACCGTACGACCGCCACCGCCGTCACCGGTCCCCCGGACGGCCCGCAGCAGGTCCACCTGGCCGACCGCACCACCGCGCTCACCGCCGACGTGGTGGTCCTCGCCCAGGGCCACCTGGGCTCGGCGCCCACCGGTGAGCACCGCGCGCTGGCCGCCTTCGCGCGCCGGCACGGCCGCTTCCACCTCCCGCCGGCGTTCACCGCCGACGCCGACCTGTCGGGCCTGCGGCCCGGCGAGCACGTCATCGTGCGCGGCTTCGGGCTGGCCTTCGTCGACCTGATGGCGCTGCTCACCGAGGGACGCGGGGGCACCTTCCGCCCCGCCGCGGACGGCACCCTCACCTATCTGCCGTCCGGCCGGGAGCCCGTCCTCCACGTCGGGTCGCGGCGCGGGGTGCCCTACCACGCCAAGACCCGCTACCGGCTGAGGGGGCCCCGGCCCCCGCTGCCGCGCCACTTCGGCCCCGAGGCGGTCGACGCGCTGCTCGCGCGGGGCCGCCCGCTGGACCTGCGGCGCGACGTGTGGCCGCTGATGGCCAAGGAGATCGGGTTCGGGTACTACCACGAACTGTTCCACGCCCACCCGGAGCGCACGGCCCTGCCCTGGCCGGACTTCGCCGCCGCCTACGACCGGCTCGGCGGGGACGGCGACGCCATGGCCGCCCTCGTCGCGGCGGCCGTCCCCGACCCGGCGGACCGGCTCGGCCTTCAGGCCCTGGACCGCCCCCTGGACGGCCTCGCCTTCCCCACACCGGACGCCTTCCAGGAGCATCTGCGCGAGCACGTCGCGCGGGATGTCGCCCGCCGCGAGAACCCGCGGTTCAGCGCCGACCTCGGGGCGTTCCTCGCCCTGCTGTCCGTGTACGGCTCCCTGCCCCGTCTGGTCGCCGCGGGGCGGCTGACCGCGCGCTCCGTCGCCGAGGACCTCGACGGCTGGTGGCACGGCTTCTTCAGCTTTCTCGCCTCCGGCCCGCCCGGCTTCCGCCTGCGCCAGCTGCTGGCCCTGTCCCGGGCCGGGATCGTCCGCTTCACCGGGGCGGGCGTCCGGATCGGCACGGACGAGACCACCGGCACCTTCACCGCGGCCAGTCCCACCGTCCCCGGCCACACCGTCCACGCCACCGCCCTGATCGAGGCCTACCTCCCCGCTCGCTCCCTCGCGCGCACCGAGGACCCTCTCCTGCGGCACCTGTACCGGACGGGCGCGCTCGCCGAGGAGATCGTCACCGATGCCTCCCATGTCCACCACTCGGGGCTGCTCACCGTCTCCCCCGCCGACGGCCGTGTCCTCGACCCGGGACTGGGCGGACCCCACCCCCGCCGTGTCGCGCTCGGCGCCCCCACCAACAGCCGGGCCGTCGCCGCCTTCGCCCGCCCCCGCACCGACGCCCCGGTCTTCCGCCAGAACGACGCCGTGGCCCGTGCCCTGCTGCGCACGCTCGCCGCGCCGGACCGGGCGCTCGCGCCGGACGACGCCGACGGCACACCGGTCCCCGCCGCGGCGCCGGCCCGGTGACACCGCGGGGCGGAGGTGACCACGCGCCACCGGGCCGCCCGGGTGCGGCGCGGGACACCGCGGTGGCTGCCCCGCGGCGCCGGCCGCGCGTCTGAGCAGCAGGGCCCGGGCGCGGGCCGGGAGTGCGGGCGCCGGTCCGGTCAGGCGTCGAATTCGACCGCCGTGCCGTACAGGCGGCGTGCCTTCAGCCGGATGACGACCCGGCGCTCGGCGACCTGCTGCTCCAGGAACGCCTGTTCGTCCTCCGGTCTGGCGGTGTCCGGGAGCATCGCGAGCAGTTCGCGCCCGACCGCGTCGCCGGGGACCGTGGTGATCTCCGATATCTCGGCCTCGCCCTCGGCGACGGCGAACGACCAGACGTCGTCGCCCGTCACATGCAGGGCGGCGCGCGGATCGTGCCGCAGGTGCCGGACCTTGACGCGGTCGGCCGTGGTGGAGAACCGGGCCGTGCGGGCTTCGGGATCCCACTGGTAGACCATGGTGGTCAGATGGGGATGGCCACTGCGCTTGCTGGTGGCGAGGGTGCCGAACCGCTGCTTGGCCAGCAATCCGGAGAGGGCTTCGTCGGACAGGGCGCGGGCTGTGGGCGCTTGAGTCATGACAGGGGCAACCGCTCGGGGGCGCCCCCTCATTCCGAGCGCCGGGCGCGGAACCGGCGCACGCCGCCGGGGTGTTGGCCGGCAAGCGCCGGGAGAGCCGGCCGCCGGCCGCTCGGCCTCCCGAGGTCTCCCGCACGATCGGTCGCGGTCACGCACAGGCGCGGATGCGCCGGGCCGCCCCTCGCAGACAGTCCTCGACGGCGCCGGAGTCACCCTGTCGCCCGGACCGGCGTGGCGATCGATGCCCCTGAGGGCGCCCGTCCGGCCGCCACGGCGCGGATGAGAGGGTGGGCAGGACAACTTCTTTCCACAGGAAGAGACTTCCGGTATGGCCGTCATCCACCGCACCGTCCTCACGCCGACCAAGCTCGAACTGCTCACCTCCTGGCTCCCGTCCCGGCCGTGGTACCACGGCGGCAGGGCTGAACCGGAGCTGACCACGGCCGGCGGCTTCCGGCTGGACGATCCGCAGGGCGAGGTGGGGATCGAGTTCATCGTGGTGACGGACGCCTCCGGCGCCCGCCCGGCCTCCTATCTGGTGCCGCTGACCTATCGCGGGGCCCGGCTCGACGGGGCCGACCACGCTCTCGTCGGCACCATGGAGCACGGAGTGCTGGGGCAGCGCTGGGCCTACGACGGCTGCCACGACCCGGTGCTGGTCGCCCAGTTGCTCGCCCTGATCGAGGGCCGGGTCCAGGCCCAGGACCAGAACGCCAGCGACACCCCCGACCGGGAGGTCACCCGCTCCTGCGCCGCTGACGGAGTCGCCCGCGTGGGCCTCACCGCCGCCACCGACGACCTGGAGGGCACCGAGATGCCCCTCACGCACGGCATGGCGCTGCGCCTCCACCGGGTCCTGCGGCCCGCCCCGGACGGCCGTCCCGTCCTTCCCGAGGTGGCGGCCGGCCATGTCGCCGGGGTCTGGAGCGCGCCGGACGGCACCCGCGTCCGGGGGCTCTTCGCCGTCCTGCACCACACCGCCGCTCGGTAGCGGCCGCTTGCCACCGCCCGGCCGCCGGCGGTGACGGGCCGCCGGCGGTGACGGGCCGACCGCCAGGGCGCCGGACAGCGGGCGGGCCGGGCCTAGCTGTGGCTGTCCGGACAGGCCCTAACGCACCAGGCAGGGGCGCTTGGCGTCGAACTCCCAGCCCGGGATCAGGTACTGCATGCCGACGGCGTCGTTCCGCGCTCCCAGGGCCTTCGTCCGGTAGAGCTCGTGGGCCGCGAGGAGGCGGTCCATGTCGAGCTCGACGCCGAGACCGGGGGCGTCGGGGACGGCGATCTCACCGTCGACGATGCGGGGCGGGGCGGTGGTGAGCCGCTCCAGGCCCTCCTGCCATATCCAGTGCGTGTCCAGGGCGTTGTACTCGCCGGGCGCGGCGGCTCCGCAGTGCGTGACCATGGCGAGGGAGATGTCGAAGTGGTTGTTGGAGTGGCAGCCCCAGGTCAGTCCCATCGCGTTGCACAGCTGCGCCACGCGGACGGAGCCCTGCATGGTCCAGAAGTGCGGGTCGGCCAGCGGGATGGAGACCGACTGCAGGGCGAGGGCGTGGGTCAGCTGCCGCCAGTCCGTGGCGATCATGTTGGTGGCGGTGGGCAGACCGGTCGCGCGACGGAACTCGGCCAGGATCTCCCGCCCGGAGTAGCCGTTCTCCGCGCCGCAGGGGTCCTCGGCGTAGGCGAGCGTCCCGGCCAGCGGCGCGCAGAGCTCGACGGCCTCCTTCAGCGACCAGGCCCCGTTGGGGTCGAGGGTGATCCGGGCCTCGGGGAACCGGTCCTTCAGGGCCCGTACGGCCTTGACCTCCTCGGCGCTGTCCAGGACGCCGCCCTTCAGCTTGAAGTCGCGGAAGCCGTACAGGTCGTAGGTCGCCTCGGCCTGGCGGACGATCGCCTCGGGCGTCAGGGCCTCCTCGTGCCGGATCCGGTACCAGTCGGTGTCCGCGTCGGGCTCGCGGACGTACTCCAGGTCGGTGCGGCCGGGATCGCCGACGTAGAAGAGGTAGCCCAGCACCCGTACGGAGTCCCGCTGCACGCCGTCCCCGAGGAGGGCGGCGACCGGGACGTCGAGGTGCTGGCCCAGGAGGTCCAGGAGAGCCGACTCGACGGCGGTGACGGCGTGGACGGTGGTCCGCAGGTCGAAGGTCTGCGCGCCCCGTCCGCCGGCGTCGCGGTCGGCGAAGCGGGCCCCGATCTCGCGCAGCACCCGCTTGTAGTCGCCCACCTTGGCCCCGACCACGAGGGACTCGGCGTCCCGCAGGGTCTGCGTGATCTTCTCCCCGCCGGGCACCTCGCCGAGGCCCGTGCGGCCCTCGGAGTCCGTCAGGACGACGATGTTGCGGGTGAAGTAGGGGCCGTGGGCGCCGGAGAGGTTCAGTTCCATGCAGTCGCGCCCCGCTACGGGGTAGACGGAGAACGCGGTGACGGTCGGCTGGTTCGTGCTCATGCTCTCTTCTGGCTCCTTGTGTCTGCGTGTATCGGCTCGCGCCGGCTGGTGCCGGCTTCCGCTGAGGGTGCGGGGCGGGTCACAGGCTCATGAGGTCGAGGGCCCATTCGGCCGCCAGGACGCCGCCCAGACCGAGGACCGACAGCACCGTGGTGTAGGTGGTGCGGACCTTGATCGCCTGGATGACCGACAGATTGAAGTACTCCTTGAACAGCCAGAATCCGGGATCGTTGACGTGCGAGAAGGCGACCGAGCCGCAGGAGACGGCGAGCACCATCATCTCGGCGTGCGCACCGCTCCCGGCGAGCAGGGGCAGCACCACCCCGGAGGACGTCACGACGGCGACCGTGGCCGATCCGAGGGCCACCCGGAGAATGGCCGCGATGAGCCAGGCCAGGACGATGGCGGAGATGGACCAGGAGTCGGTGACGTCCTTGATGTAGTCGGAGATCCCGCCTTCCACCAGGACGTTCTTGAAGGCGCCGCCGGCGCCGATGACCAGCAGGATCATCGCCATCGCCTTGACCGCCGAGGAGCAGGACGCGCTGACCTCCGACAGGCTCCGGCCGATGCGCGGCCCGAAGGCCCAGATGGCCAGGAGCAGCGTCAGCAGGAGCGCGATCGGCGCCGATCCGAGGAACGCGACGGAGTGCAGGAAGCGGCTCTCGCCGGACGTGGCCATGTCGGTCACCGCGGCCCCGGCGATCAGGGCGACGGGGAACAGCGCCACCAGCAGTGACCAGCCGAGGCCGGGCATCTCCTCCTCGGTGAACACCCGCTCGCTGACCAGGCCCTGGGGCATGGCGGGGTTCATCGCCTTGATGAACGGCAGGCGGGGCCAGAGCAGCGCGATGAGAGCGCCGACCGGCACCGCGAGGAACAGGCCGTAGAACAGCGTCAGTCCGACGGAGGCGTCGAAGGTCGCGGCGACGGCGGTGGGGCCGGGGTGCGGCGGCAGGAAGCTGTGCATGGTGGACAGGGCGATCGACATCGGCAGCCCGACCCACAGCAGGTTCGCCCCGGTGACCCTGACCAAGGTGAACGCGATGGGCACGATGATGATGAAGGCGACCTCGTAGAACATCGTCACGCCGATGAGCATGGACGTGACCACCATGGCGACCTGGACCCAGCGCGGCCCGAAGGCGTCGAGCAGGGTGCCGGCTATGCGCTGGGCGGCGCCGGAGTCTCCCATCACACGGCCGACCATGGCGCCGAGCCCGATGGTGAGCATCGTGTCGCCGATCTGCCCTCCGATGCCCTCCGAGAGGATGTCCGGGATGTCCTTCACCGGAATTCCCTGGACCACGGCGACACCGACCGCCACGAGCAGGAGAGCCGCGAAGCCGTTCAGTTTCAGCCTGGTCATGAGGAGCAGCAGAACCAGGACGCTGATTCCGACTACGACGAGTGGCATGTCAGTTCCCCTTTGAACTGTGGGTGGAGCGGCCGGGCCTCGGGCGGCGTGAGGGGGCGGCACGGACTCGGTACGGGGCTGGCGGTGGGGGCGAAGGCGGTGCGGCGACGGCTTCGAGCCGTGGCGGCCGGCGAGAGCGCCGGGGAGACCGGCGGGGTGAGGTGGCGCCTCGGGGAGCCGCCGTGCGGGACGCGGCGGCGAGCGGGCTCCGGTCGTCACCGGACCGGCTTCGCGTCGAGGCGGCGTTCCCGCGCGCCGGGCTCGACGCCGCCGGTCGCCTGCCCGGCGGACAGCCGGCGCGCGGCCGTGGGGCGGGGCACCGATGCGGCCGCGGCGGTCCTCGGTGCCCCCGGCTCGGTGGTGCGGTCAGACGAGTAAAGGGTCCGGGTGACCGGCGCGGGCCCCTGGGACGTCGGGCCTCTCCGCCGCGGCCCGGCGACGCCCGGGGCGGTCCGCGGACGCGGGGGCTCCGGAAGCGGCGGTCGCCGGCTCGTCCTGCCGGGCGGGAGCGGGCATGGTCGATCTCCTAGACCTGAGGGGGGAAGCGACAGCGTGCCGCGTGCGGTCCGAGCCACCGAATCGGTGGCTGAGTTGACCGTAGAGATCGTTCTGATTCACGTCCATGTCGAATTTTGTTGGTTGCCATACCTTTCTTGGATGGCCGCTTCATGACGGGGACGTGTCGGGCCGGGCCAGGCGGGGGTCACAGGTGCCGCAGCAGCGCGTGAAGAGCCGGATTGTCGTTGTTCCGGCGCCATACGAGGCTGAGTTCGACCGGTCGCGGGTCCGGCAGCGAGACCTGCCGGAAGACGACGCCTCCGTAGCGCATCCGGGCCGCGGTCTCGGGCACCAGGGCGATGCCCCAGCCGCCGTTGACCAGGGCCAGGATGCTGTGCACCTGCGTGAGGTACTGGGTGAAGACGGGCCGGGCGCGCGCGGCCCGGAAGACGCTGATCAGCAACTCGTGGAAGTAACGGGCCTCGATGGGCGAGTACATCAGGAAGTCCTCGCCGTCGAAGTCCTCGATCCGCATCGGCCCCTCCAGCGCGGCCAGCGGGTGCCCTGCGGGAAGGGCGGCCAGCAGCCCCTCCCGCACCGCCGTACGGGACGTCAGGTCGGCGCCCGTGGTGGAGGGCCGGATCAGCCCGAGGTCGAGCGAGCCCTCGCTGAGGGCCTTGAGCTGGTCGCGGGTGACGAGCTCCTGGAGCAGGATCTCCACTCCCGGCAGTGCCGCCCGGGCGGTTTCCAGCAGGTCGCCGAGAGCGGAGTAGGCGCTGGCGGCCGTGAACCCGACGGCGATCGCCCCCGCCTCGCCGGTGGAGACCCGGCGGACGGCGAGGGTGGCGTGCTCGGACTGGCGCAGGATGCGGCGCGCCTCGATCAGGAAGGCCCGGCCGGCCGGGGTGAGCCGCACGGTCCGGTTGGTGCGGTCCAGCAACTGCACGCCCAGCTCGTTCTCCAGCAGCTGGATCTGCCGGCTCAGCGGCGGCTGCGTCATGTTCAGCCGTTCCGCGGCGCGGGTGAAGTGCAGTTCCTCGGCGACGGCCACGAAGCTCGTCAACTGGGCGAGAGTGAACATTGATGCTCTCCAGGTATTGCGACATCCAAAATCTATGTTGGACGTGAATCATTGGGGACCGTAGCGTCGGATGTGGACAGACGGCGACCCCGCGAGTGCCTCGGCCGCAGCCCCCGGAGCACCGGAGCGGGGGCCGGCTGCCGGCCGAGGCCCGCCCGCGGCCGACGGACCCCGGCGCGGGCGGCGTCGTCACCGGACAGCCGCGCCGCCCGCGCCGGCCACCCGAAGCGCCCGCGGCCGACGGCCGCGGCACCCGCACCTCCACCGCACCATCCCGACCTTCAGGAGCGCTCCATGACGTCCTTCACCCCGGCGGAACTCGGCCGCCGCATCGGCTCCGGGCTGCTGTCGTTCCCCGTGACCCACTTCGGCGACGACCTGTCCTTCGACGAAGGCGCCTACCGGGAGAACATCGTCCGCCTGGCCCAGTACGACGTCGGCGGCCTCTTCGCGGCCGGCGGCACGGGCGAGTTCTTCTCCCTGACCCCCGCCGAGGTCGAACGCGTCGTGGCCGCCGCCGTGGGCAGCGCCCCCGACGGCACCCCGATCCTGGCCCCGGCCGGCTACGGCACCGCCACCGCGATCGAGCTGGCCGCCGCCGCCGAACGGGCCGGCGCCGACGGCCTCCTGCTGTTCCCGCCCTACCTCACCGAGGCCGGGCAGGAGGGGCTGGCCCGCCACGTCGAGGCCGTCTGCCGCTCCACCTCGCTCGGCGTCGTCATCTACAGCCGCGCCAACGCCGTGTACTCCCCCGACACGGTCGCCCGCCTCGCCGGCACCTGCCCCAACCTGATCGGCTACAAGGACGGCGTCGGCGACATCGACACCATGACCCGGATCTACGCCCGCCTCGGCGAGCGCCTCACCTACATCGGCGGCCTGCCCACCGCCGAGACGTTCGCCCTGCCCTACCTCCAGCTGGGCGTGACGACGTACTCCTCGGCCATCTTCAACTTCCTGCCCGAGTTCGCCCTCGACTTCTACGCCGCCGTCCGCGAGCGCCGGCACGACGCCGTCACCGGCATGCTCAGGGACTTCGTCCTGCCCTACACCGAGATCCGCAACCGCCAGGCCGGCTACGCGGTGAGCATCGTCAAGGCCGGCATGACCGCCACCGGCCACAGCGCGGGGCCGGTCCGCCCCCCGCTCACCGACCTGACCGCGCGGGAACTCGACGAGCTCAAGGCGCTCATCGCCAAGCTGCCCTCCGCGGCGGGCTGACGCAAGATTCCGCTCGTCCCCCTCCCCCCTCCCCCGCTTTCCGCGCCGTGCGCGGCGGGTGCGCCGGAGCCGTCCGGTACACCCACCGCCCGGAACGGGGCTCGGTCCAAAAACCCTGCCCGCCACCGGCCTGCCCGGCGAAGCGGATCAGCAGCCGGGGACGGTGCCACCGGCGCCGCGCAGGGCCTTCAGCGCCGCCAGGGCGTCGTCGAGCGTGCGGACCGGAACCAGGCGCACGCCCTCGGGGCGGGCGGCCATGGCCTTCGCGCACTGGCCGCGGGGCATCAGGAAGTTCCGTACCCCGTCCCGCCGTACGGCCTGTTCCTTGAGCTCGATGCCTCCCACGGCGCCGACCGTGCCGTCCGCGGCGATGGTGCCGGTGCCGCCGATGGCCTGCCCGCCCGTGAGGTCCCCGCCCCGTCCGTCACCCTCGATCTTGTCGATGATGCCGAGGGCGAACATCAGCCCGGCGCTCGGCCCGCCCACGTCCGGCAGCGTCAACCGCACCCGGACCTCCTTCGGGGACAGTCCCAGGTGCCCGAGCGCCGCTGCCGCGGCGGCGTCCTGGGAGTCGTTCATCTCCCGCGTGTTGTGCCGCGCGATCCGCTCGACGGACTTGCCCGCGGGGTAGACCCCGTCACGCGGTACGACGGCCCGGTGCTCGTCGAACCACGCGCCCACCACGTCCGACGACTTCACCGGCGCGTCGGGCGCAGTGACCGAAACGACCGTCGCCAGCCGGAGTTCACCCGACGTCTCGCGGGTCCGGGCGCCCTCGATGGCGATGACCGGTGTGCCGCGCCGGGCGCCGAGGACATCGGCGGTGGGTCCGGGCACGAGTACCGCGAACGGCAGCGGAGCCAGCACAGCGGTGACGACCAGTGAAAGGACCGGGGCGGCGCAGACGATGAGCGTACGGATGCGAGTAGTCACGCGCGTCACCTTGTCAGACGGCACGGAGCCGGGTCCGACGGGGCTGCCCGAGGGGGCGGTGGTATCGCACGCGGGGACGGGCGCGTTCGCGGCGCCGCGGATCGGGCGAAGGGCTCCGGCGGCGGGTGACGGCTCCGCGGCGCGGCAGGGGGCCGACGGTCCCGTCACGGGGTTCCGTGGTCCCCTGCCGCAGCCGGGCGGGGGTGTGCGGGGTGGACCGGGTGTCACACGGCGCCGGTCGTGGATATCACCAGCATCCGGGTCACCGTGCCGTCGTCTCCCACGACGTCCCGCACCGGGCGGAAGCCCAGGCGGCGGCAGAGGGCGAGGCTGGCGGTGTTCTCGGCGCCCACCATGCCGTAGGCCTCCCGCAGCCCCAGATGGTCGGCGGCGTGGCGGAGCAGGCCGCGGACCGCCTCGGTGCCCAGGCCCTTGCCCCAGTACCCGGGGGCCAGGGCGGTGACCAGTTCGTGGCCGTCGACGTTTCCGGTCTTCTTCACCTCGGCGTGGCCGGCGTAGACGCCCTCGTGCCACAGGCCCCACACGTCGAACAGCCGCTTGGGGTAGACGTCGGTGAGGATGGTGCGGAACAAGGTGCGGATCTCTGCCTCGGGCACCCGTTCCTGGCCCATCCAGCGGCAGACCTCCTCGTCAAGCAGCAGGGCGACGAACACGTCCTCGTGCTCGGCCCGGTAGGGCAGGAACTCAAGCCGTTCGGTGCGCAGGACGGATGACACGGAACCTCCCGGTCCACAGGGCTGGCCAATCGCGGCACCGGGCCGCGGAGGTACGAGGTGCCGTACCTCCGCGTCCCCTCTCGGTGCGGTGCCGGGTCAGGCCCCGGCGTTCTCCATCCGCTCCCGCAGGCTGCGCGGGCGCATGTCGGTCCACACCTCGTCGACGTAGGCGGTGCACTCGGCCTCGGTGCCCTCCTTGCCGACGGGCTGCCAGCCGGCGGGCACGTCGACGTCGACCGGCCAGAGGGAGTACTGCTCCTCGTCGTTGCGCAGCACCTGGTAGCGGGTGTTCTCGTCCATCGCGCGGGCTCCTGTCTTCAACGGTGATCGGTTTTCCGGTGGTTCTTGCGCAGGTGATCGTTACTCGGTGGTCGTGTTCCCGGTGGGTGTGTTCCCGGTGGGTGTGTTCCCGGTGGCCGGGGCGGGCAGCGGGCCCGGGGTCCGCCCATGCTCAGCGCACCCCCCGCGCGTGCCGCGCGATGTGCCGCAGCGCCTCGGCGAACTCCCCGGCGACGCGCCGTACCGTCGCCGTGTCGTGGACGGCGGGACGGTGGTGCCAGGTGAAGGCGAGACGGCCGTGCTGCACCGCGCCGACCACCTCCAGCAGGTGGGATCCGCCGTCACGGGGGTCGTGGTCCCGGCCGAGGCTGCCGTGCTCGGCGCGGATGAGGCCGCTGCCCGGGGCGCCGTCGCCGGCCGGGCGGGCGTCCCACTGACCGAGGTAGTTGAACACCACCTGGCCGTGGGAGGCCGCACCGCCGAGCCGCTCGCGCACCTCGGGCGGGCCGTAGGTGCGCAGGGCGCCGAAGCCGATGCCGTTGCCGGGCACGGCGCGCAGCTGGCGGCGCACCGACTTGACCAGGGCGCGCCAGTCGCGTCCCGGGCCGAGGTCGCCCGGCGCGTCGACGCGCAGCGCGACCGGGTGGACGGTGGTGAACCAGCCGACGGTGCGCGACAGATCGGCCCCGTCCAGCAGGTCCTCGCGGCCGTGGCCCTCCAGGTCCAGGCGGACCCGCTCCCCGCCGGTCCAGCGGGCGAGGGCGAGGGCGAGGGCGGCGAGCAGGACGTCGTTGACACGGGTGCGGTAGGCGGTGGGCGCGGACCGCAGCAGGGCCTCGGTGTCCTCCTCGCCGAGTTCGACGGTGAGCGCCCGGGACTCGCCCGCGTCACAGAGGGCCGGGCCCGGGACCGGTTCGGCGGCCACCGCCTCCTCCCAGTAGGGCAGTTCGTGGTCCAGGCCGCCGCCGGCCACATGGGCGGCGAGCCCGCGGGCCCAGTCCCGGTAGGAGGTGGTGCGCTCCCCCAGCGCGACCGGCTCGCCCCGCACCGCCTGCCGGTAGGCGGCCTCCAGGTCGTCGCGCAGGATCCGCCAGGACACGGCGTCCACCACGAGGTGGTGGGCGACCAGGAGGAGGAAGGCGGGGCGGCCTGGACCGCCCGTGAACAGCCCGGCGCGCAGCAGGGGGCCGCGTTCCAGGGCGAAGCCGGCGTGGAGTCCGTCGGCGGCCCGCTCCATGGCGGCGTCGGCCTCGTCGGGGGCGAGGCCCGTCAGGTCGTGGCGGACGAGGACGTCCCGGTCCTCGGCGGGCGGCGGGTTGAACTGGTGCCAGCCGTCGGCGTCCCGGGTGAAGCGCATGCGCAGCGCGTCATGGTGCGTGAGCAGGGCGGCGAGGGCCGTCTCCAGCGCCGCCGGGTCGGGCGTGCCGTCCAGCTCCAGCAGCAGCGACTGGTTGAAGTGGTGGTGCGCTGCGCGCGGGGTGGTCAGGAACCACTCCTGGATGGGGGTGAGCGGTACGTCGCCGCTGACCGGGCCGTCACCGGAGCGCTGCGGCCCGGTGCGGACGACGGCGGCCAGTCCGGCGACCGTCTGGTGGGTGAACAGGTCCCGGGTGGCGATGTGCAGCCCCTCGCGGCGCAGCCGGGACACCACCTGGAGGCTGAGGATCGAGTCGCCGCCCAGGTGGAAGAAGTTGTCGTCGGCGCCGACCTCCGGCACGCCGAGGACGTCGGCCCAGACGCGGGCGACGCGCCGCTCGGTGTCCGTGCGCGGGGCGGTGCGCGGACCGCCCCGCGCGGCGGCGGGGCCGGGGGCGGGCAGGGCGCTCCGGTCCAGTTTGCCGTTCGGGGTGAGCGGCAGCCGCTCGAGCGGGACGATCACGGACGGGACCATGTGCGGGGGCAGGTGCCCGGCCAGCTCCTCCCGCAGCCCGGCGGGCTCTTCGCGCGGCGCGGCCGTCTCCTCGCGCGGCGCGGTCCGCCGGTCGTGCGGCCGGGCGCCGGGGCGCCGGTCGCCTCCGGTGGCGGGGACGACGTACGCCACCAGCCGTGCCGTGCCGGTGGTCTCGTCGTCGCGTACCACGACCACCGCGTCGCGCACCCGGGCGGTCCGGCGCAGCGCGGCCTCTATCTCGCCCGGCTCGATGCGGAAGCCGCGGAGTTTGACCTGGGCGTCGGCGCGTCCGGCGAAGCGGAGCTGCCCGCCGGCGTCCCAGCGCACCAGGTCCCCGGTGCGGTACATCCGCTCCCCCGGCGCCCCGAACGGGTCGGGCAGGAACCGGGAGGCGGTCAGGCCGGGCCGGCCGAGGTAACCGCGGGCCAGGC
Organism: Streptomyces sp. NPDC052020; assembly: GCF_040680575.1. Classification (NCBI taxonomy): domain Bacteria; kingdom Bacillati; phylum Actinomycetota; class Actinomycetes; order Kitasatosporales; family Streptomycetaceae; genus Streptomyces; species Streptomyces sp. NPDC052020. Next base: position 80,712 of record NZ_JBFAWY010000013.1, read on the forward strand.
CCGGGCCCGCCACGTACAGCTCGCCCAGCACCCCGGGCGGTACGGGACGCAGCGCGGCGTCGAGGACGTAGACGCGGGTCGCCCCGGCCGGGCGGCCGATCGGCGGGGCGCCCGCCCCGGGGGTGAGCGGGCCGGTCCAGGTGGCGACCACGGTGGCCTCGGTGGGCCCGTACGAGTTGATCATCCGGCGGCCGGGGGCCCACCGGTCGACCAGATCGGCGGGGCACGCCTCGGCGCCGACGATCAGGGTGCGCAGCTCCGGCAGGGCCGTCGCCGTCTCGGCCGGTACGGTGGCGAGGGCGGCCGGGGGGATCAGCGTGTGGCTGACGCGCCGCTCGGCGAGCACCCGCGCCAGCCGTTCGCCGACCAGCGGGCCCTCCTCGCCGGTCACCAGGGTGGCGCCGGTGAGCAGGGAGACGCACAGTTCCAGGACGGAGGCGTCGAAGCTGGGCGAGGCGAATTGCAGCACCCGGTCGCCGGGCCCGGCGGCGTAGCGCTCGGCGGCGGCCGCGGCGAACGCGGCCAGCCCGCTGTGGGTGACGACGACGCCCTTGGGGGTGCCGGTGGAGCCCGAGGTGTAGATGACGTAGGCGGGGTGCCCGGGGGTGAGCGGGGTGGTGCGGTCGGCGTCGGTGGGGGCGGTGTCCGGTCCGCCGGCGGCCCACACCTCCTCGGGGTCGTCCAGGACCGCGACGGCGCCCGCGTCGCGCATCATGAACCGGCGCCGCTCCTCGGGGTAGCCGGGGTCGACGGGGAGGAAGGCGCCGCCGGCCTTGGTGACGGCGAGCTGGGCGACGACCGTGGCCGCGCCGCGGGGCAGCGCCAGGGCGACGACGGCCTCGGGACCGACACCGCGGGCGATGAGCCGGTGGGCGAGCCGGTTGGCGGCGCGGTCCGCCTCGGCGTACGTCCACCGCCGGGCGCCCTCGCTCAGGGCGATCGCGTCCGGGGTGCGGGCCGCCTGCCGTTCGAACAGCCGCGGGAGCGTGGCCGCCGGTACCGGCCGTGCGGTGCCGTGGCCCTGGTCGAGCAGGGCCTTGAGCTCGGCGTCGGTGGTGAGCGGCAGGGTGCCCACCGGCCGGTGCGGGTCCTCGGCGAGGGCGGTCAGCAGGGTGCCGAGCTGTTCGGCCATGCGCTCAGCGGTGGCCGGGTCGAACAGGTCGGTGTTGTAGGTGAGCAGGCCGTGCAGCGCGCCGGTGTCGGTCTCGGCGAACTCCAGGGTGAGGTCGAACGCCGCGTGCCGCAGTTCCGTCTCCACGTCGGTGACCTCCAGACCCGGCAGGTCCAGGTCGGCGGGGGGCGTGTTCTGCAGGACGACCATCACCTGGAACAGCGGGGTGCGGCTGGTGTCGCGTACCGGCTGCACCTCGTCCACCACCCGTTCGAAGGGCACGTCCTGGTGGGCGAAGGCGTCGAGCACCGTCCGCCGTACGGCGGTGACGAACTCCGGGAAGGACTGCTCGGGCCGCACCTCGGAGCGCAGGACCAGGGTGTTGACGAAGAAGCCGACCAGGTTCTGCGTCTCGGGCAGGTCGCGGCCGGCGGTGACGGTGCCGACGGCGATGTCCCGTCCGCCGGACAGCCGGGCCAGGTAGACCTGCGCGGCGGCGACGAGCGTGGTGAACAGCGTGGCGCCGCGCTCCTGTCCGGCCCGGGCCAGGCGGCGGGCGGTGCGCGGCGGCAGCACCAGGCGGGTGGTGGCGCCGCCCGCGGTGCGCACCGGCGGGCGCGGCCGGTCGGTGGGCAGGTCGAGCGGTTCGACGCCGGCCAGCCGCTCCTTCCAGTACGCCAGGTGGTCCTCGCCCGTGGTGTCCAGGACGGTGCGCTGCCAGTGCGCGTAGTCGGCGTACTGCACGGGCAGCGGCGGCAGTTCGCCGCCGGCCGTGCCTGTCTCGGCCCGGTAGAAGTGGGCCAGGTCGCCGGTGAGGACGGCGGTGGACCAGCCGTCGGTGACGATGTGGTGCACGACGAGCGCCAGGACGTGGTCGTCGCCGTCCAGCCGCACCAGCGCGGCGCGCAGCAGCGGGCCGCGGCGCAGGTCGAAGGGGCGGGTGCGTTCGGCGGTGAGGAGTCCTTCGAGGCGGGCCTCGCGTTCGGCTCCGGGCAGGCCGGACAGGTCGTGCAGGGGCAGGGGCACGTCCTGCGGCGGGTGCGTGATCTGCACGCCGCGGCCGTCGGCCGAGTCGAAGGTGGTGCGCAGCGACTCGTGCCGGGCCACCACGGCCCGCAGGGCCCGGGCCAGGGCGCCGGTGTCGAGGGTGCCGCGCAGGCGCAGGGCGAGCGCGGTGACGTACTCGGCGCCGCCGGGCGCGAACTCCTCCAGGAACCACAGGCGTTGCTGCGCGTACGACATCGGGGCCGCCGTGTCGCGGGCCACCGGCACCAGGGCGGGCCGCGCCGGGCCGGTGCCGGGGGCGGTGAGCCAGGCGGCGAGCGCGGCCGGGGTGGGGTGGTCGAAGACGGCGCGCGGTGAGACGCCGGTGCCGAACGCCTCGGCCAGGCGCGAGGCCAGGCGGATGCTGAGAAGGGAGTCGCCGCCCAGCCGGAAGAAGTCGTCCTCCACGCCGGGCGGTTCGGTGCCCAGCACCTCGGCGAAGGCGTGCGCGGTGCGGCGTTCGGCCTCGGTGCGCGGCTCGGTGCGCGGTCCCCGCCCGCGCTCCGCTTCGTCCGCCGGGGCCGGGAGCGCCGCCCGGTCCACCTTGCCGTTGGCGCTGAGCGGGAACGCGGCGAGCGGGACGACGGCGGAGGGGACGAGGTAGTCGGGCAGGGTGCGGCGGGCGTGGGCCCGCAGGGCGTCCGGGTCCCGGCCGGCGTCCCCGACGACGTAGGCCACCAGCCGTCTGGTCCCCGGCCGGTCCTCGCGGGCCACCACCGCGACGTCCGTGACTCCGGGATGGCCGGCCAGGACCGCCTCCACCTCGCCGGGTTCGACGCGGAAGCCGCGGATCTTGACCTGGTCGTCGGCGCGGCCGAGGAACTCGACCGTGCCGTCCGGGCCGCGCCGGGCGAGGTCGCCGGTGCGGTACATGCGGGCGCCGGGCGGGCCGCAGGGGTCGGCGAGGAAGCGGGCGGCGGTGTCGCCGGGGCGGCCGAGGTAGCCGCGGGCCACGCCCTCGCCGGAGACGTACAGCTCACCGGCGCAGCCCGGCGGGACGGGACGCAGCCGGGAGTCGAGGACGTACACGCGCAGGTCGTCCAGGGGGCTGCCGACCGGCACGGTGGCGGGGACGGCCTCGGCGTCGGTGAGGGCGTGCGCGGTGGCGAAGGTGGTGGTCTCCGTCGGTCCGTAGCCGTCGACCACGGTCAGGCCAGGGCAGGCGGCCAGGACCCGGCGTACGGCCGCCGCGGGGACCACGTCACCGCCGGTCCACACCTGGCGCAGGCCCGCGAAGCAGTCCGGGGCGTCCTGGGCGAGCAGCCGGAACAGGCCGGCCGTCAGCCACACAGCGGTCAGGCCGCCGTCCGCGGCCAGCCGCCGCACCAGTGCCGCGTCCACGGTCTCCCCGGGCGCCACGACCACGCACCCGCCGGTCAGCAGCGGCGCCCACACCTCGAACGTGGCCGCGTCGAACGCCACCGGCGAGTGCAGCAGCACCCGGTCGCACACCCCGCCAGCGAACCGGCTGTCGGTCGCGAGCGACGCCACGTCCCGGTGGCGCACGGCGACCGCCTTGGGCCGGCCGGTGGAGCCGGAGGTGAACATGACGTAGGCGAGGCGGTCGGGGTCGGCGGCGGGCAGGGGCCGGGTGAGCGTCTCCCCCGCGCAGGCGGCCACCTCCCGCGCCGTGAGCCGCGCCGTCGCTCCCGCCTGCGCCAGCAGGGTCCGGGTCCGCTCCTCGGGGGCGCGGGCGTCCACCGGGACGTAGGCGCCGCCCGCCTTGACCACCGCGAGCTGGGCGACGACGAGTTCGGCGCCGCGGTCCATGACCAGGGCGACGCGGTCCTCGGGGGCCAGCCCGTCCGCCAGCAGGCGGGCGGCCACCCGGTCGGACCACTCGTCGAGCCGGCGGTACGTCAGCTCCCGGTCGCCGTCGCGGACCGCGACGGCGCCGGGGGTGCGCCGGGCCTGGTCCGCGAAGAGGCCGACCGGGCTGCGCGGCGGGAGGCTGCGGGCGGTGGTGTTCCACCCCTCCAGCACGCGCCGGTCCTGCGCGGTCAGCAGCTCCAGGTCGTCGATATCGCCGTCGAGTCCGGCGGCGAGCGCGGCGAGCAGGACGGAGAGCCGGGCCGCGGCGCGTTCCACCGTGGCGGTGTCGAACAGCGCGGCGTCGTAGGCGAGGTCGAAGCCGAGCCGGTCGCCGAGGTGGGCGCGCAGGCACAGGGGGAAAGTGGTGGCGTCGTCGGCGCGCACCTCCTCGACGGCCACGCCGGTGCGGGCGGTGGCGGACTCGTCGACGGGGTAGTTCTCGAAGACCACCATGCTGTCGAAGAGCGCCTCCCCCGCCGGGACGTCGCTGACGGCGTGGATGCGGGGCAGGGCGAGGAAGTCGTGGTGCCGGGCCGCGCTCTGTTCCTCCTGCACGCCGCGCAGCCAGTCCCGTACACGGCCGGACGGCACCCGCACCCGGGTGGGCACGGTGTTGATGAACATGCCGATCATCGTCTCGACGCCGGGGAGTTCGGCCGGGCGTCCGGAGACGGTGGTGCCGAACACCACGTCGTGCCGTCCGCTGGTGCGGGCCAGCAGCAGCGCCCAGGCGCCCTGGACGACGGTGTTGACGGTGAGCCCGGCGCGGGCGGCCGTCTCCCGCAGCCGCCGCGAGAGGTGCTCGTCCAGTTCGCGGTGGACGGCGGCGGCGGAGCGGGCGCGGTGCGCCTCGGCGGGGGTGCGGTCGTAGGGCAGCGGGGTGCGGGCGGTGAAGCCGGCGAGGGCGTCGGCCCAGTACCGCTCGGCCGCGGCGGCGTCCTTCTCCTCCCGCTCGGCGAGCCAGCGCAGGAAGTCCGCGAACGGTCTGCGCGCCGGCGGCGCCGCGGCGGGGCCGCCGGTGAGGGCGGCGTAGCGCTCGCACACCTCGGTGAGCAACTGGCCGGTGCTCCAGCCGTCGAGGACGATGTGGTGGGTGGACCACACGAGCAGCACCTCGTCGCCGGGCAGGGCGGCCAGGGTGAGCCGGGTGAGCGGGGCGCGGGTGAGGTCCATACCGGCGGCGTGGTCCTCGGCGAGGAGCCGTTCGGTCGCCTCGGCGCGCCGCCGGGGCGTCAGCGCCCGCCAGTCGAGGTGGGTGACGGGCAGGTCCGCCTCGCGGTGGACGACCTGGACCGGGTGCGGCAGGCCCCGCCAGTGGACGCTGGTGCGCAGGGCCGGGGTGTGGTCGGCGACCTGCTGCCAGGCGGCGGCGAAGGCCCGCGGGTCCGCGACGCCGGAGAGCCGTACCGCGATGCGGTCGAAGTAGGCGCCCGCGGTGTCGACCAGGCCGTGGAAGAGCATGCCGGACTGCAACGGGGTCAGCGGCAGCACGTCGGCCACGTGCCGTCCGTCGCCGACGAGGCGGTCGAGCTGGTCCTGGGTGAGGCCGGCGAGCGGGAAGTCGGAGGGGCTGCGGCCGCCGGTGTCCGGGCGGGCGCAGTGGGCGACGATCTCGCGCAGCGCCGCGCGCATGTCCTCGGCGAGGCGGCGCACGACGGACTCGTCGTAGACGGCGGGCGGGTAGGTCCAGCCGAGTTCGAGGCGGCCGTCCTGGACGACGCCGGTGACGTCCAGCAGGTAGGGGCGTTCCTCGTCGGGGTCGGTGTCGCGGCCGGCCGGGGGCAGCGCGGCCCGCAGCAGTCCGCCGTCCGTGCCGCCCGCGTCCCACCGGCCGTGGTAGTTGAAGCCGACCCGGGGTCGCGGGGCACCGGCCAGCGGGCTGCCGGGCACGAGGTGGCGCAGGGCGCCGTGGCTCAGTCCGCGGCGCGGCACCGCGCGCAGCTGCTCCTTGACCGAGCGCAGGGTGTGGTGCCAGCCGGCGCCGGGCGCGACGGTCAGGGCGAGGGGGAACTCGGCGGTGAACCAGCCGACCGTGCGCGACAGGTCCGCCTCGAAGCCGTCGCCGAGGTCCTCCCGGCCGTGCCCCTCGACGCCGACCAGGACGGTGTCGCGTCCGCACCAGCGGGCCAGGGCGCGGCCCAGCGCGCTCAGCAGCACGTCGTTGACCTGGGTGCGGTAGGAGTCGGGGACGCGGCGCAGCAGCGCGTCGGTCTCCTCGGGCTCCAGCGTCACGGTGAGGGTGGCGGCGGTGCCGTGGGTGTTGGGGCCGGGCCGGCCGGGGGGCAGGGCGGCCGGGGCGGCGCAGGCGCGGGTCCAGTACGCCAGGTCGGCGTCGAGGGCTCCGGAGCGGGTGTGCTCCTCCAGCCGGGTCGCCCAGGTGGTGTACGCCGTGCCCGCCGGGGGCAGGGCGACGGGCCGGCCGGCCGCGGCGTCGCGGTAGGCGGTCTCCAGGTCGGCGAGCAGGATGCGCCAGGAGACGCCGTCGACGGCCAGGTGGTGGAGGGTGAGGACCAGCTGGGCGGGGTCGCCGTCGAAGAGCAGGGCCCGTGCCATCCGCCCCCGGGCCGGGTCGAGGGAGCGCTGCGCGGTGTCCGCCGCGCGCTGGACCTCCTCCTCCCCCGCCGGCCCGGTGTGGCGGGTGAAGACACCGTCCGGGGCCTCGGGCAGGACTTCTTGGCGCCAGCCGTCCGCCGTGTGCCGGAACCGGGTGCGCAGGGCCGGGTGGTGGCGTACGAGGGCCTCGACCGCCCGCTGGAGCGCCTCGGCGTCCGTGCCGGGGGCCAGGCGCAGGCGCTGGGTCATGGTGAAGCGCAGGCGGTCGCCCGGGCGGCGGTCGTCGAGGTACCAGTGCTGGATGGGGGTGAGCGGTGCCTCGGACGGTGCCTGGGCCGCGGTGGGCCGGGGGGCCGTTTCGGTGACCGACAGGGCGAGTTCGGCGACCGTCTGGTGGCGGAAGACGTCCTTGGTCGTCAGGGCGAGGCCGGCGGCGCGGGCGCGGGAGACGATCTGGATGCTGAGGATCGAGTCGCCGCCGAGAGTGAAGAAGTTGTCCCGCGCGCCGACCCGTTCGACGCCGAGGACCTGTGCCCAGATCGCCGCCAGTTCCTCCTCGGTGCCGGGGCGCGGCGCCACGTACGGGGTGGTGCTGTCGGGCTGCGCCGGCGGTGCGGGCAGCGCGCGCCGGTCGGTCTTGCCGCTGCTGGTGCGCGGGATGCGGGCGAGCGGCACGAACGCGGCGGGCACCATGTGGCCGGGCAGGGTACGGCGCAGCCACACGCGCAGTGCGTCGGCGGGCGGGACGCGGTCCCCGGCGGGCACCAGATAGGCGGCGAGCAGGGCGCGGCCCGCGTGTTCGCGGGCGGCCACGGCCGCGTCGGCGACGTCCGGGTGGGCGAGGAGCGCGGCCTCCACCTCGCCGGGCTCGATGCGGAAGCCGCGGATCTTGACCTGCTCGTCGGCCCGGCCGAGGAACTCCAGCCGTCCCTCGGCGTCCCAGCGGGCGCGGTCGCCGGTGCGGTACATCCGCTCCCCCGGCGCGCCGAACGGGTCGGCGAGGAAGCGGGCGGCGGTCTGCCCGGGCCGGTTCAGATAGCCGCGGGCCACCTGGGCTCCGGCCAGGTACAGCTCGCCGGGCATGCCGGGCGGCACCGGCCGCAGGGCGCCGTCGAGGACGTAGGCGCGCAGGCCCCGGCCGGGGCGGCCGATGACCGGCCGGCCGGGGCCGTCCGCGCAGGGGCCGTAGACCGCGTCGACGGTGGTCTCGGTGGGGCCGTACATGTTGTACGCGTGCACGCCGAGGTCCCGCGCCGCGCGCAGCTCCCGCCAGGTGGCGGCGTCGACCGCCTCGCCGCCGACGAGCAGCAGGCGCGGGTGGTGGCGGCCGGGGGCGAGGAGGCCGGCGGTGAGGAGTTCGCGCAGGAAGGACGGGGTGACGTTGACGAAGTCGAGTTCCCGGTCGGCGATCTGCGCGCAGAACGCCTCCGGGTCCAGGCGGGTGTCCTCGTCGATCAGGTGCACCTGGTGGCCGAGGGCCAGCAGCAGCGGTCCCTCCCAGGAGGTGTCGAAGGAGAAGGAGGCGCTGAGCGCGGCGCGCAGCCGCCGGCCGTCGGCGGTGTGCGGGGCGAGGAGGCCGTCGCGGTGGTCGAGGCAGAGGCTGACGAGCTGGCGGTGTTCGACGGCGACGCCCTTGGGGCGGCCGGTGGAGCCGGAGGTGTGGATGACGTACGCGGTGTTGTGCGGGCTGAGCGGGCGGCGGCGGTCGGCGTCGGTGGGGTCGTGGGCGGGCAGCCGGTCCCAGGGCACCGCGCCCAGGGCGTCGGGGGTCAGCACCGTCCGGGCCCCGGTGTCCTCCAGCAGCGCCGTCACGCGTGCGGCGGGCAGCTCCGGGTCGATCCACTGGAGGGCGGCGCCCGCCTTGAGCACCGCCAGCAGCGCGACCAGGGCGTCGCCGGTGCGCGGCAGGCGTACGGCGACCACGTCCTCGGGGCCGGCCCCGAGGGCGATGAGGTGGTGGGCGAGGCGGTTGGCGCGGGTGTTGAGCGCGGCGAAGTCGTAGGTGGTGTCGCGGGCCGCCACGGCGGTCGCGGCCGGGGTGCGGGCGGCCTGCGCCTCGAACAGGGCGGTGAAGGTGGTGTCCGGTACCGGCAGCGGGGCGCCCTGCCACGCGTGCAGGACGTGGTGCCGCTCGGCCTCGGTGAGCAGCGGAAGGGCGCCGGCCGGGCGGTCCGGGTCCTCGGCGGCGGCCTGGAGCAGCAGCCGGAGCCGGCCGGCGAGGCGTTCTGCGGTGTCCGCGTCGAACAGGCCGGTGCTGTACTCCAGATAGCCGGTGAGGCCGCCGTCCCGTTCGACGAAGTCGAAGGAGAGGTCGAAGGTGGCGTGCCGGACCGGCGGGGTGACCGGTTCGACGTCCAGGCCGGGCAGGGCGGGCGCCTGGGCGCCCAGGTTGTGCAGGGCGACCATGACCTGGAACAGCGGGGTGCGGCTGGTGTCCCGCTCGGGCTGGAGGGCGTCCACCAGCTGCTCGAAGGGCACTTCCTGGTGGGCGAAGGCGTCCAGCACGGTGGTGCGGGCCCGCCGCAGCAGCTCCCGGAACGACAGCTCGGGACGGACCCGGCCGCGCAGCACCAGGGTGTTGACGAACATGCCGACCACGTCGTGCAGTTCGGCGCGCTCGCGTCCGGCGGTGACGGTGCCGACGGCGATGTCCTCCTGCTCGGACCAGCGGGCCAGCAGGATCTGGCAGGCGGTCAGCAGCGTCATGTAGAGGGTGGCGTCGGCGGAGCGGCCCGTCGCGCGCAGCCGGTCGGTCAGCTCGGGCGGCAGGTGGAAGGTGACCAGGGCGCCGTCGCGGGTGCGGACGGCGGGCCGGGGCCGGTCGGTGGGCAGCTCCAGCGGGGCCAGCCCGTCCAGGGTCCGCCGCCAGTGGGCGAGGTCCCGCTCGGCCCGGTCGGTGCGCGCGCGCTGCCAGGCGGCGAAGTCGGCGTAGCGGACGGGCAGTTCGGGAAGGTCGGGGGCGCGCTGGTCGAGGGCTGCCGCGTACAGCTCGCCCAGGTCGCGGCCGAGGACGGCGACGGACCAGCCGTCGGTGACGATGTGGTGCACGGCGAGGACGAGCACGTGCTCGCCGGGGGCCAGGCGGGCGAGGCGGGCGCGCAGCAGCGGGCCGGCCGCCAGGTCGAAGGCGGTGGCGGCCTCCCGTTCGATCAGCGCGTCGAGGGCCTGCTCGCCCCGGCCGGTCAGGTCGTCGGCCGGCAGCGGGACGGGGCGGGGCGGGTGGATCACCTGCCGGGCGTGGCCGTCCTGTTCGGCGAACGTGGTGCGCAGGGCCTCGTGCCGGGCCACCAGGCCGTCCAGGGCGGTGCGCAGGGCGCTCTCGTCGAGCGGGCCGCGCAGCCGCAGCACGGACAGCGTGGTGTACTCGGTGCCGCCCGGCTCGAAACGGTCGAGGAACCACAGGCGTTGCTGGGCGTACGACAGCGGGGCCGGGGCGTCCGGGTCCGCGGCCGGTATCGCCTCGGCCGGGGTCCCGGCCGGTTCGCCGAGCTCGGCGGCGAGCGCGGCGACCGTCGGGTGGGTGAACAGCAGCCGGGGCGAGACGTCCGCGCCGAAGGCCGCGCGCAGCCGTGCGGTGACGCGCACGGCGAGCAGGGAGTCGCCGCCGAGGGCGAAGAAGTCGTCGTCGGCGCCGACCTCCTCGGTGTCCAGGACGTCCGCCCAGGCGGCGGCGACGAGTCGTTCGGCGGGGGTGCGCGGCGGGACGCGGTCGCCGGTGGCGGCGAAGCCGTCCGGGCCGGGGGCGGGCAGGGCGCGCCGGTCGAGTTTGCCGTTGACGGTGAGCGGCAGTGCGGGCAGCGGTACGTAGGCGGCGGGCACCATGTGGGCGGGAAGCAGGCGCTCCAGGTGGGCGCGCAGCTCGGCGGCGGAGGGCGGGGCGGCGGCGCCGTCCCCGCTGCCGGTGCCCACGACGTGGGCGACCAGCCGCCGGGTGCCCCCGGCGTCCTCGTGGACGCCGACGGCGGCCGCGCCGACGCCCGGGTGGGTGTGCAGGGCGGCCTCGATCTCGCCGGGCTCGATGCGGTAGCCGCGGATCTTGACCTGCTGGTCGGCGCGGCCCAGGTACTCCAGGGTGCCGTCGGCGCGCCGCCGGGCCAGGTCGCCGGTGCGGTACATGCGGGTCCCCGGCGTCCCGAACGGGTCGGCGACGAAGCGGGACGCGGTCAGTCCGGGCCGGTCGAGGTAGCCGCGGGCCAGTCCCTCCCCCGCCACGTACATCTCCCCCACCGCGCCGGGCGGTACGGGAGCCAGGGTGCCGTCGAGGACGTACACCCGCAGGTCGGGGATGCCGGTGCCGATGGGGCTCGCGCCGCCGCTGGCGGCGGTGGCGCCGTCCAGCGGGGCGTAGGTCACGTGCACGGTCGTCTCGGTGATGCCGTACATGTTGACCAGGCGCGGCGCGTCCTCGGGGTGCCGCGCGTACCAGCCGGCGAGCCGTCCGGTGTCCAGTGCCTCGCCGCCGAAGATCACCATGCGCAGGGCCAGCCGGTCCCCGGTCCGCGGGTGTTCGGCGTCGGCGCGGGTGAGGGGGTAGAAGGCGGACGGGGTCTGGTTGAGGACGGTGACCCGTTCGTCGGCCAGCAGCCGCAGGAAGTCCTCCGGGGAGCGGGCGACGTCCTCGGGGACGACGACGAGCCGCCCGCCGTGCAGCAGCGCGCCCCACAGCTCCCAGACGGAGAAGTCGAAGGCGTAGGAGTGGAACAGCGTCCACACGTCCTGGGGGCCGAAGCCGAACCAGTGCGCGGTGCGGGTGAACAGGCGCACCACGTTGGCGTGCGGCACGACGACGCCCTTGGGGCGGCCGGTGGAGCCGGAGGTGTAGATGGCGTAGGCGGGATGCTCCGGCAGGGGCCGGCGGGCGGGGTCCGGGCCGGTGGCCGGGCGGCCGGCGAGGTCGGCGGCCACCAGGGTGTCGTCCAGCGCCAGCACGGGCACGGCGGCGCCCTCGGCTCCGGTTGCGGTCCGCGTGGTCGTCACCAGCGCCACGGGGCGTGCGTCGTCGAGGACGGCGGCCAGCCGCTCGGCGGGCACGGAGGGGTCGACGGGCAGGTAGGCGGCGCCGGTCTTCAGTACCGCGAGGATCGCCACGACCTGGTCCAGGCCGCGGGGCAGGGCCAGCGCGACGTAGCGCTCCGGCCGGGCGCCGGCCTCGGCGAGCCGGTGGGCCAGGCGGTTGGCGAGGGCATCGAGCGTGGCGTAGTCCAGGTGTGCGCCGGCGCAGGTGACGGCGAGGGCGCCGGGGGTGCGGGCGGCCTGCTCCTCGAAGAGGTCCACCAGTGTCCGGCCGGGGCGGCCGTGCGCGGTGCCGTCGCCCTCGGCCGCCGGCAGGCGCCGCTCCTCGGCGGTCGTCCAGGGCAGGGCGCGCAGCGGACGGTCGAGGTCGTCGGCGATCCCCGTCAGCAGCAGGCAGAGCCGGGCAGCCAGATCCCGCACGGTGCCGGGGTCGAGCAGGCCGGGGTCGTAGGCGAGGTCGAAGCCGATGCGCTCGCCCTGGTAGGCGCGCAGCACCAGCGGGTAGTTGGTGGCGTCGCGGGAGTCGACACCGGCCAGGCGCACGCCGGAGGTGGCCGTGCGGGCCTCGTCGAAGGGGTAGTTCTCGAAGGCGACCATGGTGTGGAACAGCGGGCTGCCCGGCGGCACGTCGCTCAGCGAGGTCAGCTCGGCCAGGGACACGGCGGCGAACCGGCGGGCGTCGGCCTGGGCCCGCTGGAGTTCGCGCAGCCAGTCGGCGGCCGGGCGGTGGGCGTCCACGCGGACCCGGGTGGGCAGCGTGTTGATGAACATGCCGACCATGGACTCGGCGCCGGGCAGGTCGTCGGGACGGCCGGAGACGGTGGTGCCGAACACCACGTCCTCCTCGGCGCCGTAGCGGGCGAGCAGCAGCGCCCAGGCGCCCTGCACGACGGTGCTCAGGGTGAGCCCGGTTTCCCGCGCGGTGCGGGCCAGCCGCTCGGAAACCGCGTCGGAGAGTCCGGCCGTGTGCACGGCCGCCGACCGGGTCCGGTGGGTCTCGCGCGGCGCTCCGCCCGCGGGCAGCGGGGTGGGGGTGGCGAATCCGGCGAGCACGCCCCGCCAGTGGTCGCGGGCGGCACCGGCGTCCTGCTCGGCGAGCCAGCGCACGTAGTCGCCGAAGGGGCGGCGCACCGGCGGCCGGCTCTCGCCGCCGGTGGTCAGGGCGGCGTACTCCTCGCAGACCTCGGTGAGCACCTGCGCCAGGCTCCAGCCGTCCAGGATCAGGTGGTGCGAGGTCCACAGCAGCCGCAGCTCGGCGTCGGGCAGCCGGACGAGGGTCAGCCGCATCAGCGGGGCGGTGTCGAGGTCGATGCCGCGGGCCAGGTCGGCCTCGCGCAGCCGGTCCAGCCGCTCGGCGTGCTCGCCGGGGTCCACCTCCCGCCAGTCCAGGTGGGTGACGGGCACCTCGACGCGCCGGTGCACGATCTGCAGCGGTACGGGCACATCCTCCCAGACCACCGAGGTGCGCAGCGCGGGGGTGCGGTCGGTCACCCGCTGCCAGGCGAGGGCGAAGGCGTGCGGGTCGGCCACGCCCCGCAGCAGCAGCGCGGCCTGGTCCACGTAGACGTCGTCGCCGCCGCCGACCAGGCGGTGGAAGAGCATGCCCTCCTGGAGCGGGGTCAGCGGCAGGAGGTCCTCCACGCCGCGCCCGTCGCCGGCCAGCCGGTCCACGGCGGCCTGGTCGAGGCGGGCCAGCGGGAAGTCGGACGGGGTGCGGCCGCCGGCGTCCGGGCGGGCGCAGTGCTCGGTGATCGCGGCCAGCGCCGCGGCCATGCCGTCCGCGAGCCGCCGTACGGTCGGCTCGTCGTGGACCTCTTCGCTGTAGTGCCAGGTGATCTCCAGCGCGCCGTCGACGACGGCGGCGGAGACGTCCAGCAGGTGGTCCAGGGGCTCGTCGGCGGCGATCTCCCGGCCGGGCACCTCGGCGGCCTGGGCGAACTCCCCGGAGCCGGGCGTCTCCCACTGGCCGTGGTAGGTGAAGGACACCTGGGGCAGCGGCACCTCACGCAGCGCGCGGGCGGCGGGGTCGGGCGAGCCGAGCCGGGCCAGCGCCTCATGGCTCAGGCCGCGCCGGGGCACGGCCCGCAGCCGCTCCTTGACCGCCTTCAGCGTGGCGCCCCAGTCGGGCGCGCCGGCCGGGCCGGCCGGGGTGAGGGTGACCGGGTACTGGGTGGTGAACCAGCCCACAGTGCCCGAGAGGTCGTGCGGCTCGCCGACGTCCTCCCGGCCGTGTCCCTCCAGCGCGACGGTGATCCGGTCGGCGCCCGCCCAGTCGGCGAGCACCCGGCCGAGGGCGCTGAGCAGGACGTCGTTGACCTGGGTGCGGTAGACGCCGGGCACCCGGCGCAGCAGCGCCTCGGTGGTGGGGCGGTCCACCCGGGTGCGGACGGTGCGCACCGACGCGGCGCGCGGCGTGCCGGGCCGGTCGACGGGCAGCGGGGTGCGCGGCTGGGCGGCCTCGGCCGTCCAGTACGGCAGGTCGGCGTCGAGGTCGCCGGCCCGCACCCGCTCGGACAGGTGGGCGGCCCAGGCGGCGAAGGGGGTCTGCTCCGGCGCGAGCCGGACGGGTCCGCCCGCGGCCGCCTGCCGGTAGGCCCGCTCCAGGCCGGTGAGGAGCACGCGCCAGGAGACGCCGTCCACGGCGAGGTGATGGGCGGTCAGGAACAGTTGCGGGCGCTCGCCCGGGGCGGGCAGCAGCAGGGCGGCCCGGAAAAGGCTGCCGGTGGCCGGGTCGAGGGCGGCGCGGGCGGCGTCGGCGGCCCGGGCGCGGGCGGTGGCCGGGTCGGGGGCGGCGGACAGGTCGTGGCGGGTGAGCAGTCCGGTGGCCGGGCCCTCGCCGGGGTGCTGCCGCCAGGTGGTGCCGGTGCGCGCGAACCGGGTGCGCAGCGCCGGGTGGCGGACGGCCACCGCCTCCACCGCCTGCTCCAGCGCCCGCTCGTCGAGGTCGTGGGGCAGGTCCAGCAGCACCGACATGCTGAAGTGGCGCAGCGGGCCGTGCGCGGCGAAGAACCACTCCTGGACGGGGGTCAGCGGTGCCGGTCCGCTGACGCGGGGGGCCCGGGGCACCGGGGCGACGGGGGTGCGCGGGGCCGCCGCGGCGGCGAGGTCGGCGACGGTCTGGTGGCGGAAGACGTCCCCGGAGGTCAGGCGCAGGCCGGCGGCGCGGGCGCGGGAGACGGCCTGGATGCTGAGGATGGAGTCGCCGCCCAGCTCGAAGAAGTTGTCGGTGACGCCGACCCGGTCCACGCCCAGCACCTCGGCCCAGATCCCGGCCAGCGTCCGCTCGGCGGGGGTGCGCGGGGCGGTGTACTCCCGCTCGCCGGGCCCGGATCCGAAGTCGGGGGCGGGCAGGGCGCGGCGGTCCAGCTTGCCGCTGACGGTCAGCGGCAGCGCGTCGAGGACGGTGAAGGAGGACGGCACCATGTGGTCGGGCAGGACGCGGCGCATCGCGGCGCGCAGGGCGGAGGCGGCGGGGACGGCGGTCCCGGCGGCGGGGACCGCGTAGGCGGCGAGCCGGGTGTGGCCGCGCGCGTCGGCCACCGCGACGACCGCGGCGGCGGTCAGCTCCGGCAGGTCCAGCAGGGCCGCCTCGACCTCGCCGGGCTCGATGCGGTGCCCGCGCACCTTCACCTGGTCGTCGGCGCGTCCGAGGTAGTCCAGTCGGCCGTCCGCGGTCCAGCGGGCCAGGTCGCCGGTGCGGTACATGCGGGTGCCCGGCGCCCCGAACGGATCGGCGACGAACCGGGCGGCGGTCAGGCCCGGGCGGCCCAGGTAGCCGCGGGCCACCTGCTCGCCCGCCAGGTACAGCTCGCCGCCGACGCCGGGCGGCACCGGCTGGAGCCGGTCGTCGAGGACGTAGGCCCGCACGTTGGGCAGCGGGCGGCCCACCAGCGGTCTGCGTTCGCCCTCGATCCGGCAGGCGAGGGCGTCGACGGTGCACTCGGTGGGGCCGTAGAAGTTGTAGGCGGTGACGTCCCGGTGGGCGGCCAGCTCGCGCCACAGGCCCGGTCCGACGGCCTCGCCGCCGACCATCAGCACCCGGGGGCGGTGGCGCTCGTCGGTGAGCAGCCCGGCGGGCAGCAGCTGGCGCAGGTAGGAGGGGGTCAGGTCGAGGAAGTCGACGCGGTGCTCGACGACGTACTCCACCAGGGCCGCCGCGTCCAGCCGGGTCGTCTCGTCGACGAGGTGCAGCGGGTGGCCGTCGGCCATCAGCAGCACGCCCTCCAGCGAGGTGTCGAAGGAGAACGACGCGGTGAGCGCCACGTTGAGCGGTCCGCCGCCGGCCTCGGCGACGAAGCCCTCGCGGTGCGCGGCGAGCAGGTTCGCCAGCGACCGGTGGGCCACGGCGACGCCCTTGGGGCGGCCGGTGGAGCCGGAGGTGTGGATGACGTAGGCGGGGTGGCCGGGGTCGAGGGGGGCGCGCCGGTCGGCGTCGGTGGGGTCGGTGTCGGGGCCGGGGTCCGCCGGGTCCGTCCGCGGGCCGGCGCCGGGGACGGCGCGCAGCGCGGCCTCGTCGAGGACGAGGGCGGGGCGGGCGTCGTCGAGGAGGTGGCGCACGCGGTCCTCGGGCAGGGCGAGGTCGAGGGGGAGATAGGCGGCGCCGGCCTTCCACACGGCGAGGATGCCGGTGATCATGTCGGCGGTGCGGGGCAGGCGCAGGGCGACGAGCCGCTCGGGGCCGGCCCCGCGGGCGATGAGGTGGTGGGCCAGGCGGTTGGCGCGGGCGTTGAGGGTGGCGTAGTCGAGGCGTTCGCCGCCGGCGACGAGGGCGGTGGCGTGCGGGGTGCGGGCCGCGCGCTCCTCGAAGAGCCGCGGCACGAGCGTGGCGGGGACCGGGCGGGCGGTGTCGTTCCAGTCCCGGGTGACCCGGCGGACGTCCGCCCCGGAGAGCAGCGGGAGGGTGCCGAGGGGGCGGTCGGGTTCGGCGGCGACGCCCGCGAGGAGGCGCTGCAACTGGTCGGCCATCCGGTGAGCGGTGTCCGTGTCGATGAGGTCGGTGCGGTACTCCAGCAGGCCGGTCAGCCGCTCCCCGTCCGGCACGAACTCGACACTGAGGTCGAAGGTGGCGGCCTGCCGGGGCACGGCGACCGGGGCGGTGGCGAGGTCGCGCAGGGCGGGGGCCGCGGGCGGCGCCGGGTGCAGCAGCACCATCACGTCGAACAGGGGGTTGCGGCCCGCCTCGCGGGAGGCGCCGACGGCCTCCACCAGCCGCTCGAAGGGCGTGTCGCCGTGCGCGAAGGCGTCGTTGACGGTGTCGGCGGCGGCCGTCAGCAGGGCGCGGAAGGAGTCGCCGGTCTCCACCGGTGTGCGCAGGACGACGGTGCTGGCGAAGAAGCCGACGGCCCGCTCCAGGTCGGTGCGGGAGCGGCCGGGGGTCAGGGAGCCGACGGTGGTGTCGGCCTGCCCGGACCAGCGGGCCAGCAGCGCCTGGCAGGCGGCGGCCAGGGAGGTGAACAGGGTGGTGTGCTGTTCGGCGGCGAGGGCGCGCAGCCGGGCGGTGACGCCGGCGGGGACGGTGAAGGTGTGCACCGCGCCCGCCCCGGACTCCTCGCCGCGGCGCGGGCGGTCCAGGGGCAGTTCGGGCGGCACGGCGCCGCGCAGCCGCTCCGTCCAGTGGGCCAGTTCGCGCTCCATGCGCTCCCTGGAGAGCTGTTCGCGCTGCCACACCGCGAAGTCCGGGTACTGCGTCTCCACCGGCGGCAGGCGCACCGGCTCCCCGTGCGCCAGGGCGTCGTAGGCGGTGCACAGTTCCTCCAGGACCACGCCCATCGACCAGCCGTCGGTGACGATGTGGTGGGCCGTCAGCAGCAGGACGTGCGCGCGGTCGGACTCGCGCAGCAGCAGGGCGCGCAGCAGCGGGCCGGTGCGCAGGTCGAAGGGGCGGGCGTACTCGTCGAGCAGGGCCGCCTCCGTCTTGGGCGGGGCGGTGTCGCGCACCGGCAGCGGCACGGGGCCGGGTGCGTGGACGCGCTGGACGGGGCGCCCGTCCTCGCCCTCCTCGAAGGTGGTCCGCAGGGCCTCGTGGCGGGCCACGACGGTGTCCAGGGCGCGCCCGAGGGCGTCCCGGTCGAGGGCGCCGGTGAGGCGCAGCGCGACGGCGCTGTTGTAGCGGGCGTCGCCGGGGCGCAGCCGGTCCAGGAACCACAGGCGCTGCTGGGCGAAGGACAGCGGCAGCGGGCGGGTGCGGTCGGCGCGGGGGATGCCCTGGCGGACGGTGGCCCCGGGGGCGGTCCCGGCACGTCCCGCCAGCCGGCGGCGCAGTGCCTCCCTGAGGTCCTCGGGCAGGGCCTCGGCGCGGTTTCGCTTCGAAGACGTCATGGTCGTGGGGTCCTTCACCGTTCGTCGGGTTCGCCGGCGCCACGGGCGGCGGCCTCGAGTTCGCTGAGCACCTGCTCCTCCACCAGCTCCGCCAGGGCGGCGACGGTGCGGGAGACCAGCACGTCGCGGGGCGTGAGCGTGACGCCGAAGGCGTCGTTGGCGCGGGAGGCGATCCGCAGGGCGCGCAGGGAGTCGCCGCCCAGCAGGAAGTAGTCGTCCTGGGCACCGACCGGCGTGTCCAGGGCCTCCTCCCAGAGGGCCGCGAGGGCCTCCTCGGTGGGGGTGCGCGGTTCGACGCGGTCCGCCGCCGGGTCCCGCTCGGGTGCGGGGGCGGGCAGCGCGGCCCGGTCGGTCTTGCCGTTCTCGGTCAGCGGGAAGCGGTCCATGACCACGATCGCCGAGGGCACCATGGGGGCGGGCAGGGTCCGGGCGGCCAGCGCCCTGAGGTCGGCCGCGGTGGGCGGTTCGGTGCCGGGGGCGGCGAGCACGTGGGCGACCAGGCGGGGCAGCCCCGGCTCGTCCTCCCGGATGCCGGCGACGGCGTCCAGGACGGCCGGATGGCGCACCAGGGTGGCCTCGACCTCTCCGGCCTCGATGCGGTGGCCGCGCAGTTTGAGCTGGTGGTCGGTGCGGCCCAGGTGGTGCAGTTCTCCGCGGGCGTCGCGGCGCACCAGGTCGCCGGTGCGGTACATGCGGCTGCCGGGCGGGCCGAACGGGTCGGCGGTGAACCGGGCGGCGGTCAGCCCGGGCCGGCCCAGGTAGCCCTGGGCCAGCCCGTCCCCGGCCAGCCAGAGCTCGCCGGCCACCCCGTCGGCGACCGGCCGCAGCCGCGCGTCCAGGACGTAGGCGCGCGTCCCCGGCAGCCGGCGGCCGATGGGCGGGGCCGTGCCGTCGGGCACCAGCGGATCGGACCAGGTGGCGACCACGGTGGCCTCGGTCGGGCCGTAGGAGTTGACCATCCGGTGGTGCGGCGCCCACCGGGCGACCAGTTCGGCGCGGCACGCGTCGGCGCCCACCACCAGCGTCTTCAGGTCGGGCAGGGTGCCGGGCGTGTCCGGCGGCAGGGTGGCGAGCGCGGCCGGCGGCAGCAGCGTGTGCGTGATGCGCTGCTCGCGCAGGACGCCGGCGAGCTGCGCGCCGAGCAGCGGGCCGGGCGGCGGTACGACCAGACGGGCGCCGTGCGGCAGCGACATGCACAGCTCCAGGACGGAGGCGTCGAAGCTGGGTGTCGCGAACGCCAGCACCCGGTCCCCGGCGTCGACCCGGTAGTGCGCGGCCTCGGCGGCGGAGAAGGGGGCCAGCCCGCGGTGGGTGACGACGACGCCCTTGGGGGTGCCGGTGGAGCCGGAGGTGTAGATGACGTAGGCCGGGTCGTCGAGGTCCAGGGGACGGGGCCGGTCGGCGTCGGTGGGCCGGTGCTCCGGAGTGCCGTCCGGCCCGGCGGCGAGCAGGGCGGCGATCTCGTCGGCGCCGAGCGTGACGGCGGGCGCCGCGTCGCGCAGCATCGCCGCGACCCGCTCCTCGGGGTAGCCGGGGTCGACGGGCAGGAAGGCGGCGCCCGTCTTGGCCACCGCGAGCTGGGCGAGGACCATCTCCGCCGAGCGGGGCAGGACGAGCGCGACGAGCGTGCCGGGTCCGGCGCCGCGGGCCAGCAGCCGGTGCGCCAGGCGGTTGGCCCGCTCCTCGACCTGCGCGAAGGTCAGCTCCAGGCCCGGTGCGGTCAGGGCGGGCGCGGTGGGCCGGCGGTCCACGGCGGCTTCGACCAGGGCGGGCAGGGTCAGCGCCGGCGCCGGATCCGCCGGGGGCCGTGCGGGCCCGGCGAGCAGCCGCGCGCGTTCGCGCGGCGGCAGGACGTCGAGGTCGTCGAGCCGGGCGGTCTCGCCGGCGGCGGCCAGGCCGTGCAGGGTGTGCAGCAGCTGCGTGGCCAGGGAGCGGGCCGTCACCTCCGTGAAGTAGCGCGGGTCGTAGCCGAGTTCGACGGCGAGCCGGTCACCGGGCGACACCACCACGGTGAGCGGGTAGTTGGTGGCCTCGCGGGCGTCCAGTTCGCGCACCCGGACGCCGTTGGCGCCGGCCGTCGCGTCGCCGACGGGGTAGTTCTCGAAGACGAGCAGGCTGTCGAAGAGCGCCGTGCCCTCGGGCAGTCCGCTCAGCGCCCGCAGCCGGGGCAGCGGCACATGGTCGAAGCGCCGGTCCTCGGCGCGCGCCCGCTGCACCCGCTGGAGCCAGGGCGCGCACCGGGTCTGCCCGTCGACGGCGATCCGGGCGGGCAGGGTGGTGATGAACAGCCCGGTGATGGTGTCCGCGCCGGGCAGGTCCGCCGGGCGTCCGGAGACGGTGGTGCCGAAGCACACGTCCCGGGTGCCGCTCCACCGGGACAGCAGCAGCGCCCACGCGCCCTGCACGACGGTGTTGAGGGTGAGCCGGTGGCGGCGGGCGAACTCGCGCAACCGGGCGGTCTCCTCGGTACCGAGCCGCTGCGACAGCCAGGTGCCCGAGCGGGCCGGCGCGCCCGGCGCGGGCCGGGTGTCGTACGGCAGCGGCGTGGTCGCGGTGAGGTCGCCGAGGGCCCGGCGCCAGTGTTCCTCGGCGCCCGCGGTGCCGCGGGCGGCGAGCCAGGCGGCGTAGTCCGCGAACGGCCGCCGCTCGGGCAGCCGCGGTTCCTCGCCGCGGGCGAGCGCCGCGTGGGCGGTCAGGACGTCGGCGAGCACGTGGAAGACGCTCCAGCCGTCCAGCAGCACATGGTGGAAGGTCCACACCACACGCACCTCGTCCGGGCCCAGCCGGATCAGGGCGACGCGCAGCAGCGGCGGCCGGTCCAGGGTCATCCCGCGGGCCCGGTCCGCGGCCAGCAGCCGCGCCAGTTCGCCCTCCCGCTCCCGGGCCGGCAGCCCCGACCAGTCGTGCTCGGTGACGGGGAGCCGGGCGGCGCGGTGCACGGTCTGCAACGGCTCGGGTACGCCGTGCAGGACGACGGCGGTGCGCAGCACCGGGGTGCGGTCGACGACGTGCTGCCAGGCGGCGGCCAGCGTCCGCACGTCGCGCACCCCGTCCATCACGAACGTGATCTGCTCGACGTACAGGCCCTCGCCGGGCTCGTCCAGGGCGTGTACGACCATGCCGGCCTGGGTGGGGGTGAGGGGATAGACGTCGGTGACGTCGCGCCCGGTGCCCACCAGCCGGTCCACGGCCGCCTGGTCGAGGCGGGCCAGCGGGAAGTCCGACGGGGTGCGGCCCCCGGCGCCGGGCTCGGCGCAGTGCCGGACGAGCGCGCGCAGTTCCGCGGCGGTCTCGGCGGCGAGCCGGGCGACGGTGTCGCGGTGGTGCACCTCGCGCGAGTAGGACCAGGTGAACTCCAGCCGCTTGTCGGTGACCCGGCCGAGCACGTCGATGAGGTGCGGGCGCCGCGCGTTCCGGTCCATGCCGCCCGCCAGGCCGTCGTGCGGGGCGTGCAGCAGCCCGCCCGGTGCCGCGTTCCAGTCCTGCCGGCCCAGGTAGTTGAAGCTGATCTGCGGCAGTCCGGGCAGGCGGGCGCCGGCCGTCGGGTGCAGGTAGCGCAGGGCACCGTAGCCGAGGCCGCCGTGCGGGACGGCGCGCAGGTTCTCCTTGACCGACTTCAGCACGGTCCCGGTGGCCGCCCCGCGCGGCACGTCCAGGGCGACGGGGTACATCGTGGTGAACCACCCGACGGTACGGGCGAGATCGACACCGCCGAACAGTTCCTCGCGGCCGTGGCCCTCCAGGGTCACCGCCACCCGGTCGCGTCCCGTCCAGCGGGCCAGGACCCGGCCCAGGGCGTACAGCAGCACGTCGTCGATCCGGGTGCGGTAGGCCTCCGGTACCTCCTGGAGCAGACGGCGGGTGTCCTCGTGGTCCAGGGCGACGGTCACCGTCTCCTCGCAGGCGACCGTGTTGGCGCCGGAGAGGTCGGTCGGCAGCGGGGTGTCCTGAAGGGCCTGCCAGTGGGGCAGTTCGGCGTCGAAGCCGCCGGCGGCGGTGTGCGCGGCCAGCCGCCGCGCCCAGGTGCGGAAGGACGTCGTCTTCGGCCCGAGGTCCACCGCCTCCCCGGCCCGCAGCGCCCGGTAGGCGGTGTCGAGGTCCTCCAGGATCACCCGCCAGGACACGGCGTCCACGACCAGGTGGTGGGCGGTCAGCAGCAGCACCGGCCGCCGGCCGTCGCCGGGACGGCACAGCGCGGCCCGCAGCAGCGGTCCGGTGCGCAGGTCGAACGCTTCGGCCGGCGCGACGGCGGCCCCGGGCGCCGTGTCGCGGACCTCCAGGCGGGGCGCGGTGCCCGGCGCGGTGCCGAGCTGGCGCCGGCCGCCGTCGCAGTCCGGCTCGTAGCGCATGCGCAGCGCGTCGTGGTGCTCCGTGACCGCCGCGAGCGCGGCGCGCAGCAGTTGGGGGTCGGTGTCGGCGGCGACGTGGAAGGAGACCGACTGGGTGAAGGCCGCCGGGTCGCCGGTGAGGGTGTCCAGCAGCCAGTGCTGGACGGGGGTGAGCGGCACCTCGCCGGTGACGGGGCCCTGCTCGGCGGTGACGGCCGCGGCGGGCTCCTGCCCGGCCGCGGCGGCCAGTTCGGCGACGGTCTGGTGGGTGAACAGGTGTCGTGGTGACAGGTGGAGCCCGGCGCGGCGGGCGGCGGAGACGATCTGGATGCCCAGGATGGAGTCGCCGCCGAGCGCGAAGTAGTTGTCGTCCGCGCCGACCTCGGGCACTCCCAGCACCTCGGACCAGATCGCGGCGAGCGTCTGCTCGGCGCCGGGGCGCGGCGGCCGGGAGGACCGGGCGGCGGCGGTGCCGGGTGCGGACCACACCGGGTCGGGCAGGGCGCGCCGGTCGAGTTTGCCGGTGGCGCCCAGCGGCAGCCGCTCCAGCGGCACGACGATCGCCGGGACGAGGTGGTCGGGAAGCGTGCGGGCGAGGAAGTCCCGCAGCTCGGCCGGGTCCGCCGCCTCCGGCCCGAGCGGCACCGCGTAGCCGACCAGCCGCCGGTGGCCCTCGTGCTCCACCACCCGCGCCGCCGCGGCGGACACCCGCGGATGCCGGGCCAGCGCGGCCTCCACCTCGCCCAGTTCGATGCGGAATCCGCGCACCTTGACCTGGTCGTCCGACCGGCCCAGGTAGACCAGATCTCCCTCGGCGGTCCAGCGGACCAGGTCGCCGGTGCGGTACATCCGGCTGCCGGGTGCCCCGTAGGGGTCGGCGAGGAAGCGGGAGGCGGTCAGGCCGGGCCGGTTCAGATAGCCGCGGGCCACGCCCGTTCCGGCGAGGTACAGCTCGCCGGGCGCGCCGGGCGGGACCGGGCGCAGCCGGGCGTCCAGGACGTAGGCGCGGGCGCCGCCGACCGGGCGGCCGATGGGCGGGTCGCGGTCGGGGTCGGCCGGGTCGCAGGCGAAGGCGGTGGCGTAGACGGTGGCCTCGGTGGGGCCGTAGATGTTCAGCACCCGGCAGCCGGGCACCGCCGCGCGCACCTGGCGCACGGTCCGCGCGGGCAGCGCCTCGCCGGCCAGGACGACGGTGTCCGCGCCGGCCAGGACGGTGTCCTCGGCGAGCAGCCGGCCGAGCGCGGAAGGCACGGCGCTGAGCAGCCCCGCCCGCCACGGCTCGGTGCGCTCGGCGAGCGCGAGCAGGTCGCGGACGAGCTCCACCCGCCCGCCGGACAGGAGGGGCGAGAAGATCTCGAACACCGACACGTCGAAGTTGAGCGAGGTGGACGCCACCACGTGCGCCAGGCCCCGGTCCGCGAACTCGGCGGCGGCCCAGCCGGTCAGCGCCAGCACGGAGGCGTGGGCGACGACGACGCCCTTGGGCCGGCCCGTGGAGCCGGAGGTGTGGATGACGTACGCCGGATGCTCCGGCAGCAGCGGGCCGCGCCGTTCGCCGTCGCCGAGCCCGGCGGGGGAGACCCCGGCCAGGCGGGCGGCGGTGTCCGGGTCGTCGAGGACGAGGTGCGCGGCGGGGTGGTCCGGGAGCCGGCCGGCGATACGGCTGTCGGTCACGACGACGGCGGGCCGCACGTCCTCGAACAGGAACGCGATGCGCTCGGCCGGGTAGCCGGGGTCGACCGGGAGGTAGGCGGCGCCGCTCTTGAGGACGGCGAGCAGGGAGACGATCAGGTCGGCGGTGCGGGGCAGGGCGAGGGCGACGAACCGCTCGGGGCCGGCGCCCGCCTCGATCAGCAGCCGGGCCAGGCGGTTGGCGCGCTCGTCGAGCCCCCGGTACGACAGCTCCTCGCCGCCGGCCACCACGGCCGGGGCGTCGGGGGTGCGCGCCGCCTGTGCGGCGAACGCCTCGGGGAGCGTGCCGCGCGGCGCGCGGACCGCGGCCCCGCCGAACCGGTCGAGCAGGGCGCGGCCTGCCGCGGGGGCGAGCAGCGGCAGGTCGTCCAGGCGGCGGCCGGGGTCGGCGGCGATCTCCGTGAGCAGGGTGCGCAGTCCGGCGCCCAGGCCCTCGACGGTGGCGGCGTCGAAGGCGGCCGGGTCGTAGTCGAGGGTGACGGACAGGGTGTCGCCGGGGGCGACGACCACGCTGAGCGGGTAGTTGGTCGGCTCCAGGTCCCGCTCCTGGGTGAGGGCCAGGCCGTGGCGGGCCAGGGCATCGCCGTCGAACGGGTAGTTCTCGAAGACGACGATGCTGTCGAACAGGCCGGTCCCGCCGGGCACCTCGCTCCAGGTCTGGAGCTGGGCGAGGGAGACGAAGTCGTGCCGCCGGGCCTCCGACTGCGCGGCCTGGAGCTCGCCCAGCCACTCCAGCAGACGGCGCCGCCCGTCGACGCGGGCGCGCGTCGGCAGGGTGTTGATGAACACGCCGACCATGGAGGTGACGCCGGGCAGTTCGGCGGGGCGGCCGGAGACGGTGGTGCCGAAGACGATGTCGTCGCCGCCGCCGTAGCGCGACAGCAGCAGCGCCCAGGCGCCCTGGAGCACGGTGTTGACGGTGAGTCCGGCCCGCTGCGCGGTCTCCCGCAGCCGCGCCGAGACGGGCGCGTCGAGCGTGACCCGCACGGTCCCGGAGGAGGAGGCGCGGTGCGCCTCGGCGGGGCGGCGGTCCCGGGGCAGCTCGGTCGGGGCGGTGAACCCGGCCAGCGTCTCGCGCCAGTGGCGCTCCGCCGCGGCGGTGTCCTGACGGGCCAGCCAGCGCAGGTAGTCGGCGAACGGGGCGCGCTGGGGCACCTGCGGGCGGCGCCCGGCGGTCAGCGCCGCGTACCGCTCGCACACCTCGTCGAAGACCTGGGCCGCGCTCCAGCCGTCCAGCAGGGCGTGGTGGAACGTCCACACCATCCGGACCCGTTCGGGGTCCAGCCGGATCAGCGTCAACCGCATCAGCGGGGCCTCGGCGAGGTCGAGGCCGGCCTGGCGGTCCTCGGCGAGCAGCCGGGCCGTCTCCCGCTCGCACTCCCGCTCGCTCCGCCCGGTCCAGTCGTGGTGGGTGACGGGCACGGTGGCGTGGTGCCGCACCACCTGGAGCGGTTCGCCGGCCTCCTGCCACACCAGGCGGGTGCGCAGCATGGGGTTGGCGTCGGCGGTGTGCTGCCACGCCGCGGCGAGGACGTGCGGGTCGGTGACGCCGGACAGCACCATCTGCACCTGGTTGAGGTAGGTGCGGCCGTCGGGGTCCATCAGGCTGTGGAAGAGCATGCCGGCCTGCATCGGCGTGAGCGGGTAGACGTCGGCGACGGCGCGGCCGTCCCCGGCCACCCGGTCCACGGCCGCCTGGTCGAGGCGGGCCAGGGGGAAGTCCGACGGGGTGCGGCCGCCGGCGTCCGGGGCGGCGCAGTGCGCGACGATGGCCTCCAGCGCCCGCAGCATGCCCTCGGCGAGCCGGGCCACAGTGTCCCGGCGGTGCCGGCCGCGGCTGTAGTGCCAGCCGATCTCCAGCTCGCCGTCCTCCACCCGGGCGACGACGTCCAGCAGGTGCGGGCGCTCGGCCTCGGGGGCGTCGGCGCCGTCCAGACCGCCGGGCACCGCCCGCACCAGGGCGCCGCGGCCGGCGCTCCAGTCGAAGCGGCCCAGGTAGTTGAAGCTGACGCCGGGCGCCGGCGCGGGCGGCAGATCGCGCGCGAGGCGGGTCAGCGCGCCGTGGCCCAGCCCGCGGCCGGGTACGGCCCGCAGCTGCTCCTTGACGGACTTCAGGGCCGTGCCCCAGTCGCCCTGCGGCACCCGGAGGGCCACGGGGTAGAGGCTGGTGAACCAGCCGACCGTGCGCGAGAGGTCGACGTCCTCGAAGAGTCCGTCCTCCCGGCCGTGGCCCTCCAGGCCGACGGCGACGGTGTCCCGCCCGGTCCAGCCGGCCAACACCCGCCCGAGGGCGGTGAGCAGCACGTCGTCGACGCGGGTGCGGTAGACGCCCGGCACCTCGCGCAGCAGCGCGTCGGTGCGTGCGCGGTCCAGCCGTACGGTGACCGCGTCGGCGTCGGCGACCGTGTTGCCGCCGTCGGCGTCCACCGGCAGCGGCGCGGCGCAGTGCCGGGCCGCCGCCTCCCAGTACTCCCGTTCTCCGGCGAAGCCGCCCTCGGCGGTGTGCGCGCGCAGCCGCCGCGCCCACTCCTGGACGGACGTGGTGCGCTCCGGCAGCCGTACCGGCTCCCCGGCCAGGGCCTGCCCGTAGGCGGTGTCGAGGTCCTCCAGGAGGATGCGCCAGGAGACGCCGTCGACCACGAGGTGGTGGACGGCGAGCAGCAGCCGGGGGGCCGGGACGCCGGTGAACAGGCGGGCGGTCAGCAGGGGGCCGGTCCCCAGGCGGAAGCCGGTGTGTGCCGCTTCGGTGGCGCGGGCCTCGGCCTCCCGCGCGGCCGCCGCGTCCAGTCCGCCGAGGTCGCAGACCTCGAGCAGGTGCGGCGGCTCCTCCCGCGGTGCGGCGCACCACTGCCGCCAGGAGCCGTCGTCCCGCCGGGTGAAGCGGGAGCGCAGGGCGTCGTGGTGCGTCCACAGGGCGTTCAGCGCACGGCGCAGGGCGTCCGGGTCGACGTCGCCGGGCGTCTCGACGACCACGCACTGGTCGAAGACCTCCGGGCGGCGCGGCTCGGCGTCGAGGAACCAGTGCTGGATCGGGGTGAGTCCGACGTCGCCGGTCACGGGCGCGGTCCCGGCGGCGGCCCCGGCGCCGCCGGTCGTGCCGGCGGCGGCCAGGGCGGCGACGGTCGGGTACCGGAACAGGTCGCGCGGGGTCAGGGTCAGACCGGCGGCACGGGCGCGGGAGACGACCTGGATGCTGAGGATGGAGTCGCCGCCCAGCATGAAGAAGTTGTCGTCGACGCCGACGCGTTCGACACCGAGCAGTTCCGCCCAGATCCCGGCGAGGAGCCGCTCGGCGCCGGTGCGCGGTTCCCGGTGGGCGGCGTCGCCGGCGGCCGACCAGTCCGGAGCGGGCAGCCGGCGCCGGTCCACCTTGCCGTTGGCGGTCAGCGGCAGCTCGGGCACGGTGACGAACGCGGCGGGCAGCATGTAGTCGGGCAGGGCCGCCGACAGATGGGCGCGCAGGGCGGCCGCGGACGGTACGGCGGCGTCCGGGGCGGGCACCAGGTGGGCGGCCAGCCGCTTGGCGCCGGCGTGCTCGTAGAGCGAGACCACCGCCTCGGCGACCGCCGGGTGCGCGGTGAGCCGGGCCTCGATCTCGGCGGGCTCCACCCGGAAGCCGCGGATCTTGATCTGGTCGTCGGTGCGGCCCACGAAGTGCAGCTCGCCGTCGGTGCTCCAGCGCACGATGTCGCCGGTGCGGTACATCCGGCCGCCGGGCGGGCCGAACGGGTCGGCGAGGTAGCGGGCGGCGGTCGCCCCGGGACGGGCCGCGTAGCCCCGCGCCAGTCCCGCTCCGGCGATGTACAGCTCGCCGGGGACGCCCGGCGGCTGGGGCTGGAGGGCGTCGTCGAGGACGTAGACGCGGGTGTTGTCCAGCGGGCGTCCGATGGGCAGCACCGGCGGCAGCGGATCGCCGGCGCGGAAGGCGCGGCGGGTGGCGAAGGTCGTGGTCTCGGTGGGGCCGTAGCCGTCCACGACGGTCAGGCCGGGGCAGGCGTCCAGCACCCGCCGCACCACCGCGCCGGGCACGGCCTCCCCTCCGGTCCACACCTCTCGCGCGCCGCGCAGGCAGCCGGGGTCCTCCTGGGCGAGCATCCGGAACAGGCCCGCGGTCAGCCACAGGTGGCGCGCCCGCCGCTCGCTGACCGCGCGGCGCACCACGGCCGCGTCCAGCTCGCCGGGTGGCGCGAGGACGGCCGTGCCGCCGCGCAGCAGCGGCACCCACAGCTCGTAGGTGGAGGCGTCGAAGGCGTGCGGCGAGTGCAGCAGGACCCGGTCGTGTCCGGCGAAGGCCCCGTCGAGGGCGAGCGCGGCGACGTCCCGCTGCCGTACGGCGACGCCCTTCGGGGTGCCGGTGGAGCCGGAGGTGAACATGAGGTACTGGACGTGGTCGGGGTGGACCTCCGGCAGGGCCGGGGCCGGGGAAGCGCCGAACGCGCCGTCCGCCCGGACCACCCGCCCGCCGGGCAGCAGGTCGCGGGCCGTCCCCTCGCCCGCCGCGTCGGTGAGCAGCAGCTCCACGCCGGCCTCGGCGAGCATCCGCCGCTGCCGCTCGCGCGGTGCCCGCCCGTCCAGCGGCACGTACACGCCGCCGGTGCGGGAGAGGGCGAGCTGGACGACGACGAGCGGCACGGAGCGGTCCATGAGTACGCCCACCGGGCACTCCGGGGCGACGCCCAGCGCGGCCAGGTGCCCGGCCAGGCCGGCCGCGCGGGCGTCGAGCTGCCGGTAGGTGAGCGTCTCGGGTCCGGCCTCCAGCGCGACCGCGTCGGGGGTGCGCCGCGCCTGCGCCGCGAACAGCGCGGCCGTGGTGGTCACGGGCGCGTCGGTGGCGGTGTCGTTCCAGGCGCGGACCACCTGGTCGCGGCGGGCGGGCGGGAGCAGCGGCAGCCGGGCCGGCGGCCGGTGCGGATCGCCGGCGGCGCCCTCCAGCAGGACGGTGAGGTGCTCGGCCAGCCGCTCGGCGGTGGCGGCGTCGAAGAGTTCGGGGTCGTAGCCGAGGCGCAGGGTGAGTTCGGGGCCGGGGTAGGCGACCAGGCTGAGGGGGTAGTTGGTGGTCTCGATGCCGTCCAGGTCGCTCAGCCGCAGTCCGCGGGCGGCGGCGAGGCCGTCGTCGACCGGGTAGTTCTCGAAGACGACGATGCTGTCGAACAGCGCGGCCCGCTCGGGCAGTCCGGTGTACGTCTTCAGGCGGGTGAGCGGTACGTGGTCGAAGCGCCGGTCCTCGCTCTGCTCGCGCTGGAGACGGCGCAGCCAGTCCACCAGGGTGCCCCGGCGGGGCACGGTGACGCGGGTGGGCAGGGTGGCGATGAACAGGCCGGTCATGGACTCGGCGCCGGCCAGCTCCGGCGGCCGGCCGGAGACGGTGGTGCCGAAGACGACCTCCGCACGGCCGGTGTGGCGGCTCAGCAGCGTCGCCCAGGCGCCCTGCACCACGGTGTTGAGGGTCAGTCCCGCGTCCCTGGCCAGCTGTCGCAGCGCCCGGGTGGCGGCGGCGGGCAGGACGGCGCGGACCTCCGCGCGGGACTCGGCGCGGTGGGTCTCGCGCGGCTCGCGGTCCCAGGGCAGGGGTGTGGGCTCGGCGAGGCCGGCGAGCCGGTCGCGCCAGTGCCGTTCGGCCTCGGCCCCGTCGCGGCCGCGCAGCCAGGCCACGTAGTCCCGGAACGGCCGCCGGTCGGGCGGCGCGGCGTCCGGGGCGGCGAGGCAGGCGAGGACGTCCGAGAGCACCTGGAACAGGCTCCAGCCGTCCAGGACGAGGTGGTGGAAGGACCACACCACGCGCACGGCGTCCCCGGGGAGCCGGATGAGCACCAGGCGCTGGAGCGGTGCCCGGGCGAGGTCGATGCCGCGTTCGCGGTCGGTGCGCGTCAGCTCCCGCAGGCGGCTTTCGCGTTCGGCGTCCGGCAGCCCGCTCCAGTCCAGGTGGGTGACGGGTACGGGTACCTCGCGCCGCACCACGAGCAGCGGTTCGGGGACGTCCTGCCACACGGCGTGGGCGCGCAGCACGGGCGTACGGTCGGTCACCCGCTGCCAGGCCGCCGCGAGCGCCGCCGGGTCGGGCACCCCGTCGAGGACGAAGGTGAGCTGCTGGAAGTAGGCGCCGCCGCCGTCCTGGGACAGACCGTGGAAGAGCATGCCGGCCTGGGTGGGGGTGAGCGGGTGGACGTCCTCCACGGCGGCCGGGTCGTCGCCGGTGACGCGGTCCACGGCCGCCTGGTCGAGCCGGGCCAGCGGGAAGTCCGACGGGGTGCGCCCGGCGGCGCCCGGGCGGGCGGCGTGCCGGGCCAGACCGGCGAGCGCGTCGGCGTACCGCTCGGCGAGGCCCTGGACGGTCGCCGCGTCGTGCAGTTCGGCGGAGTGGAAGAAGGTGAACTCCAGGGCGTCGCCGTCGAGCCGTCCGACGACCTCCAGCGGGTGCGGGCGCACGGTTCGCGGATCCGCGTCCAGCTCCAGCGGGCGGAACGCGGCACGGTACAGGCTCCCGGGCCCGCCCGGCGGCGTGAAGCGCCCCAGGTAGTTGAAGCTGATCTGGGCGTCCGGCGCCGGTGGCAGGGCGCCGGGGCCCGCCAGGTACCGCAGTACGTCGTGGCCGAGTCCGTGCCGGGGCACCGCCCGCAGCTCCTCCTTGACCTGCTTGAGCACGGTGTCCCAGTCCGCGTCCGGCGCCACCGCGAGGGCGACGGGGTGCCGGGTGGTGAACCAGCCGACGGTGCGGCCGGTGTCGACCTCGGCGAACAGCTCCTCGCGGCCGTGCCCCTCGACGTCCACCAGGACCCGCTCGTGCCCGCTCCACGCGCACAGCACCCGGCCGAGCGCGCTCAGCAGCACGTCGTTGGCCTGGGTGCGGTAGGTCTCCGGCAGGGTGCGCAGCAGGGCGGCGGTGTCCTCGGCGCTCAGGCGTACGGTGACCGCGCGGGCGGAGGCGTAGGTGTTGGTGCCCGACCGGTCCGCCGGCAGCCGCGTTCCGGCGCCGGCGGTGACCCGCGCCCAGTAGGCCGCCTCGTCGGCGAAGCCGCCCTCGGCCGCGTACCCGGCCAGCCGCTCGGCCCAGTGCCGCAGCGGCGAGGTCTTCGGCGGCAGTGCGGAGCGGCCGTCGCGTCCGGCGCGGCGGGCCCGGTACGCGCGGTCGAGGTCTTCGAGCAGCACGCGCCAGGAGACGCCGTCGACGACCAGGTGGTGCACGGCGAGGTGCAGCACGGGCGGGCGGCCCGGCCCGCGGTCGTGCAGGACGGCGCGCAGCAGCGGGCCGCGGGCGAGGTCGAAGGGGCCGTGGTGCGGTGTGCCGGTGTCCGGGCCGCGGTGGCGGGCGAGGGTGAGGCGGGGCGCGCCGTCGTCGATGGTCCAGCGCACGCCCGTTCCGCCGTCCTCGGGCAGGAACCGGGACCGCAGCGCGTCGTGGTGGGCGGCCAGGTCGTTGAGCGCGTCCTCCAGGGCCGCCGCGTCGGCGTCGTCGCCCAGCTCCAGGGAGAGGGTCTGGGCGAAGTGGCCGGCGCGCTCGCCGGCGCTCGCCAGCAGCCAGTGCTGGATGGGCGTCAGCGGCGCGGGGCCGGTGGCCGCCACCGCCGCGGGTGCGGCGGTGCGGCGGCCGGCCGCGTCCTCGGCGCAGCGGGCGAGGGCGGCGACGGTCTGGTGCCGGTAGACGTCACGGGAGGTGAGCGCGAGACCGGCCTGTCTGGCCTGGGCCACCACCTGGATGCTGAGGATGGAGTCGCCGCCGAGGGCGAAGAAGTTGTCGTCGGCGCCGACGCGTTCGACGCCCAGCACCTCGGCCCAGATCGCGGCGAGCGTCCGCTCGGCGGGCGTACGGGGTGCCACGTGGTGGGCGGGCGGGCCGGCCGGCCCGGGGTCGGGCAGCCGGCCGCGGTCCAGCTTGCCGTTGGGGTTGAGCGGCAGGGCGTCGAGCACCGTGACCACCGGCGGAACCATGTAGTCCGGCAGGGTGCGGGCGAGCGTCCGGCGTACGGCGGCGGGCTCCACGGCCGCGCCCGGAGCGGGCACGACGTAGGCGGCCAGGCGGCGGTGGCCGTCGTCGGCGCGGACGGTCGCGGCGGCCTCGGCGACCCCCGGGCAGGCGCGCAGCGCCTCCTCCACCTCGCCCAGTTCGATGCGGAAGCCGCGCACCTTGACCTGCTGGTCCGTCCGGCCGAGGTATTCCAGCTGGCCGTCGGCGTTCCAGCGCGCCACGTCCCCCGTGCGGTACATACGGGCCCCCGGCGCGCCGAACGGGTCGGCGACGAACCGGGCCGCGGTCAGGCCCGGGCGGCCCAGGTAGCCGCGGGCGAGCCCGTCGCCGCCGAGATAGAGCTCGCCCACCACACCCGGCGGCTGGAGGCGGAGCATCCGGTCCAGCACGTAGGCGCGGGTGCCGGCCAGCGGCCGTCCGATCGGCGGCGCCTGCTCGGGGGCCTCGTCACCGGCGAACCAGGCGGTGGCGTAGACGGTGGCCTCGGTGGGGCCGTAGATGTTGGCGATGTCGCAGCCGGGCATGGCGCGGCGCAGGTCGCGTACGGTCTGCGCGGGCAGGGCCTCGCCGGCCAGGACGACGGTGCCGGCCGTCACGGGCATACCGGAGCCGGTGAGCATCCGCGCCACCACGGACGGCACGCCGCTGATCAGCCCGGCGCGGCGCGGCTCGGGCGCGTCGGCGAGCGCGGGCAGGTCGGGGACCACCTCCACGGTGCCCCCGGCGAGCAGCGGGCACAGCAGCTCGAAGACGGAGACGTCGAAGTTGAGGGAGGTGGAGGCGATCACGTGGTCCAGCCGGGCGGCGCCCAGTCCCTCGGCCGCCCAGGCGGCGAGCGCGGCGACGCTGCGGTGGGTGACGACGACGCCCTTGGGGCGGCCGGTGGAGCCCGAGGTGTAGATGACGTAGGCGGGGTGGGCGGCGTCGAGGGGGCGCAAGCGGTCGGCGTCGGTGAGGTCGGCGTGCGGTCCGGTGCCGTCGGCCAGGCAGTCCTCCAGGATCAGCGGCTGGCAGCCCTCCGGCAGCGTCTTGGCGGTGTCCCGGCTCGCCACCACCAGGGCGGGCGCCGCGTCGGTGAGCATGAAGCGGACGCGCTCGGCGGGGTAGCCGGGGTCGACCGGCAGGTATCCGGCGCCGGACTTGAGGACGGCCCAGAGCGCCGGGACCAGGTCGGCGGTGCGCGGCAGGCACAGGGCGACCAGCGTCTCCGGTCCGGCGCCGCGCGCCACCAGCCGCCGGGCGAGCCGGTTGGCGCGGCGGTTGACCTCGGCGTAGTCCAGGCGCGTGGTACCGCATACGACGGCGGTGCGGCCGGGGGTGCGGGCGGCCTGCGCCTCGAACAGCCGCGGCAGGGCCGGCCCGCCCTCGCGGTCGCCGGGCACCGGCGGGTTCCAGGTCCGCAGCAGGGCGTGGCGCTCGTCGTCGGTGAGCAGCGGCAGTTCGGCGAGGGCGCGGTGCGGCCCGTCGGCCATGCCCTCCAGCAGGCGGTGCAGATGGCGGCCGAGCCGGGCGGCGGTCGGCGCCTCGAACAGGTCGGTGTTGAACTCGACGGTCAGCTCGCAGCCTCCGTCGGGGCGCGGCGCGAATTCCAGTACGAGGTCGAAGCGGGCGGCGGGCCGGGGCAGCGGGTGTTCCTCGACGCGCACGCCGGCGGCCTGCGGCGGGTGCGCGAGCGGTGTCTGCTGGACGACGAGGACCTGGACCAGGGGGGTGCGGCTGGGGTCCCTGGGCGGGGCGAGCTCCTCGACCACCCGGTCGAAGGGCACCTGGTCGTGCGCGAACGCGTCCAGCACGGTCGTCCGCATCGACTCCACGAACCGGTCGACGGTGAGGGTGTCGTCCACCTCGCCGCGCAGGACGACGGTGTTGGCGAAGAAGCCGGTGACGTCCTCCAAGTCCCGCCGTCCGCGCCCGTTGGTGACGGTGCCGAAGGCGATGTCCCGCTGCCCGGAGTACCGCGAGAACAGCACGGCGGCCGCCCCCGCGAACAGCGTGAACAGGGTCGTCCCCCGGCCGGCGGCCAGCCGCCGCAGCCGGGTGACGAGTGCGGCGGGGAGCCGGTGGCGGTGGGCGGCGCCGGCGGTGGTGCGGACGGCCGGGCGGGGCCGGTCCGTGGGCAGGTCCAGCTGCTGAAGCCCCGCCAGCCTGCGTCTCCAGTAGGCGAGGTCGTCGGCGTCGCCGCCGGCGGAGAGCCGCTGGTGCTCCCAGACGGCGAAGTCGGGGTACTGGACGCCCGGTTCGGGCAGGCCGCCGGGCTCGCCGGTCGCCTCCGCCCGGTACAGGGCGACCAGTTCGCGGGTCAGTACCCCGACCGACCAGCCGTCGGTGACGATGTGGTGCTGGGCGAGCAGCAGGACGTGGTCGTCGTCGGCGCGGCGCACCAGCAGCGCCCGGGTCAGGGGTCCGGCCGCCAGGTCGAAGGGGCGGCGCAGTTCCTCGGTGAGCAGGCGTTCGGTCTCCTCGGCGTGCCGCTCGGCGGGCAGCGGGGTGAGGTCCTCGGTGCACAGCGGCAGCTCGGCCTCGGGGGCGATCCGCTGGGCGCCCTGTCCGTCGACGGTGGTGAACGTGGTGCGCAGGGAGTCGTGGCGGGCCGCGAGCCGGTCCAGGGCCCGGCGCAGCGCCGGGGTGTCGAGCGGACCGCGCAGGCGCAGCGCGACACCGGTGTTGTACTCGGTGCCGCCCGCGCTGAGGTCGTCCAGGAACCACAGGCGGCGCTGGGCGCCGGACAGCGGCAGCGCCTCCGCGCGCGGGGCGGGCGGGATCGTCTCCGGCGGGGCGGCGGCGGACGGGTCGTCGAGCAGCGGGGCCAGCGCGGCGACCGTACGGGCGGTGAACACGTCCCGCACCGACAGCCGGACGCCGAGTTCGTCGCGGACGCGGGACAGGGCGCGCGCGGCGAGGACCGAGTCACCGCCCAGGTCGAAGAAGTCGTCCTGGGCACCGACGGGTTCGACGGCGAGTACCTCGGCCCAGATCGCGGCGAGCGCGCGTTCCGCGGGGGTGCGGGGCGGGACGTGTCCGGTGGGGGCGTGGGCGGGCGCGGGCAGCGCCCCGTGGTCGACCTTGTGCTGCGGGGTCAGCGGCAGGGCGTCCAGGACGAGGACGGCGGAGGGCACCAGATGCGCGGGCAGCGAGGCGGCGAGCGCGGCGCGCACCTCCCCCGGCTCGGGCGGCCGTCGCGCGTCGGCGGGCGTGACGTAGCCGACGAGCCGCCGCCGGCCCGGCTCGTCCTCGCGTGCCACCACCACGGCCTCGCGTACGGCGGGGTGGCGCAGCAGGGCGGCCTCGATCTCGCCGGGTTCGATGCGGAAGCCGCGCACCTTGATCTGGCGGTCGGCCCGGCCGAGGAACTCGAGTTGCCCGTCGGCCCGCCAACGGGCCCGGTCGCCGGTGCGGTACAGCCGGGCGCCGGGCGGCCCGAAGGGGTCGGCGACGAAGCGGGCGGCGGTCAGGCCGGGGCGGCCCAGGTAGCCGCGGGCCACGCCGTCCCCGCCGATGTACAGTTCGCCGTCCGTGCCGGGCGGCACCTCGCGCATCGCCGGGTCCAGCACGTGCGCACGGGTGCCGGGCAGCGGGGTGCCGATCGCGGGCGTGCCGGAGCCGGCAAAGAGCGGACCGGTCCAGGAGGCGACGATGGTCGCCTCGGTCGGCCCGTAGGAGTTGATCATCCGCCGCCCGGGGGCCCACCGGTCGACCAGCGCGGCCGGGCACGCCTCGGCCCCCACGATCAGCGTCCGCAGATGCGGCGCGCCGCCGCCCCGTCCCGGGTCCGGCAGCGTGGCGAGCGCGGCCGGTGGTATGAGGGCGTGGCTGATCTCGAACTCGTCCAGGACGCCGGCGAGTTCGTCGCCGAGCCACGGCCCGTCCGGGGGCACCACCAGGGTCGCCCCGGCGAGCACGGAGATGAACAGCTCCAGCACGGAGGCGTCGAAGCTCGGCGAGGAGAACTGCAGCACCCGGTCCCCTGGTCCCACGGCGTACCGCTCGGCGGCGGCCGCGGCGAACCCGCCGATCCCCCGGTGGGTGACGGTCACGCCCTTGGGGGTTCCGGTGGATCCGGAGGTGTAGATGACGTAGGCGGTGTGGTCGGCGCCGACCGCGGCCCCGCCGGACGGCACCGGGGCGGGCTCCTCTCCCGGCTCCAGCAGCCGCCGGACCTCCGCCGGGTCGTCGAGGACGACGGCGGGTGCGGCGTCGGTGAGCATCAGCGCGCGCCGCTCGGCCGGGTAGTCGGGGTCGACGGGCAGGAACGCGGCCCCCGCCAGGGCCGTGGCCAGTTCCGCGGCGACCAGTTCCAGGGAGCGGGGCAGGACCAGCGCCACGGTGCGCTCCGGGCCGGCCCCGCGCCGCCGGAGCTCGCCGGCGAGCCGGCCGGCCCGGGCCGCCAGTTCCCGGTAGGACCAGGTGCGCCGGCCGTCGGTCAGCGCGGGCGCGTCGGGCGTCCGCGCGGCCCACGCGGCGAACAGCTCACCGAGCGGCGGATACGGCGCCTCGTCCCGCGGGGCCCGGGCGGTGGGGGCGGCCGGCGGCAGGGAGGGCGCCGGCGCGGGCGTGTCGTGCAGGTCCGTCATGGGTGCAGTCCTTCGGAGCGGGGACGGGACGGCGCACGGCGGCGTGTCCTGGCCGGGGGGCGGCGGCCGGGACACGGCGGTGCGGCGCGTGTCCGCGTGCGGATGCGGGGAGGTGGTGCGGGGGGGGCGGCCGGAGGGTCAGGCGGTGCGCGCGGACCCCGGGGACGTGGCCGGTGCGGAGGCGGGCCCGTCCGGGCGGCGGGAGAGCGGTACGGCCCCGCCCGTCCCGGGGGCGGCCTGGCCGCGGGTGCCCGGATCGGTGGCGCGTGAGCCGGGCCTGTCCGGCACCGGGGTGTCCGCTCCCGCGTCCGCGGTCCGGCGGGCCGCGCGCCCGGAGATCTGCACGCGGTCGAGGACGCCGGTCAGGGGGTCGCGGTGGAAGTGGCCCGCGGGCTCGGGCCGGCCGGTGGCCGGGTCGACGAGGTCGCAGCTGAGGTCGGCGTAGCAGACCAAGGGCAGCGGCAGGTCGCCGTCGACGGAGAGGATCGGGGAGCCGGCGGCGTCCAGGCTCACGCGGTACTCGGTGGTGCCGTTGCGGTAGGTGCCGGCGCATTCGGGGAGCGCGATCGGGCGGCCCCGCTCGGGCGCGGGGGCCGGTGTGGTCGGCACCGCGAGGCCGGTGAGCGCGTCGAGGTCGTCGGTGAGGTCGCGCCACAGGGCGGTGGCGGAACCGGAGTTGCCGGTGAAGGCGACGACGACACCGGTGCCGGGTTCGGCGCGCAGATGGCAGGAGGTGCCCTGGGCGTTGCCGTCGTGGCCGCACCACCAGCGGCCCTCGCGCCGGAACAGGGCCGCGCCGGGTCCCCAGGCGTCGGCCAGGGCACCGGGGCGGGCTCCGGGCTCGGGCCGGCGCATCAGCTCGGCGGCGGCGGGCGGCAGGACGGTGGAGCGGCCGGCGAGGGCCCGGCCGAGGGCGAGCAGGTCGAGGGCGCCGGCGAGCAGCGCGCCGGCCGGCGCCTGGGCGGGGGCGAGGTTCTGCGCGACGGCCAGCGGGCGGCCGGAGGCGGTGTTGCGGGCGTGGCCGGCGGCGACGGGCCGGTCGGGTGCCGGGCCGCCGAGGAAGGCGGGGCGGGTGCCGAGCGGGTCGAGGAGGAGCGCCTGTATCGCTTCCCGCCAGGTCATGCCGGTGACCTCTTCGATCAGCCGGCCGGCGGCCGTGTAGCCGGCGTTGGAGTAGGAGAAGCCGGTGCCCGGTGCGAACAGGACGTCGCGGGGGGTGCAGACCGACGCGAGGTAGCGGGCGGCGGTGAGGCCGGCGGCGGTGTCGGAGTCGGGTCCGCTCGGCAGTCCGGCCGTGTGACTCAGCAGGTGACGTATGGTCACCTCGGGTAACGGGCGCAGCTCCGGCAGGAATGCGGCGGCGGGCTCGTCGAGGTCGAGGTCGCCGTCGTCGGCGAGGAGCAGGACGGCGGCGGCCGTGTAGAGCTTGGTGACCGAGCCGAGCGGGACGGCCGTCTCCTCGGTGAAGGCGCTGCCGGTGGCGGCGTCTGCCGTGCCGGTGTGCACGCTGATCACCCGGGTACCCGTGTGCACGGCGAGCTGGGCGCCGGGCACCCCATGGGCGCGGGCGAGGTCGTCCAGACGGTGCTGGAGGGTGCGGAGGTCGGGGGACGGCCGCCGTTCGGCGACCGGAGCGGCGGTGGTGTACGGCATGGGAAGGGGACTCCTGGTGGCTGCGGCTCTGACGGGGGACGCGGCGGCCCGGTGGGGTGAGCGGTACGGGCCGGGGCGGCGTGCGGACGGCTAGTTCCGGGTGACCTCGACGGGCAGGTGCCGCACGCCGACGATGACGGCCGGGTTCTGGTACGAGACGTCGTCGTAGGACGGAACGGCCAGACTGCGGAAACGTTCAAGCAGCAGGCGCGTGGCGATGCGTGCCTCGAGTCGGGCGAGGTGCGCGCCGAAGCAGAAGTGGATGCCGTGCCCGAAGGTGAGATGGGGATTGGGACGGCGGGTCACGTCGAAGGTGTCGGGGTCGGGGAAGCGGGCGGGGTCGCGGTTGGCTGCGCCCAGATGGGCCATGACCAGCGTGTCGGCCGGGATCTCGTGGCCGTCGAGGGTGACCCGGCGCGTGGTGCGGCGGCCCAGTTCGGGGAAGGGCGGCAGCCAGCGCAGCACCTCCTCCAGCGCGTCCGGGAGCCGGCCGGGGTCGGCGCGCAGCGCGCCGAGGGTGCCGGGCCGCCGGTCGAAGGCGACGACGGCGTTGCCGAGCAGCGCGGTGGTGGTGATGTGCCCGGCGACCAGCAGCAGGGCGACGAACCCGACGATCTCCTCGTCGGCCAGGCGGACGCCGTCGACCTCCGCGCCGAGCAGGCGGCTGGTGAGGTCGTCTCCGGGGGCGGCGCGCCGGCGGCGGATGTGGTCCAGGACGTAGCCGTTCATCTCGCGCACGGTGGGGGCGATGGCCTCCAGCGCGCGTTCCAGGTCGGCCATGTCGGGGGCCTCCGCGAGCTGTTCGCCGCCGAAGAGGGTGCTCGCCCACTCCTGGAAGAGCGGGTGGTCCTCGACCGGTACGCCGAGCAGTTCGGCGATGACGATGATGGGGAGCGGATAGGCGAGGGCGTCGACCAGGTCGAAGCGGTCCCGGTCGGCGACGCCGTCCAGCAGCCGGGTGGCCACGGCCTCGATGCGCGG
The DNA here is from genome assembly GCF_040680575.1 of Streptomyces sp. NPDC052020. Classification (NCBI taxonomy): domain Bacteria; kingdom Bacillati; phylum Actinomycetota; class Actinomycetes; order Kitasatosporales; family Streptomycetaceae; genus Streptomyces; species Streptomyces sp. NPDC052020. Next base: position 119,751 of record NZ_JBFAWY010000013.1, read on the forward strand.
GGCGAGCCCCTGGACGACTCTCGGGGTGAACGCCTGACTGACGAGGGTGCGCAGCTTGCGGTGGTGCGGCGGGTCCATGCCGACGAAGTTGCCCTGCCGGAAGGCGTCGAAGTCCTCCTGGGCGGGGGCGATCGGGGACATGTCGGAGGAGTAGGTGGCCGGATCGCCGAGCATGGTGCTCACGCCCTGGTGGTCCACGACCTGCCATACGTCCTGCCGCTCGTCGTACCGCACGGGGCCGGCCTCGCGCAGGGTCCGCCACCGGTCCGCCAGCGCGTCGAAGGGTAAGCGCGGCTCGGTCAGTTGGTTGCTGGTCACCTTTTCTCCCTTGGGTGGCGCGCGGGCACGTCGCGGCCCCGGATGGGGCGGCCGCGGATGCCGGCGGCGCGCGGGGCAGCGCGCCGCCGGGTAGCCGTGGCCGTCCGGAGACGCGGTTGGGCACTGTGGGGGGTGCGGCGGACTCGGCGGGTGCCCTCCCCTGTGGGGGTGCGGGCGCGGGCGGCACGTCCCGGGCGTGGCGCCGGGTCGTACGGCCGTCCGCCGTGCAGGTCGTCCGGGTGGCTCAGAGCTGCGTCAACAGGCCCACGGCGTCGCCCTTCCGGGCCGTAGCCGTCCACGGACAGGCGGTGGCTGCTGCTGCGCGACCCAAACCGACATCATCACTCCCCCAGTGCACCTCCGCGCAGCGCCTGCGCGGTACCCGGTGGCCGACCCCTGCCTGCCGTGCGCCCGGGCCAAGAGCAGAGATTACGCGCAACTTCCGCACGACGTCTCCAACTTGGCGAAACTGGCCCCTGCGCACCCATACGCCCCCGGCCCCGGTCGAACCGGCCACAGTCTTCACCGTGGGTCACCTGATGGCAACCCAGCGAATCAAAACGGCGGGTGCCATTGTGGCCCGTTCGCGTAACCGTCGCGCCACTTTCGGTGGGCTTCCCGCACGCACGGCACTCGGTCCGGTCTGCCGCCCCGTCGTGTGCCCCCGGTTTTCCGCCCCAAACTCCCGGCGGCGCGACTTTTTCTCCCGCGCCGCCGTCGGCGCGCCCGCCCGGACGTCCCGTCCGTCGCCGTCCGCCGGGGCAGGCGGCGGAATGTCCGGCGACCGGCCGTGGTTCCCCTGGTCCGCGCACACGAAGGAGGCCGCGGATGGACAGCGTGTACTACGACCACGGGACGCAGGCCGAACGCTGGGAACGCGCGCGGATGTTCTTCGGCGCCAAGGACTACACCGGCGCCGCCCGCGTCCTGGCCGGGCTGGTCGAAGAGGTGCCGGAGCAGACCGGACCGCGGCTGCTGCTGGCGCGCGCCTACTACCACTCGGCCCGGTTGCGGCGGGCGGAGGCGGAGCTGCGCGTCATCGTCGAACGCGATCCGGTGGAGCACTACGCGCGGCTGATGCTGGGCCGCACCCTGCAACGGCAGGGGCGGCAGGAGGAGGCGGAGGCGCACCTGCGCATCGCCTCCGCGCTCGCGGGCGACTTCGAGCGCGGGTGAAGCCGGTGCCCGGCTCCGTCACGGGGCCGGGCACCCCGCCGGGCGGGCCCGCCGGCCACGGAGGCGAAGGCGCCCGGCCGAAGGGCCCGGACGGGGCGCGGCGCCGTGGCATGCTGGCCCGATGGGAACTCCGAGTGATCGCGCCCCGCTTGCCGAACGGGTCGAGGAACTCCTCGCCGGCGGCGCCCCGTTGCCCATCGTCACGGCTGGCGACCCGGTTCTGCGGCGGGGCGCCGAACCCTTCGACGGTCAGCTGGAACCGGCGCTGCTGGCGCGGTTCGTCGAGGCGCTGCGCGTGACGATGCGCGCGGCTCCGGGGGTGGGTCTGGCGGCGCCGCAGGTCGGCGTGGCGCTGCGGATCGCGGTGATCGAGGACCCGGCGCCGGTTCCCGAGGAGGTGCGGGTGGCGCGCGGGCGGGTGCCGCAGCCGTTCCGGGTGCTGGTCAATCCGTCGTACGAGGCCGTGGGCACCGCCCGGGCCGCCTTCTTCGAGGGCTGTCTGAGCGTGCCGGGCTGGCAGGCGGTGGTGGCCCGGCACGCTCGGGTGCGGCTGCGCGCGCGGGACGAGCGCGGCGCGGCGGTGGACGAGGTGTTCACCGGCTGGCCCGCGCGGATCGTGCAGCACGAGACGGACCATCTCGACGGCACGCTCTACCTGGACCGCGCCGAACCGCGCTCCCTGTCGTCGCATACGGCGATGGCGGAGCGCTGGACGCAGCCGACGCCGGCCCGGGCCGCGGCGGAACTGGGATTCGACCTGCCCGGGGGCGTGGGAAGCCGGTAGCGGCGGGGCGGTGTCAGTGGTCCCGGTACGCCTCCAGCAGCCGCAGCCACACCTCGCTGATCGTCGGATAGGACGGGACGGCGTGCCACAGGCGGCCGATCGGGACCTGCCCGGCGACCGCGATGGTCGCCGAGTGGATGAGCTCGCCGACCCCGGGGCCGACGAGGGTCATGCCGCGTACGATCTCGTCCTCCAGGTCGACCACCATGCGGGCCCGGCCCCGGTAGCCGTCCCCGTACAGGCCGGCCCCGGCCACCGACGACAGGTCCACGTCGACGGCGCGGACGCGGTGTCCGGCCTGTTCGGCCTCGGCCAGGGACAGGCCCACGGCCGCCGCCTCCGGATCGGTGAACACCACCTGCGGGACGGCGGCGTGGTCGGCGGTCGCCGCGTGCGCGCCCCAGGGGTGGGACTCCAGGCCGGTCGTGCCGGACGCCCGGGCGGCGATCGCCGCGCCGGCGATCCGCGCCTGGTATTTGCCCTGGTGGGTGAGGAGGGCGCGCCGGTTGACGTCGCCGACGGCGTACAGCCAGTCATGGCCGTGCACCCGCAGGCTGTCGTCGGTCTCCAGCCAGGAGCCCGGCTCCAGGCCGATGGTCTCCAGGCCGATGTCGTCGGTGCGCGGGGCGCGGCCGGTGGCGAAGAGGATCTCGTCGGCCTCGATGCGGTCGCCGCGGTCGGTGACGGCCACGACGGTGCCGTTCTCCCGGGTCACCGACGCGACGGAGGTTCCCGTGCGGACGTCGGCCCCGGCCTCGGCGAGCGCCTCGGCGACCAGTTCACCGGCGAACGGCTCCATGCGGGCGAGCAGGCTCTTGCCGCGCACGAGCAGGGTGACCTGGGAGCCGAGGGCCTGCCAGGCGGTGGCCATCTCGGTGGCGACCACACCGCCGCCCACCACGATCAGCCGGTCCGGCACGGTCGTGGCGCTGGTGGCCTCACGGCTGGTCCAGGGGCGTACCTCGTCGAGTCCGGGCAGGCCGGGCAGGGCGGCGCGGCTGCCGGTGCAGACGGCGACGGCGTACCGGGCGGTCAGGACCCGCCGCTCGCCCTCGGGGCCGGTCACGGTCACCGTGCGCGGGCCGCTGAGCCGGCCCCGGCCGCGGTGGAGGTCGGCACCGACGCCCTCCAGCCACCGCACCTGGCCGTCGTCCTGCCAGTGGGAGGTGTACTCGTCACGGTGGGCGAGAACGGCGGGCGCGTCGAGGGGGCCCTGGACCGACTGGCGCAGTCCGGGCACGCGGCGGGCCTCGGCACGGGCGATGACCGGGCGGAGCAGCGCCTTGCTGGGCATGCACGCCCAGTAGGAGCATTCGCCGCCGACCAGCTCGTTCTCCACGATGGCCGTGGACAGCCCGGCGGCGCGGGTGCGGTCGGCGACGTTCTCGCCGACGGGGCCCGCGCCGATCACCACGACGTCGTACGCGTTGGTTTCCGTATCCGTCATGGGGCCAGTCTGGTGGGTGGTGTGCGGGGTGGCCACAGGGGTACGCGCGCGGAATACCCGCCCGGACGGCCGTGTTGTGCCGACGGCTTCGCCCCCGACAGCAGGAAGAGGGAACACCTCATGAGCAGCACCGTGGAACTCACCAAGGAGAACTTCGACCAGACGGTCACGGACAACGAGTTCGTCCTGATCGACTTCTGGGCGGAGTGGTGTGGTCCGTGCCGTCAGTTCGCGCCGGTCTACGAGAAGGCGGCCGCGGACAACCCCGACCTGGTGTTCGGCAAGGTCGACACCGAGGCTCAGCCGGAGCTCGCCGCGGCCTTCGGTATCCAGTCCATTCCCACGCTGATGATCGTGCGGGACCAGGTGGCGGTGTTCGCGCAGCCGGGGGCGCTGCCGGAGGCCGCTCTGGCGGATGTCATCGGGCAGGCCCGGAAGCTGGACATGGACGAGGTGCGCAAGGCGATCGCCCAGCAGCAGGGGCAGGCCGGGCAGAGCGGGTCCGGACAGGGCGAATAAGCGAGGGGCGTCGGCTCGGCTCGCGGTGCGGCGGGCCGGGGCTTCAGCTGGAGTCGCGGTGCACCAGCGTCGCGCCCAGCACCTTGTGTCTCTCCGGCGCGGCGGCGGGGTCGCGGACGGCCCGGTCGACCAGCTCGGCGAGACGCGGACCCGACGGCAGCCGAATGCGGACGGTGCTCAGGCGCGGTCGGAGCAGCCGGCCGAGCATGAGGTCGTCGGCGCCGATCACGGCCGTCTCCTCCGGGATGGCGACCCCCTCGTCCTGGAGGGCGCGCATCAGCAGCATGGCGTACTCGTCGTTGTAGGCGAACACGGCGTCGAGGCGGAGCGAGCGCCAGCGGGCGGCGAGCGCGGCGGCGGCCCGCTCGTCGTAGGCGAGGGGCAGTTCGGTGACGGTGGCGTCGGTGCCGTGGACGGCGCGGCGCACGCCGTCGAGCCGGGGCCCGGCGAACGCCTCCAGGCCCGCCTCCTCGGGCACGACCACGCCGATGCGGCGGCGGCCTCGGTCGTACAGGTGGCGGCCGGCGCGGCGGCCGACGGTCCGATGGTCCATGAGCAGCGCGTGCGCGCCCTCGACCGGCTCGGGGCCGAGGGTGACCACGGCCCGCGCGCCGGAGCGCCGGAGCACGGCGACGCCCTGCGGGCCGAGATCCGCTCCGGGGACGAGTACGGCGACCGGCCGCAGTTCGGCCCAGGCCCGGGCGGCCTCGTCGCCCCGCAGGCCGACACTGCCGTACTGGACGACCGTGTAGTCCAGGTGGCCGAGGGCCTTCTGGAGTTCGCTGAGGAACCGGCTGTAGAGCGGGCCGGCGGGGATGGCCGGCGCGGGCATCAGGACCATGCGGCTGTGACCGGCGCGCAGGCTGCGGGCCGCCGCGTGCGGGACGTAGCCCAGCTCGCGCGCGGCCTCGTGGACGCGGCGGCGGGTGGGTTCGCTGATCCGGACGGCGCTGGTGTTGTTGAGGACGTACGAGACGGTCGCGCGGGAGACGCCGGCCAGGCGCGCCACGTCGGTGCTCGTGGGCGCGGAGCGTGGTGCGCAGGACGCGGCGGCGGGCGTTTTCGGTATCTGCACCATGACGTACCGCATCTTGGCAGAAGCGGTACGGCGACGCCTCGGGCGGGGCGATCCCGTGGGACGGGCGGCGGCCGGGCGCCGCCCGCCGGGTCATCCGGGCGGCTCGGTGCGGGTCACCCGGGCGACCAGATCGAGCCAGCCCGCCTCCAGCCGGTCCAGCGGCATCCGGCACTGCCGGGTCAGGTGGTGGACCAGGACGGGGTCGAGGTAGGCCATCAGCGTGTGGGCGAGCAGCTCCACGTCGGCGCCGAAGGCCACCTGGCGCAGCAGCAGGGCCACGTGCCCGCGCAGGAAGCGGCGGGGCGGGGCCGTGAAGCGGCGCTCGGCGGCCGGTTCGGCCGCCAGTTGCAGCTCCAGTTCGTCGGCCGTGCGGCGCAGCACCGCGCAGCCGAACGCCCGCAGCCGCTCCAGGGGCGGCGCTCCGGGGCCCAGGGGCGGGGGTCCGCCGAGGAGCGCGGCCTGGAACTTCTTCTCGGAGTGGTCCAGCAGCGCGAGGAGCAGCCCGGTGCGGTCACCGAAGCGGCGGAACACCGTGCCCTTGCCCACGGAGGCCGCCGCGGCCACCGCCTCCATCGTGACCCCGGCCGCGCCGTGCTCCGCCACCAGCCGCGCGGCGGCCTCCAGCAGCCGGGCCCGGTTGCGCGCGGCGTCGGCGCGCAGGCCGCACTCGGCGTCGTCGGCACCCAGCTGGAGCAACTCGACCTGTGCCGCGTCCTGTTGCGGCTTCGGGCAGGGGGGCAGGGCGGCTGGCATGAAAACAGCGTAAAGCATCGGGAACAAAACTGGACCGCGGTCCGCTTAGGGTGGTAGAAATTTAAACGGACCACGGTCCGGATCGTTCGCAGCAGTGTTTCCGCATACCTGGGAGTTCTCATGTCTGTCCGCATCCTCGCTCTCGTCGGCAGCGTCCGCGCCGGCTCGCACAACCGCCAGCTGGCCGAGGCCGCCGCGAGGCTCGCCCCTGCGGGCACCGAGGTGCAGCTCTTCGAGGGCCTGGCGGAGATCCCCTTCTACAACGAGGACATCGACGTCGAGGGCAGCGTCCCGGCCGCCGCGCTCCGGCTGCGCGAGGCCGCCGACGCGGCCGGCGCCCTGCTGCTGTTCACGCCGGAGTACAACGGCACGATCCCGGCCGTCCTGAAGAACGCCATCGACTGGCTGTCCCGCCCGTACGGCGCCGGCGCCATCAGCGGCAAGCCGGTCGCCGTGGCCGGCACCGCCCTCGGCCAGTACGGCGGTGTCTGGGCGCACGACGACACCCGCAAGTCCGTGGGGATCGCCGGCGGCAAGGTGGTGGAGGACATCAAGCTGTCCATCCCGGGCTCCGCCAACCGCTTCGGCGAGATCCACCCGGCCGACGACGCCGAGGTCGCCGCGCAGCTCACCGAGGTCGTCACCCGGCTGCGGGACCAGGCCGGCGAGGCCGCGGCCGCCTGACCGGCACCCCGCGGGTCCGTACGAGGGCCGGAAGTCCGCGCGCCGGGCTTCCGGCCCTTTCCCCTGCGGGTCCGGCGACATCACGCCACCGCCGTCGGCGCCAGGGCGCGCAGTTCCTCCAGCGCCGCCGCGACCGCCGGGCGCCGGTGCCCGCCCCGGCGCGTGCAGGTCAGCAGCTTGCGGTGCGGGCGGCCCGCACAGGGCACCCGCGCGATCGGCAGGTGCGGGGCGGTGTGGGCGAGCCGCGGGATCAGGGCGACCCCCAGACGGTGGGCGACGAGATGCGCGGTGACGTTCCAGTCCAGCGCGTGGTGGACCACGTCCGGGGTGAAGCCGGCGGCTCCGCACGCGGACATCACATGCGGCCGGCAGGGACTCTCGGGCACGGGCGCGATCCACGCCTCGTACGCCGCCTCCGCCAGATCGGCGCGGTCGCGTCCGGCGAGCGGGTGGTCCTCGGGGACGACGAGGTCGAAGGGGTCGTCCAGGAGGGGGCGCTGGTCGAAGCGGGCGTCGCTCAGCGGCGGGTTGTGCGGCGTGGACTCCACCACGGCCAGATCGGTCTCCCCCTCGAACAGCAGGTCGAAGCTGTCCGGCACGCCCGCTTCCCTGATCCGGACCGACAGGCGCGGATGGCGTTCGCGCAGCCGCGCCGCCATCGGCGCCAGCAGCACCGAGACCGCCACCGGGAAGCCGGTCACACGCAGCGGCCCGGCGGGGGTCCCCCGCCCGGCGCGCAGGTCGAGCTCGGCCTGCTCCCAGCGGGCCTGGATCGCGTCGGCGTGTGCGAGGAGGCTCTCGGCGGCCGCCGTCAGCCGTACCCCGCGGCCCTGCGGCTCCAGCAGGTCCACACCCAGGTCCCGGGCGAGCTGCCGGACCTGCTGGGAGGCGGCGGACGGGGTGATGTGCAGGGCGCGGGCGGCGGCGGTGACCGTGCCGTAGTGGGCGACCGCCCGCAGGACGTGGAGCCGGCGCAGATCAATCATGAAGGCGACGCTTCATGGTGAGGTCCATGAAGTCAACCTGGACGTGTACGGTTCCGGCGGCGCACCCTGGCTGGGTGGTGACCCCCGATCAGCTCGGCGAGGACGGCGGCAACGTCGTCGCGTGGGTCCCGACGGGTGTGATGGGCCTGATGGACCTGAATGGACCGAATGGACCGGACGGACCGGACGGACCGGACGGACCTGACAGATCGGATGGACCGGCCACCACTCCGTTACACGGAAGGAGCGGCCATGCCCAGCACGACCGGTAGCCTTTGCCCGCACTGCGGATGGCCGGACGCCGCCGAACCCTTCCAGGTGGTGTCCGGGCACAGCACCGCCGCGGGCCGCACGGTGTGGACCCGGTGCGGCTGCGGCTCGTTGCAGGTCCGGATCGTCGACGCGTGCGGCACACGTGTGATCTCCCGCAGCCGCCCCGCACCGGACCACCCCAGCCCCGCCAACCGGTGAACGGGCCGGGAGGCACCCGACAGGACAGGGCCGGGTGAAGACGCAGGTGACGGCGCCGGGGCACCGTTGACAGGCGCTCGGCGGGGCCGTACAAATCAGCGGACACGGTCCGCCGGGCACCGCCGGCGGGCGTCCCGGCGCGGCGGCAGGAGGCGTGAGCGTGCAGCGGCTTCCCCTGTCCGGCGTGACGGTGGTCAGCGTGGAGCAGGCCGTGGCGGCGCCCTACGCCACCCGGCAGCTCGCCGACCTCGGCGCGCGGGTCATCAAGGTGGAACGGCCGGGCGAGGGCGATTTCGCCCGCCGCTACGACACGGCCGTGCACGGCCACTCCAGCTACTTCGTGTGGCTCAACCGGTCCAAGGAGTCCCTCACCCTGGACCTGAAGGACCCGAGGGCCCGCGAGATCCTCCACGACCTGCTGAGCGGCGCCGACGTGTTCGTCCAGAACCTCGCCCCGGGCGCCGCCGGCCGCCTCGGCCTGGACGCGGACGCCCTCACGCGCCGCCACCCCCGGCTGATCCCCTGCACGATCTCCGGTTACGGCACCACGGGCCCCTGGGCCGGCCGCAAGTCCTACGACCTTCTGGTGCAGTGCCAGACGGGCCTGGTGTCCCTGACCGGCACCCCGGAGGCGACCGCCCGCGTCGGCATCTCCGTCGCCGACATCGCCGCGGGCATGTACGCCTACAGCGGCGTCCTCACCGCCCTGTACACGCGCGCCACCGCCGGCACGGTCCACCCCGTGGAGGTGTCGCTGTTCGAGGCGCTCGCCGAGTGGATGGGCCAGCCCGCCTACTACACCCGCTACGGCGGCGGCCAGCCCCCGCGCCTGGGGACCCGGCACGCCACCATCGCCCCGTACGGCGCCTACCGCGCCGCCGACGGCGAGGAAGTGCTGTTCTCCGTCCAGAACGAGCGCGAGTGGGCCGCCTTGTGCGCGGACTTCCTCGGGCGGCCGGAGCTGACCGGTGACCCCCGGTTCGCCACCGGCCCGGACCGGGTCGCCCACCGCGAGGAGCTCGACGCGATCGTCGCGCGACGGTTCGCCCGCTCCGCCGGCGCGGAGATCCTGGCGGAGCTGGAGGGCATCGGCATCGCCTGCGCCGGGGTGAACGACGTCGCCGCGTTTCTCGACCATCCCGTGCTGGCGGCCCGCGACCGCTGGCGGGAGGTGACCGTACCGGACGGGGCGGCGGTGGGTGCCCTGCTGCCGCCGGCCGACCTCGCGGGCGTACCCGCCCGCATGGGCCCCGTCCCGTCCGTCGGGGAGCACACCGACGCCATCCTCGGGGAACTCGGCCGCGGCCCCGGCGACATCGCGGCCCTGCGCGCCGACGCCGTCGTCTGAGGGCGGACTCCGGCGGCCGACTCACTCCCCCGGGCGGTGGTGCGCGGGCCGGCCGCCGTGCAGCGCGTCCAGCACATCACCATCGGTGAGTTGTTCGAAGTCGTCGTACCAGAGGCCGACGGCCTGGAACGCGGCCGGCCGGTGCAGACAGACCACCTCGTCGGCCTCGGCGCGCATCAGCTCCGCCGCCTCCGGCGCGCCGACCGGCACGGCCAGCACCAGCCGTCCCGGGCCGCGGCGCCGCAGGGCGCGCAAGGCCGCGCGGGCCGTCGATCCGGTGGCCAGGCCGTCGTCGACGACGATCACGGTGCGCCCCCGCACGTCGGGGGCGGGACGCCCCTGCCGGTAGCGCTCCTCACGGCGGCGGACTTCGGCGCGCTCCCGCGCCACCACGGGGGCCAGCTCGGCCTCGGTGAGCCCCAGCCGGCGCAGGGCCCGTTCGTCGTAGAGCGGGTCGTCGTCACCGGCGATCGCGCCGATGCCGTACTCCTCGTGGAACGGCGCCCCGATCTTCCGTACGACGAGCACGTCGAGCGGCGCGCCGAGCTCCCGGGCGACCTCGCGCGCCACGGCGACGCCGCCGCGGGGCAGGGCGAGGACGACGGGGTCGGGCAGGGCGCCCTCGTCGCGCAGGGCCCGCAACCTCTCGGCCAGCGCCTGTCCGGCCTGCCGACGATCCTGGAACCGCATGGCTGCCGTTCCTCCTTCCCCGGCTCCCCCGCTTCTTCCCCGGATCCCCCGGTTCGCCGGGCTACCTGGGTTCACGGGTATTACGGGTATTCCTGACGGCCCCCGGTGCGTCCCCGCGTACCCCCGGGGCGCCCGCCGATGCGGCGCCCCGGACAGCGCCCCGGACTACGGTCCCGGACTACGGTCCCGGGCAGAGCCCTCGGACGGCGGTCCCGGACGGCGGCCGCCCATTGGGAGCAGGGAGTGTTTCCAACCGGTCGGCGCAGGCAACCCGGCACGCGGCGCGAGCCACGACCGCCTCGCGCCCCGGCCGGCAGCCCGGCCGTCTCCGCACGTGACGGGAGTTCCCGGATGACCACTGCCTCCTCCCCTCCGCAGCCCGCCCGCTCGGGCCCGCGCATCGGCGTGCTCGGTTCGTACGGCGGTTTCAACATCGGCGACGAGTCGATCCTGACCTGCATCCTGAACTGTCTGCGCGCGCAGCGGCCGGACGCCCACTTCGTCGTCTTCAGCCGGAACGCCGAGCACACCCGCACCCACCATCCCGACGTCCACGACGTCCTGGACTGGGAGGGCGTCAGCCGCAACCACATCTCGGAGGCGCTGACCGGACTGGATCTGCTGGTGCTGGGCGGCGGCGGCATCCTCTACGACAGCGAGGCCCGCCGCTATCTGCGGCTGGTCCGCACCGCGCAGGACCGGGGCGTGCCCACCTTCGCCTACGCCGTCGGCGCCGGCCCGCTGCGGGAGGCGGAGGACCGGGAGGCGGTACGCGGCGTGCTGGCGGAGATGGCCGACATCGTGGTGCGGGACCAGGAGTCCAAGCTGGTCCTGGAGGAGGTCGGCCTGGAGCGCGAGGTCACCGTCACGGCCGATCCGGCGCTGCTGCTGGAGCCCGAGCCGTTCACCGACGCGATGATGCGCGACGAGGGCGTGCCCCCCGACGCCCGGCTGGTGGGGATGTCGGTGCGGGAACCGGGCCGGGCGGCCGAGAAGCTAGACGAGGGCGACTACCACGCACTGCTCGCCGACGTCGCGGACTTCCTCGTCCGGCGGCTGGACGCGCACGTGGTGTTCCTGCCGATGGAGCGGCACGACGTACGGCACGCGCACGCCGTACTGTCCCATATGACCGCGCCGGACAAGGGCCGCATCCTGCACGGCGCCTACAGCCCGGGGCAGGTCCTGGGCTTCATGCGCCATCTGGACCTGGCCGTGGGCATGCGGCTGCACTTCGTGATCTTCGCGGCGCTGTCCGGTGTGCCGGTCCTGCCCCTGCCGTACTCCGGCAAGGTGTTCGACTTCGCGCGCCGGCTCGGCGCCCCGGCCCTGGTGGGCGTGGCGCGGGAGCAGGCCGGGCTGCTGCTGGCGGAGGTGGACCGGCTGTGGGACGAGTATCCCCGGCGCCGGGAGGACCTGCGCGGCCGTATGCGGGAGCTGACCGCGCTCGCCCGGGAGACCTGCGCGCGCTGCGGCGTCCTGCTCGACGCGATCGATGCCGGGCGGCCGGGCGGAACCACGGAGGCGGGCGCCGAGGCGGACGTCGAGGCGGGCGCCGAGGCGGGCGCCGAGACGGACGCGGGGCGCGGCGCGGAGGAGGCGGAACCGCCCCGTCCCGCCGAGCCCCGCCCGCTGATCGTCTGACCCGATCGTCTGCCCCCGGCCCGCCGCGGCCGTCTTCCGCCCGCCCGAGGAGACCGATGCCGATCCTGGAAGAGCCCCGCGAGCCCCGCACGGTCACCCTGCCCCCGCGTCCGGCCCGGCACGGGGGACGGTGCGACGTCCTCGTGGTCGGCGGCGGCCCCTCCGGGTTCGCCGCCGCGGTCGCCGCGGCCGACGCCGGAGCCGACGTGGTCCTCGTGGAGCGCTACGGGTTCCTCGGCGGCAACGCGACCGTGGCGCTGGTGATGCCGCTGATGTCGTTCCACAACGAGCACAAGCAGGCCGCCTTCAGCGAGTCCGGTGACAACTCCCGGCTGCTGCCCACCGACCACGGCGAGGGGGAGCCGGTGGTCGCGGGCGTTCTGTGGCAGCTGCTGGACCGGCTCATGGGGCGCGGCGGCTGCCTGCCGCCCTCCCCGAAGACCGGGTACACGGTTCCCTTCGACCCGGAGCTGTTCAAGCTGGCACTGCTGGAGATGCTGGACGAGGCGGGGGTGCGGATGCTGTTCCACGCCTTCGCCTCCACCGCGCTGCCCCTGGAGGACGGCCCCGGCTGGCGGGTGGTGTTCGAGACGAAGTCCGGTCCGGTGGTGATCGACGCCGGGGTGGTGGTGGACGGCACCGGCGACGGCGACGTCGCGGCGGCCTGCGGGGCGTCGTACGAGATCGGCCGCCCCGAGGACGGGCTGGTGCAGCCGATGACGCTGATGTTCCGCGTGGCGGACTTCGCCCGGCCGGACTTCGCCGACTACGTGCGCGCCCATCCCGACCAGTGGCGGGGGGTGCACGGCCTGTGGGACCTGATCGAGGAGGCCAGGGCCGCCGGTGAGCTGCGGCTGCCGCGCGAGGACATCCTGTTGTTCGCGACCCCGCATCCCCGTGAGGTCGCCGTCAACAGCACCCGGGTGACGCGGGTGCTGGGCACCAGCGTGTGGGACCTGACCCGGGCCGAGTACACGGCCCGCCGCCAGCTCGCCCAGATCGACCGCTTCCTGCGCACCCGCGTGCCCGGTTTCGAGGAGTCGTACGTGGTGCAGAGCGGCACCCACATCGGCGTGCGGGAGACCCGGCGCGTCGTCGGCGACTACCAGCTGACCGGTCACGACATCCTGGCCGCGCGCCCGTTCCCGGACGTGGTCGCGCACGGCGCCTACCCGATCGACATCCACAACCCGCGCGGTACCGGCACCGTGCTGAAGCGGGTGCCCATGGGCCGTTTCTACGACATCCCGCTGCGCTGTCTCGTTCCGAAGGGAACCGACCGGCTGCTGGTGGCGGGGCGGTGCATCTCGGGGACGCACGTGGCGCACTCCTCGTACCGGGTGATGCCGATCGCGATGGCGACCGGGCAGGCCGCGGGCGTGGCCGCCGCGCTGACCATCCGCCACGGTCAGGGCCCGCGGGGCGTGCCCTACCGGCTGGTGCAGCGCGAGCTGCTGCGGCAGGGCGCCCGGCTGCGCACCGACCTCGGCGCCTCGGTGTGACGGCGCGCCGCCCGCACACCCGCCCGGGGTCGCTGCCCGGCCGGGCGGCGACCGGCGGACGCGCCCGGGGTGCGGTGCCGGCCGGGCGGCACCCTGCCGACGCCGGTCAGCCGGGCGCGGCGCGCAGGTGCTCGTCGCACCACTGACCGGCCGCGTCGGCGACCTGGTCGAGGGCGCCGGGCTCCTCGAACAGGTGGGTGGCGCCGGGGACGATCCGCAGAGCGTGCGGGGCGTGCAGACGCCGGGCCGCCTCCTGGTTGAGCCGCAGTACCTGTTCGTCCCGGCCGCCCACGATCAGCAGCACCGGCGCCCGTACGGCTCCCAGGGCGTCGTCGGCCAGGTCGGGCCGTCCGCCGCGCGAGACGACCGTGAGCACCCGGCCGGGCCGCTCGGCGGCCGCCACCAGGGCCGCCGCGGCACCGGTGCTGGCGCCGAACAGGGCGACGGGCAGGCCCCGCGTGCCGGGCCCGCTCTCCAGCCAGTCGATGGCGGCCACCAGGCGGTGGCCCAGCAGGGGGATGTCGAAGCGGTGCTCGGCGGTCACTACGTCCCGTCTCTCCTCTTCCTCGGTGAGCAGGTCCATCAGCAGCGTGCCGAGCCCGGTGGCGCGCAGGGCCTCGGCGACCTGGCGGTTGCGCGGGCTGTGCCGGGAGCTCCCGCTGCCGTGCGCGAAGAGCACGACGGCCCGGGCGGCCTCCGGTACGGCGAGGTCACCCGCCAGGGTGGCGTCGGCGGTGGGTACCGCGATCGTTTGGGAGATCATCGGCGGCCTCCTCCCGTCAAGTGGTCCCCTCGGGCCCTACCGGACTCCTCGGGCCCTACCGGACTCCTCGGGCCCTACCGGACGCCCTCGGGACCTTCCTGTTCCTCCTCGGGTCCTTCCGGTTCCTCCTCGGCCTCTTCCGAACTTCCACAGGTCCCTTCCGGACGCCCTCGGTTCCTCCCGGGCGTCCTCGGGTCCCGCCGGCTTATCGCCGTGCGGCGCCGCCTCCACGACGTGTGACGCCGGGCACACCGGCAACTCCATAGTCGTGCACGGCGGTACGGCGGTACAGCGGTACAGCGACACGGCAGCAGGGCGGAGCGTTCGCGTCGCACGAGGGCGCGGTGACGGAACAGGCGGTGGACATGCTCGGGGACACGGACGACGACAGGCAGGCGCGGGAGCGGGGCGAAAGCGGCCACCGGGCGGTGCCGCACACCGCCGACATCCGTATCGAGGCCTGGGCGGCGAGCCGGGAACGATGCCTGGCGGAGGCGGTGCTGGCGATGGTGGAGTGCTTCGCGGACGTCTCCGGGGTGCGCCCGACGGCCGTGGATCGCGTGCGGCTGGCCGAGGGCTGCGACGAGGATCTGCTGGCCACGCTGCTGGACGAGGTCATCTTCCGGCTGGAGGTCCACGGCCAGGTGCCCGTGGACGTGGAGGCGGACGAGGACGACGGCGGCCTCGACGTCCGGCTGGCGGTGGCCGGGCTGGCGGAGGTCGAGATCACCGGGGCCGCGCCCAAGGCCGTCGCCTGGCACGAGCTGCGGATCGGACCCGATGCGTACGGGTGGTCGTGCACGGTGACGGTCGACGCGTGAGGCGTCCGTCCGGCCCGGCCGCTGTCAGCCCTTGACCACTCCCAGCGGCACCAGCCGGGCCACCGTGCGGCACAGCCCGGCACGTTCGCTCGCGGCCACCACCGCGCTCACGTCCTTGTACGCCTCGGGCGTCTCCTCGGCCAGGCCGCGCCAGGAACGCGGGCGCACCGCGATGCCGGCCGCGTCGAGCCTGGCCCGCACCTCCTTGCCGGTGACCGCGCGGGCGGCCTGGTGGCGGCTGAGCACCCGGCCCGCGCCGTGGCAGGTGGAGTGGAAGGCGTCGCCGCCGGGGACCCCGGTCAGTACGTAGGAGGCGGTGCCCATGGTGCCGGGGATGAGCACCGGCTGCCCGGACCGGCGCAGGTCGGGCGGCAGTTCCGGGTGGTCGGGCGGAAAGGCGCGGGTGGCCCCCTTGCGGTGCACACAGAGCCGGCGTGGCCGGCCGGCCACGTCGTGCGTCTCGGTCTTGGCGAGGTTGTGGGACACGTCGTACACCAGGGACAGCCGCGCGCCCGCCGCCCGCCGGAACACCTCCCGGGCCGCGTGGGTGAGCAGCTGGCGGTTGGCGCGGCCGTAGTTGGCGGCGGCGGCCATCGCGCCCAGGTACGCCTCGCCCTCGGGCGAGCCGACCGGGGCGCAGGCCAGCTGCCGGTCGGGGACGGTGATGCCGTACCGGGCCATGGCGCGGTCCATCGCCCGGACGTGGTCGGTGCAGATCTGGTGCCCCAGGCCGCGCGAACCGCAGTGGATCATGACGCAGACCTGTCCGCCGGCGAGCCCGAAGGCGCCGGCGACCGCTTCGTCGTAGACCTCGGCCACCTGCTGGACCTCCAGGAAGTGGTTCCCCGACCCGAGGCTGCCGACCTGGGCCAGGCCGCGTTGCCGGGCCCGCTCGCCGACCTGCGTCACGTCGGCACCGGCGACCGCGCCGCCGTCCTCGCAGCGGACGAGGTCGCGCTCCTCGCCGTACCCCTCCTCGACCGCGTACCGGGAGCCGTCCGCGAGGATCCGCTCCAGCGGTCCGGAGCCGGACGGCCGCCACACGCCGCCGGGGCCCGCGCCGCGCGGGATCGCCCGGTCCAGGCCGTCCATGACGGCGGGCAGCGCCCGCCGCAGGTCCCCGCCGGGGATGTCGGCGGCCAGCAGCCGCACCCCGCAGGAGATGTCGAAGCCGACCCCGCCGGGCGAGACCACGCCGCCCTCGTCGACGTCGGTGGCCGCCACGCCGCCGATCGGGAAGCCGTAGCCCCAGTGAATGTCGGGCATGGCGTACGAGGCGCCCACGATGCCCGGCACCGTGGCCACGTTGACGACCTGCGCCAGCGACTTCTCGGCGTCGGCCAGCAGATCCCGCGAGGCGAACACCACGCCGGGCACCCGCATCGCGCCGTGCGGTTCGATGCGGTAGCGGCAGGGGCGCTCCTCGACCAGTTCCATCGCGACCTCCAGCGGTTCGCGCCCCCCTCGTGTCCCCCTCACTCCGCGGTACCCGCGCCGGGGGCCGCCATGTCGGCGGGATGCGGCGCTCCTCCCGCGCGTGGGCCCGGCCGCCGCCGAGCGGCCCGCGCGCCCGGACACCCGTGGCACCCGGGGCTCCGGCGTTCGCGGGCCTCCAGCGTTCGCGGCCTCGTTCCCGGCCTACCGGGGGTGTGGCCCCGAGGCCGCGCCGGGGGCCGGTCCGCTCTGTGCTGTGCTCCGCCGGGTTCCCCCGGACCGCCGCGGGGGGGCCGTTCAGAGGGCGGAGACGGCGCTTTCCACGACGCTGAACAGTGAGTTCCTGTCCATCGGCGCACCGCTCCTCGCGGTCGCCACGCTGAGCTGGCCCCGCCGCACGGCCCTGGTCGTGCCGCGGGCCGTCTTCATCGCCGCGCACATCGTCGCGCCCCCGCCCCGGGCTACCAAGTCCTGTCCGCCCCGCGTGTCGTCGGCGCTCTCGCCTACGCGGGTTTCCGGGGCGTCGCCGTGGCCGCCGCCGTCGCCCTCGTGCCGGCGAACGCCCAGGGCAAGGCGGTCGCGGTCGTCGCCGGCGGACTCACCCTCGCCGCCATCATCGGCGTCCCCGCGGGCACGGTGCTCAGCCAGGTCGCCGGATGGCGCGCCGCCTTCTGGAGCGTGGCCCTGCTCACCCCCGTCACCCTCGTCTGCTCGGTGTTCGCCCTTGCCGGCGGACGGGGACGCCGGGGAGGAGACGCGTACCGTCCGCGCCGAGCTGCGGGCGATGGCCCGGCCGCGGTTGTGGCTCCCGTACACGGTGACGGCGTTCTCCTTCGGCGCCGTCACCGTCACCTTCAGCTACCTCGCCTCCCTGCTCACCGACGTCACCGGCACTGGCCGACCGCTGGGTGCCCGTCCTGCTGGCGCCCTGTTCGGCGTCGGCGGCCTGCCGGCCTGGTCGTCGGCGGCAGCTCCGCGCGGGCGTACCCGATCCGCACGCTCGCGCCCGGCACCGGCGTCCTCGCCGCGGCCTCCGCACTGCTCGCCGTCCTGGCGGGGAACACCGTCGTCACCGTGGCCCTGATCTTCGTCCTCGGCGTGGCGGGCTACGTCACCAATCCGATCTCGCAGTCCCGGGTCTTCGTCGTGGCACCCGGCGCACCGACCCTGGTCGGCGCCGCCAGCACCTCGGCCTTCAACGTCGGCAGCCCGCTCGCGCCGGCCCTCGGCGGCATGACCACCGACGCCGGGTTCGGCTTCGCCTCGGTGGCCTGGGCCGGCGCCGCGCTCGCCGCCACCGGCCTCCTGGGCGCCCTGTGGGCCGGACACCTCCAGTACCGCTCCCACCCGGTCGAGGGCGGCGTCGTCGCGGGAGGCGGCAGCGGCACGCGCCACGGCCGCGAGCGGACCGAGACCCCGTGTGACCCGGCACCACCCCCCGGCTCCGGTCGGGACACGGTCATGCCGTGACTTCTCGGCGGCGGATCAGGCCGTGCTGCGAGCCGCGCTCCGCCCGAGCGCCGCGAGCGCCGCCCTGCCCGCCCCGTGGGCGCCGGCCCCCGGAATCGTCGGGTGTGCGCCGAGCCCCCTACTGTGGAGACGTGGGCGGCGGCACGGTGACGCTGTTCCTGTGCGGTGACGTGATGCTCGGGCGCGGCGTCGACCAGATCCTCGCGCACCCCGGCGATCCGGAGCTGCGCGAGGAGTATGTGCGCGACGCGCGGACCTACGTCCGGCTGGCGGAGGCGGCGAGCGGCCCCGTGCCCGCGCCGGTGCCGCCCGACTGGCCGTGGGGCGAGGCGCTGCGCGTGCTCGGGGAGGCCGCTCCGGACGCCCGGGTCGTCAACCTGGAGACGGCGGTGACGGGCGGCGGCGCCTTCGCGCCCGGCAAGGCCGTCCACTACCGCATGCACCCCGCCAACCTGCCCGCTGTGACGGTGGCCCGGCCCGACGTGTGCGTCCTGGCCAACAACCACGTCCTGGACTTTGGCCGCGCGGGCCTGGCGGAGACCCTGGACACGCTGGCCGGTGCGGGGCTGCGCACGGCGGGTGCGGGCCGGGACGCCGCGGAGGCGTACGCGCCCGCCGTGGTCCCGCTGGAGAACGGCGGCCGCCTGCTGGTGTTCGCCCTCGGCATGAGCTCCAGCGGCATCCCCGCCGGGTGGGCGGCGACGGCCGGCCGGTCCGGTGTCGCCTACGTCGCCGAGCCGACGCCCGGCGCGGCCGAGACCGTCGTCCGGCGCGTCCGGCGGGCCAGGCGGACCGGCGACCTCGTGGTGGTGTCCGTGCACTGGGGGTCGAACTGGGGATACCGGGTGCCCGCGGAGCAGGCCCGGTTCGCGCACGCCCTGGTGGACGGCGGGGTCGACATCGTGCACGGGCACTCCTCGCACCACCCCCGCCCGCTGGAGGTGTACCGGGACCGGCTGGTGCTCCACGGCTGCGGCGACTTCATCGACGACTACGAGGGCATAGCGGGCTACGAGCGGTACCGGGACGATCTGCGGCTGGCCCATCTGGTGACGGTCGCGGCGGACACCGGACGGCTGCGCGGACTGCGCCTGGTGCCGCTGCGGGCACGCCGGATGCGGCTGGAGCCGGCCGGCGATGAGGACCGCTCCTGGCTCCGGGAGACACTGGACCGGATGAGCGCGGGGGTGCGCGTGGTCCTCGCGGGCGACGGCGCGCTGGGCGCCGTGTGCAACGGCGAGCGCGCGGGGGGATGACGCGAGCGCCCCGCGCGAGAGCTGCGGAAGGGCGCCGGGCCGGGTACCCGGCGCGGGAGGGGGCTCAGCCCGCCCAGGCCACGAGGCGGTCCCGGGTCTCGGGCGCCCTCAACTGCGCGAGCGACTCCTTCTCCAGCTGGCGTACGCGCTCCCGCGTCAGACCCACGTGCCGGGCCACCTGCTCCAGGGTGCGCGCCCGTCCGTCGTGCAGGCCGTAGCGCAGGCTGAGGATCAGGGCCTCGCGGGGTGCCAGGGTGCCCACGGCTTCGCGCAGTTCCTCGGCGAGCGCCTGGTACTCGGCGACCTCCGGGGCCTGGAGCACGTCGGTGTCGGGGATGAGGTCGCCGACCACGGTCTCACCGGTCTCGTCCACCGGGGTGTCCAGGCTGACCGCGTCCCGGCCGACCCGCCGCAGCCAGACCACCTTGTCCGGGGCGAGTCCGCTCTCCCCGGCCACCTCCTCGGGGGTCGGTTCGCGCCCCAGGTTCAGCTGGAGGCGCCGCTCGACCTTGGCGAGCTTGCGCAGTTGCTCCACGACGTGCATGGGCAGCCGTACCGTCCGCGCGTGTGTCGCCACGCCGCGTTCGATCGCCTGGCGGATCCACCAGGTGGCGTACGTCGAGAACTTGAACCCCTTGGTGTGGTCGAACTTCTCCACCGCGCGGATCAGCCCCAGGTTCCCCTCCTGGATGACGTCCAGCAGGGGCAGGCCCCGGTGGGCGTGCCGCTTGGCCAGGGCGACCACCAGGCGGAGGTTGGCCCGCACCATGTGGTCCTTGGCCTCCTGCCCGTCGCACACGGCCCGCTCCAGCTCCCGGCGCCGCCCGGGCGCCGGCGCGGGCTCGCCGGCATCGGCCTGTTCCAGTTCCTCCAGCGCCCGTACCCCGGCCTCCATACACTCGGCCAGCCGCACCTCGTCCTCCGCGGTGAGCAGCGGCGTGGCGCCGATCTGGGCCAGGTACTGGCCGAGCAGATCGGGCTCCCCGTACGGCTCGGGGACCCGGTTGCGCGCCCGCGCGGCGTGGGCGGAGGCGCGGCGGGGACCGTGAGTCCGCGCTTCTGCGGCGGTTTCCGCTTGGGGAGACATGTCGCGCTCCTCCGTCTCCTCCTCCGTCGGAGAGCCACGGGTACCCGGCTCCCCCGGTCCGAACCCGCGAGCGCGCGGAACAGGGCGCCACTCCCCCCGCCTGTTCGATATGACGGAATTGTCCGGGGTACTCCGGGCCCATGGCAGGTATCGAGCTCAGCAGTGGCGCATTCGACGACCACTCCTTCATCCCACGGCGGTACGCCTACGAAGGGGAGAACGTCTCCCCGCCCCTGGCCTGGTCTGGCGTGCCGGACGAAGCGGTCGAACTGGTCCTGTTGTGCGAGGATCCCGACGCACCGTCCGGCACCTTCGCGCACTGGGTCGTGGTCGGCGTCGATCCCCGCAGCGACGGTGTCGCCCCGGGGCAGTGCCCGCCCGGTGGCACCGAGCTCGTCAACGGGTACGGGGAACAGGGCTGGGGCGGCCCGCACCCCCCGCCCGGGGACGAGGCACACCGCTACTTCTTCCGGCTCTACGCCCTGCGGGAGCCGTGCGTGCTGCCCGACGCGCCCGGCGCCGGCCAGGTGCACCGGGCGGTGGACGAACGGCAGCTCGCGAGCGGCGCCCTGGTCGGGCTGTACCGGCGCTGACCGGTCACCGGCGCCGACGGCACCCGCCGGAAGGCGGCCGGCGCCCTGCCGCCGCTCGGCCTGTCGCCGCGCGCACCGCACCGTCCGGGCGCCGGGCCGGGACCGGCCGCCGGGCTCAGACGGACGCCTGGTCGCTGTCCTTCAACGTCCCCCAGGCGTGCCAGCGTTCGACCTCGATCCAGGCACTGACCCGGGCCCGGACCCGGTCCGGATAGGGCTTGCCGGTGTAGTGGCGGGAGAGCCGGTCGATGTCGGCCAGACCGTCGTCGTCACGCAGCGCGGCGACGCGGCCGAGGAGGGTCACGTGCGTGTACCAGTCGTCCTCGTCCAGGACGGTGAGGGTCACGCGCGGGTCGCGGCGCAGGTGCTTCAGACGCACCCGGCCCTCGTCGAGGTTGACCAGCACCCGGCCGTCCTCCCACAGATACCAGGTGGGGGTGGAGACGGGGGTGCCGTCCGAGCGCACGGTGGCCATCACACACGGGTTGGCGCGGCGCAGCAGGTCGACGGCCTCGGGCGGCAGCGGGGGCTTGGACATGCGGGATCCTCTCTGTCACGTGCCTGTCATGCCGTACGTCATGACGCTTCTGTCCGGTGGTACCGGCGCGGCGCTCTGCCACGCCCGTCCCGAAGGGCTTCCCCGGCGGTGTTCCCCGACGGGTCCTGCCGGCCGGGACGCTCCCGTCCCGGCTTCCCCGTCCGGGGCATCCTGTGCCGGCCTCCCCCTTCGGGGTCTCCTGTGTCGGCCTTCCCCGTCCCGGCCCATCTGTCGGCCTTTCCGGCATGTGTCACCCGGCCGGACCCGGGCCGCCGGCGGTGGCGCGTTCTCAGGCCGACGGCTTCTCCTCGAAGCTCGCGAAGTAGGCCGCGGCCATGTCCTTGTCCCCGTGCCCCCGCGCGGCGGCGCGGGCGAGCCGCCGCGCGCTCGCGTCGGCCACGTCGAGACGGACGCCGTGGCGCTCACCGGCCTCGACGATCAGCCGGGCGTCCTTCTCGGCGGTGGCGACCGCGAACTGGGGCGGGGACAGCCGGTCCCCGAGGACGAGCGCGGCCTTGGCCCGCAGGTAGCCCATGTCGAGCGGACCTCCGGCGATGGCGTCGAAGAAGCTGTCCGGGTCCACGTCCAGGGCGCCGGCGAGGGCCAGCACCTCGCCGGCCGCGCTGGTGGCGGCGATGACCCAGCTGTTGGCCACCAGCTTCAGCCGGGTGGCGCTCCCGGCCGCACCGTCCTCGCCGGTCCACACGGTCCGGGCACCCACGGCGTCGAACACCGGCGTCACCGCGGCCCGCCCCTCGGCCGGACCGGCGGCCAGGACGACGAGCTGCCCGGCCTCGGCGGGCTCGCGGGTGCCGAGTACGGGGGCGTCGTAGAAGACGAGGCCGTGCTCGCGGGCGAAGGCGGCCAGGCCGGTGATCGCCTCGATGCCGGCGGTGGTCGACTGCATCCACGCGGTACCGGGGCGCAGGGCGGGCGCGGCCTGGCGCATGACGTCCAGGGCGGCCGGGCCGTCGTACAGCATGGTCAGGACGGTGTCGGCGCCGTCCACCGCCTCGGCGGGGGTGCCGGCGACGCGCACGCCCTCGGCGGCCAGCGGCTCGGCCTTGTCAGGGCTCCGGTTCCAGGCGCGGACGGCGTGCCCGGCACGGGCGATGTTGCGGGCCATCGCGGCGCCCATGATGCCGGTGCCCAGAACGCTCACGGTGAGCTTGTCGGTCATGAGGTGCGGCTTCCTGTCGTGGTGCGGTGATCATCCGCAGATCAGCCTGCCACCATCGGCGGGCGCCATCGAACACGACCTCCCCCGGCACCGGGGGCCGTCGGCGTGACCCGTCACCCGGTCAGCGCCGCCTCGGCACCACCGCACGGGTCGCGGTGGGCGCGGCCGGGCGCGCGGTGGCAGCCGCCGCCCCGATCCGTTCGGTCCGCCGTGCGACGCCGCCCGGGCGCGCGCTCATGGCGCGACCCCCGTACGCGCCACCGTCACGCACCGCACGGCCTCCCCCGTCGTGCTCAGGTACGCATCGTGAGCGATGCTGGTCCTGCGGCGCAACGGGGTTTCCCCGTCCCGGACCGCGCCCTGGGGAACGCCCGCGCAGGTTTCGGGAAACTCCCGGAAAGGCACCCGGGAGCGGCCCGGACACCGGCGGGGTTGGGTGGAACGTCCCGGTACGCACCCTTGTGCCGAGCCGCGTGAAGGTCTTGGGTGGGACGAGTGACCCCGGCCCGGACCACCGGACCGGGGCCGATGACATGGTGGCTTGATGGCATGGTGGCATCTCAGGAGGATCCCGACATGTCCGACCCTGTCGGCACACCGGTCGGTGGCGGTACGGAGCCACCCACCCCGATCAGTGAAGCGGAGGTCGAGACCCTGGTTCGCGGCATCTGTTTCAAGACCGGCCCGCCGCGGCGCCTCGGCGTCGAAGTGGAATGGCTCGTCCACGAGCTGCGCACCCCGCGGCTCCCCGTGGCACCCGAACGACTCGAAGCGGCCTACGCCGCGCTGCGGACCGTGCCCCTGAGGTCGGCGCTCACCGTCGAACCCGGCGGGCAGCTGGAGCTGAGCTCGCCGCCCGCCGCCTCCCTGACGGAGTGTGTCGGTACCGTCTCCGCCGACCTCGACGCCGTCCGCGCGGTCCTGCGCGAGGACGGCCTGTCCCTGGTCGGCATGGGCCACGATCCGTGGCACCCGCCGCGCCGGTTCCTGCGCCGCCCGCGCTACGACGCGATGGAGGCGTGCCTGGACCGCACCGGCCCGGCCGGCCGCGCCATGATGTGCACCTCGGCCTCGGTGCAGGTGTGCGTGGACGCCGGGCACGAGGAGCCGGGCGTCCTCGGCCATGTGCGGCGCTGGTGGCTGGCGCACCGGCTGGGCCCGGTCCTGGTGGCCGCGTTCGCCAACTCGCCGCTGGACCGGGGGCGGCCCACCGGCTGGCGGTCCACCCGGCAGCTGCACTGGGCGCGGATCGGCGCCGGCCGGGCGGGCGGCCCCGTGCTGGACGCCGACCCGCGCGGCGCCTGGGCCCGGCATGTGCTGGACGCGCCGGTGATGTGCGTCCGGCGGGACGGCGGCCCCTGGGGCGTCCCCGAAGGGCTGACCTTCCGGGAATGGACCCGGGCGCACCGGCCGCGGCCGCCGACCCGGGACGACCTCGACTACCACCTCACCACGCTGTTCCCGCCGGTGCGGCCGCGCGGCCATCTGGAGCTGCGCATGATCGACGCGCAGCCCGGCGACGACGGGTGGCAGGTGCCGCTCGCCGTGACGGCGGCGCTGTTCGACGACCCGGAGGCCTCCGAGACCGCCTACCGGGCGGTGAAGCCGCTCGCCGAGCGCGCCCTCGGCCGGCCCGCCCCGCACAATGCGCTCTGGCGCGACGCGGCCCGGCACGGCCTGGCCGACCCCGAGCTGCGCGAGGCGGCCGTCGTGTGCTTCACGGCGGCGCTCGGGGCGCTGCCCCGCCTCGGCGCCACCACCGGGATCACGGACGCCGTCACGGCGTACCTCGACCGCTACGTCACCCGGGGCCGCTGCCCCGCCGACGAGTTGCTGGACGGGCCGGACGGCACGGGCCGCCGCCCGCACGGGAAGGACGTCCGCCCATGAACGACCCCGCCCTCGGCACCGAAGCCCTTCGCGAGCGCGCGCTGGCCACGCTGGTCACCGCGCGGGACCGCACCACGCTGCTGACCGGCTGTGTGGACGACCCGGACCTGACCGCCCAGCACTCACCGCTGATGTCACCGCTGGTGTGGGACCTGGCGCACATCGGCAACCAGGAGGAGCAGTGGCTGCTGCGGGCCGTCGCCGGCCAGGAGGCGCTGCGGCCCGAGATCGACAGCCTGTACGACGCCTTCGAGCATCCGCGGGCCGAGCGCCCGAGGCTGCCGCTGCTGCCGCCCGCGGAGGCCCGGCGGTACGCGGCCGAGGTGCGCGCCCGGGCCCTGGACGTACTGGAGCACGCCGCCTTCGACGCCTCACGGCTGACGCGGGCCGGGTTCGCCTTCGGGATGATCGCCCAGCATGAGCAGCAGCACGACGAGACGATGCTGATCACGCATCAGCTCCGCAGGGGACCGCGGGCGCTCACCGCCCCGGACCCCGACCCGGGGCCGCCGTACACCGGGCCGGCCGAGGTCCTCGTCCCCGGCGGACCGTTCACGATGGGCACCTCCACCGAGCCGTGGGCGCTGGACAACGAGCGCCCCGCGCACCGGCGGGAGCTGCCGCCCTTCTGGATCGACACCACCCCGGTGACCAACGCCGCGTACCAGGCGTTCATCGCGGACGGCGGCTACGACGACCCGCGCTGGTGGCAGCCGGAGGGCTGGGACCACATACGGCGGCACTCCGTCTCCGCGCCGCTGTTCTGGCGCCGGGACGGCGGGCAGTGGCTGCGGCGCCGCTTCGGCGTCACCGAGGTGGTGCCGCCCGACGAGCCGGTGCTGCACGTGTGCTGGTACGAGGCCGACGCCTACGCCCGCTGGGCCGGGCGGCGGCTGCCCACCGAGGCGGAGTGGGAGAAGGCCGCGCGGTACGACCCGGCCGGCGACCGGTCGAGGCGCTACCCGTGGGGGGACGCCGACCCGGGGCCCGAGCACGCCAACCTGGGCCAGCGGCACCTGCGGCCGGCGCCCGCCGGGAGCTATCCGGCCGGTGCGTCCGCGCTCGGGGTGCGGCAGCTGATCGGGGACGTGTGGGAGTGGACGGCGAGCGACTTCCTGCCGTACCCCGGCTTCCGGGCGTACCCGTACAAGGAGTACTCGGAGGTGTTCTTCGGGCCGGAGTACAAGGTGCTGCGCGGCGGTTCGTTCGCCGTGGACCCGGTGGCCTGCCGGGGCACCTTCCGCAACTGGGACTATCCGGTCCGGCGGCAGATCTTCTCCGGGTTCCGCACGGCCCGCTCAAAGGGCCGGGGCTGATGTGCCGCCACCTCGCCTACACCGGTCCCGCCGAGCCGCTGGGCCGGCTGCTCGTGGAGCCGCCGCACGGGCTGTACCGCCAGTCGTGGGCGCCGCGACGGCAGCGGCACGGAACGGTCAACGCCGACGGTTTCGGGGTCGGCTGGTACGCCGAGGGGGACCCGGTGCCGGCCCGGTACCGCCGGGCCGGGCCGATCTGGGCGGACCAGTCCTTCGCCGACCTGGCCCGGGTGGTGCGGACGACCGCGCTGCTCGGCGCGGTGCGGGACGCGACCCTGTCGGGCGCGGACGCGGAGGCCGCCGCGGCGCCCTTCGCCGCGGGCCCCTGGCTGTTCAGCCACAACGGGGCCGTGGCGGGCTGGCCGGGTGCTCTCGCCCCGCTCGCCCCTGGCCTGCCGCCCGGGGAACTGCTGGCGCTGGAGGCCCGCAACGACTCCGCGTTCGTATGGGCGCTGGTCCTGAACCGGCTGCGCGGCGGCCGGGAGGAGCCTTCGGCGCTGGCCGAAACGGTCGCCGAGGTCGCCGCGGCGGCCCCCGCCTCCCGGCTGAACCTGCTGCTCACCAATGGCGTCACCCTCGCCGCCACCGCCTGGGGCGACACCCTCTGGTACCTGTCCCGGCCCGGCGGCGGCACCGTCGTGGCCTCCGAGCCCTACGACGACGACCCGCGCTGGCGCGAAGTCCCCGACCGCACCCTGCTGTGGGCCGACCGCACCGACGTCCTGCTCACCCCGCTGAAGGACGCCGCGCCCGCCGACTCCCCCGAAGCCCCGGCCCACGGCCGGCCCGCCACCACCCCGGCGCCCGCTTCCGCCCCGGCACCCGCACCCGCACCCGCGAAGGAGCCCCGTACGTGAGCCCGTTCCGTCTCTCCCGCACCCTGCCCGAGGACGCCACGGAGGCCGCCCTGCGCGCCGACGTCATGGAGGGCCTGGCCGGCACGCCGAAGACGCTGCCGCCCAAGTGGTTCTACGACGCGCGCGGCAGCGAGCTGTTCGAGCGGATCACCGAGCTGCCCGAGTACTACCCCACGCGGGCCGAGCGCGAGATCCTCGCCGCCCGGGCCGGGGAGATCGCCGCGGCGGCCGGCGCCCGCACCCTGGTGGAACTGGGCTCCGGCTCCTCCGAGAAGACCCGGTATCTGCTGGACGCCCTGACCGGGCTGCGCGCCTACGTGCCGGTCGACGTCAGCGAGAGCGCCCTGGACCAGGCGGGGCGGGCGCTCGCCGCCGAGCGGCCGGAGCTGGAGGTGCACGCGCTGATCGCCGACTTCACCGCCGGGCTGACGCTGCCGGACACGCCGGGGCCGCGGCTGCTGGTGTTCCTCGGCGGCACGATCGGCAATCTGCTGCCCGCCGAACGCGCCGCCTTCCTGTCCCGTGTCCGCGCCCTGCTGTCCCCGGGCGACGCGCTGCTGCTGGGCACGGACCTGGTCAAGGACGAGGGCGTGCTGGTCCGGGCGTACGACGACGCGGCGGGGGTGACGGCCGCGTTCAACAAGAACGTCCTCACGGTGATCAACCGGGAACTGGGCGCCGACTTCGACCCGGCCGCCTTCGACCACGTGGCACTGTGGGACGCCGAGCGGGAGTGGATCGAGATGCGGCTGCGCTCCCGTACCGCGCAGACGGTGAAGATCCCGTCTCTCGGTCTGGCCGTGGACTTCGCCGCGGGCGAGGAGCTGCGCACGGAGGTGTCCGCGAAGTTCCGCGAGGCGGGCGTGCGCGGCGAACTGTCCGGGGCGGGCCTGGAACCGGTCCGCTGGTGGACGGACGGCGAGGGCCGGTTCGCGCTGTCGCTGAGCGTGGCGCGCTGAGGGGAAGGCGGTGCCCGCCGCCGGGCTCACTCCAGGCCGGGATCCAGGAGCTCGGTGATGCGGCGGGAGGCCCGTCGGGCCTCCGTCGCCGGGTCGGCGCCGGTCAGCACCTTCGTCATGTACTCCTTGATCGGGTTGTCCGCCTCGACCGCGCCCCATCCGGGCGTGGTCGGGGTGGCCCGGCCCTGCGCGGCCCCGGCCGCCATGGCCTCGACGCCCTCCCCGCCCGCGACGGCCTTGGCGAGCGACTTCTTGTTCGGCACGTAGTTCATGGTGCGGGCCAGGTCGGTGTTCCACCGGGTGCCCGTGAGGGCCTCCACCACGGCGACGGCGCCGTCCCGGTCGTCGGTGTTGCGCGGCACGACCAGATCGGAGCCGCCGGTGAAGACCGCCCCGGGCTTGCCCGCGGTCTTGCCCGGCACCGGGAAGAAGCCCAGCTCGCCTTCCAGGTCCGGGTTCTCGCGCACGATGGCATGGGCCAGACCCGGCACCGCGACGATCTGCGCGACCCGGCCCCTGGCGAACACGCGGGCCTGCGGCGGGTGTTCCTCGTCGGCGTCGACCGGGCCGTCCCCGAGCGCCTGGAGCCTGCGGTAGAAGTCCATGCCCCGCAGCGCGGCCGGGGTGTCCAGCGCGCCCTCCCAGACACCGCCGCCGCGCTCCCGGGCCAGGTCGCCGCCCTCGTCCCAGATGAAGCCGGAGAGGGTGTACCAGTCCTGTCCGGCCAGGTAGATGCCCTGGTCGCCGCCCGAGTCGAGCCGTTCGGTGACGGTGAGCCACTCGTCGCGGGTGCGGGGCGGGGCGGTGACGCCGGCCCGCGCGAACAGGTCCTTGCGGTAAATAACCACGCGGTTGGCCGCGTACCAGGGGATGCCGTACTGCTGGGACATCCACTGCCCCGGTTCGGCCAGGCCCGGCAGCCAGTCGCGGATGCCCCAGTCCCGCATCGCCTCCAGCGTCAGGTCGTGGAGTCGGCCGCCCTCCGCGTACTGGGTGACCTGGGTGTTGCCGACCTCGATGACATCGGGCCCGTCCTCGCCGTCCGCCTCCAGCGCGGCCTGCACCTTCTCGCCGATGCCGGTCCACTGCTGGATGCGGATGTCGAGGTCCAGGCCGGGATGGGCGCGCTCGAAGTCCTCGGTGAACCGCCGCAGGAAGTCCTGCGAGGCGCTGTCCTTCATCAGCCACACGGTGACGGCGCGCCGCTCGGGCCCGCCGTCTCGCGGCAGCAGGCCGCAGCCGCTGAGCAGGGAGGCCGACACGCAGGCGAGGGCGAGGAGGCGACGTCTCACGAGGGTTCCCGTTCTGTCTGGCGGACGCCGCCCGCCGGCGGACGGGTGGTCCGTCCGGGCGGGCAGGCGAAAGGAGACCCGGCGTGGGGGGACGAGCAGCGGCTCGTACGGGTGTGCTGGATTTTGGTATGGACCAATACGGAGGTCAAGGCCCCGCGGCCGGCGAAGCCGACGTCTCGCGCTCCGCCGCGGCTTGGGGCACGGTGGAGTGACACGCGGCACGCGCGCCCCGGCCGTCACCGCCGAGCGGAGAGGAGCACCCGCATGTCGAACCACACCTACCGGGTCACCGAGATCGTCGGCACCTCGCCGGAGGGCGTCGACCAGGCCATTCGCAACGGCGTCTCCCGCGCCTCACGCACCCTGCGGAACCTGGACTGGTTCGAGGTGACGCAGGTGCGCGGGCAGATCGACGCCGGGCAGATCGCACACTGGCAGGTCGGCCTGAAGGTCGGCTTCCGCCTGGAGGACGCGGACTGACCGCACCCTGCGGACTCCGGCGGGTCCGGTTCAGGTCCGCCCTTCCCGCTCCTGCGCCACCTTCAGCTCCGCCGACGGGGCCGCCCAGCGCGCCCGCACGACGGTGAAGCCGTCCCGCTCTGCGTCCTCGCAGACCAGTTCGTCGTCGTCCACCAGCACGCGGATCTCCCGGGCGCGGGCGAGCCGCCGCAGGATCTCCAGCTTGGTGCGCCGGGCCGGCCGCCGGTCGCCGTCGCGCCGCATGTACACGCGCCCCTGCGGCAGCCCGTGCGCGGCCAGCCAGTCGAGCGTGTCACGACGGCAGCGCTCGGGGCGCCCGGTCAGATAGACGACCTCGCAGTCCTCGGCGCTCGCCCGGGCCAGGGCGATGCCCTCGGCGAGCGGCGGATCGTGGGGCGCGGCGGCGAAGAAGGCGTCCCAGTCGCGCGGCCCGCGCTCCAGGAACCGCTGGCGATGCGCGGTGTCGGCCAGGGTGTTGTCGAGGTCGAACACGGCCAGCGGGGGCCTTTTGCCATCGGTCACGCCTCCCACCCTAGGGTCTGCCCGCCGCACGCGCGCCACCCGGCACCCGCGCCCGCCCACCCCTCAATTGCTCATGGGAACCGTTTTCATGTAGCGTCCCGGGGCGACCACCGAACGAGGAGGAGTCCCCGTCCCATGGCAGTGCCCAAGCGGAAGATGTCCCGCAGCAACACCCGTCACCGCCGCGCGCGGTGGAAGGCCGTCACGCCCGCGCTCGTGCCGGTCACCGTCGACGGCGTCCGTCATCTGGTGCCGCAGCGTCTGGTGAAGGCGTACGAGTGCGGCCTGCTGCGCCCCGGGGACTGAGCCGATGCCGCACGGCCGACTGCCCGTCACCGTCCTGTCCGGGTTCCTCGGAGCGGGCAAGACCACCCTGCTCAACCATGTCCTGGCGGGCCGCGAGGGGCTGCGCGCCGCCGTGATCGTCAACGACATGAGCGAGATCAACATCGACGCCGCCCTGGTCCGCGGCGGTGAGGCGGCCCTGTCCCGGACGGAGGAACGCCTGGTCGAGATGACCAACGGCTGCATCTGCTGCACCCTGCGCGACGACCTGCTGGAGGAGGTGGCGCGGCTGGCCCGCGAGGGCCGCTTCGACCACCTGCTCATCGAGTCGTCGGGCATCTCGGAGCCGATGCCCGTGGCGGCCACCTTCGCCCTCGCCCGCGACGACGGCGCCACCCTCGGCGACATCGCCCGGCTCGACACCATGGTCACGGTCGTGGACGCGGCGAACTTCCTGGCCGAGCTCCAGACCGGCGACGATCTCGCCGAGCGCGGCCTCGCCCCCTACGAGGACGACGAGCGCACGGTGAGCGATCTCCTCGTCGACCAGGTGGAGTTCGCCGACGTCCTGGTCCTCAACAAGCTGGACCTGGTCGGCGAGGAGCCCGCGGCGCGGCTGCGGGCGGTGCTCGGCCGCCTCAACCCGGCCGCCCGGATCGTCGGGGCCGTGCACGGGCGGGTGGACCTGCGCGAGGTGCTGGGCACCGGCCTGTTCGACCTGGAGCGGGCCCAGCAGGCCCCCGGCTGGGTGCGGGAGCTCAACGGGGACCACGTCCCGGAGACGGAGGAGTACGGGATCTCCTCCGTGGTCTTCCGCTCACCGCGGCTGTTCCACCCCGGACGGCTGTGGGGCTTCGTCACCGGGCAACTGGAGGGCGGGGCGTTCGGGAGGGTGCTGCGCTCCAAGGGGTTCTTCACCCTGGCCGGCCGCGCCGGGGTGACGGGGCTGTGGTCGCAGGCCGGCTCGGTCGCCCGCTTCGAGCCGTCCGCCGCCCGCGACGCCGATGCCCCGCACGCGCAGGAACTGGTGTTCATCGGGACCCGGCTGGACCCCGGGGCGCTGCGCGCCGCGCTGTCCGGCTGCCTGCTGGCACCGGGCGAGGAGATCACCGGCGACGACCCGTTCCCGGTGTGGGACACATACGGCACCGACGACACCTGCGACCACGAGCCCCCGCCGGCTCAGTCGCCGGCCGGCGCCGCCGGGAATGCGGCGGCGCCTGACGCGTTGAACCCCGTGTGAGCTCCCTGATCGCCCAGACCCGCTTCTCCGTCCTCGACCGCTCCCGCACCCGCGAGGGCCATACGCACGCCGAGGCGCTGCGTGACACCGTACGGCTGGCGCGGGAGCTGGAGCGTCTCGGATACCACCGGTTCTGGGTCTCGGAGCACCACGGCGTGCCGGGGGTGGCCGGCTCGGCGCCGACCGTGCTGGCCGCCGCCGTGGCCGCCGCGACGCGGACCATCCGCGTCGGCACCGGCGGTGTGATGCTGCCCAACCACCGGCCCCTCGTCGTCGCCGAGCAGTTCGGGGTGCTGGAGTCCCTCTTCCCGGGGCGGATCGACATGGGGCTCGGCCGCTCGGTCGGCTTCACCGACGGGGTGCGCAAGGCGCTGGGCCGGGACAAGGGCGACGCGGACGACTTCGAGGGGCAACTGACGGAACTCCTCGGCTGGTTCCGGGGCACCTCCCCGACGGGCGTGCGGGCACGCCCCGCCGAGGGGCTGACCGTCCCGCCGTTCGTGCTGGCCATGGGCGAGGGCGCGGCCATCGCCGCCCGCGCGGGCCTGCCGATGGTCATCGGCGACCTGCGCGACCGGGAGAAGATGCGGCGCGGCGTGGACCACTACCGCGCCCGCTTCCGGCCCTCCCCCTGGGCGAGCGAGCCGTACGTTGTCGTCTCCGGCACCGTCGCCGTCGCCGCCACCGCCGAGGAGGCACGGCGGATCCTGGTCCCGGAGGCGTGGTCCATGGCGTACGCGCGCACCCACGGCTCCTTCCCTCCCCTGCCGCCCGCCGAGCGCGTCGAGGCCCTCGCGATGACGGCCAAGGAGCGCGGCTTCTACGAGTCCGGCCTCACCGGGCACATCGCCGGCACCGAGGAGCAGGTCGCCGACGAGCTGGAGCGCCTCCTGAAGGAGACGGGCGCGCAGGAGGTCCTGGTCACGACCAGCACCCACGACCGCGCGGCGCTGCTGGACTCCTACCGGCGGCTGGCCGCGGTCGTCGGCGGCGGCGCGGGCTAGCCCGGGCGGGCGCCGTGCGGCCGCCCGGCCGCGTGTGCATAGAATCGCGGGGTTTGTCCCGACGCGGCCCTTCGGGCATACCGCTCAGGGTGCCCTGAACGGCCGCCGAGGGTCCGCCGCAGTCCACTCCCCCGAGCACCGCCCGGAGCCCTCGTCATGCACAGCCCCCACGACCCGTACGTCCGGGTGCGCGCCGCCCGCGAGCACAACCTGAAGGCCGTGGACGTCGACATCCCCCGGGACGTGGTGGCCGTGTTCACCGGTGTGTCGGGCTCGGGCAAGTCGTCGCTCGCCTTCGGCACGGTCTACGCGGAGGCGCAGCGGCGCTACTTCGAGTCGGTGGCGCCGTACGCCCGCCGCCTCATCCACCAGATCGGCGCGCCGAAGGTCGGCGAGATCACCGGCCTGCCGCCCGCCGTGTCGCTCCAGCAGCGCCGTGCCGCCGCGACCTCCCGCTCCTCGGTCGGCACGGTCACCCACCTCTCCAACTCCCTGCGCATGCTGTTCTCCCGCGCCGGGACCTATCCGCCGGGCGCCGGGCGGCTCGACTCCGACGCCTTCTCCCCCAACACGGCGGCCGGGGCGTGCCCGGACTGTCACGGCCTCGGCCGGGTCCACCGCACGACCGAGGAATTGCTGGTCCCGGACCCGTCGCTGTCCATCCGTGAGGGTGCGATCGCCGCGTGGCCGGGTGCCTGGCAGGGCAAGAACCTGCGGGACATCCTCGACGCGCTCGGTCACGACGTCGACCGGCCCTGGCGTGAGCTGCCCGCCGAGCAGCGGGAGTGGATCCTGTTCACGGACGAGCAGCCGGTGGTCACCGTGCATCCGGTCCGGGACGCGGGCCGTATCCAACGGCCGTACCAGGGCACGTACACGAGCGCCCGGCGTTATGTGATGAAGACGTTCTCGGACTCCAAGAGCCCCGCGCTGCGCGCGAAGGCGGAACGCTTCCTGACCAGCGCGCCGTGCCCGGCCTGCGGCGGCAGCCGGCTGCGGCCCGAGGCGCTGGCGGTCACCGTGGGCGGCCGGACCATCGCCGAGCTGGCCGCGCTGCCGCTCACCGAACTCGCCGCGTGCCTGCCCAGGGAGGGGGAGACGGCCCGTGTGCTCACCGAGGACCTCGTCTCCCGCATCGCCCCGGTCGTCGAGCTCGGCCTGGGCTATCTGAGCCTGGACCGTGCCACGCCGACCCTCTCGGCGGGCGAACTGCAACGGCTGCGCCTGGCCACCCAGTTGCGCTCCGGGCTCTTCGGGGTCGTGTACGTGCTGGACGAGCCGTCCGCCGGGCTCCACCCGGCGGACACCGAGGCCCTGCTGACGGTGCTGGAGCGGCTGAAGTCGGCGGGCAACTCGGTGTTCGTGGTCGAGCATCACCTCGATGTCGTGCGCGGCGCCGACTGGATCGTGGACGTGGGGCCGGGGGCGGGCGAACACGGCGGGCGGGTGCTGTACAGCGGGCCGCCCGCCGGGCTGGCCGGCGTCACCGAGTCGGCGACGGCCCGCCACCTCTTCGCCCGCTCCCCCGCGCCCGCGCGCCACGTCCGTGAGCCCCGGGGAGAGCTGACGGTGGGCCCGGTCGCCCGGCACAACCTGAGCGGGGTGACGGCGCGGTTCCCGCTCGGCGTGTTCACCGCGGTCACCGGCGTGTCGGGGTCCGGCAAGTCGACGCTCATCGGGGAGATCACCGAGGATCTGCCGGGCGTCGGCCGGCTGGTCCGCGTCGACCAGAAGCCCATCGGCCGCACGCCCCGCTCCAACCTGGCCACCTACACGGGCCTGTTCGACGTGGTGCGCAAGGTGTTCGCGGCGACCGGCGAGGCGCGCGAGCGCGGCTACGGTGCCGGGCGCTTCTCCTTCAACATGCCGGGCGGGCGCTGCGAGACCTGTCAGGGCGAGGGATTCGTCAGCGTGGAGCTGCTGTTCCTGCCGAGCACGTACGCGCCCTGCCCGGACTGCGGCGGGGCCCGCTACAACCCGGAGACGCTCCAGGTCGCCTACCGCGGCCGGACCATCGCGCAGGTGCTGGACATGACGGTGGACAGCGCGGCGGAGTTCTTCGCCGACATCCCGGCCGCGGCCCGCAGTCTCGCCACCCTCCGCGACATCGGCCTCGGCTATCTGCGCCTCGGCCAGCCCGCGACCGAGCTGTCCGGTGGGGAGGCACAGCGCATCAAGCTGGCGAGCGAGCTCCAGCGGAGCCGCCGCGGCCCCGCCCTGTACCTCCTCGACGAGCCGACGACCGGGCTCCACCCGGCCGACGTCGACGTCCTGATGCGCCGGCTGCACGATCTGGCCGACGCGGGGCACACGGTGATCGTCGTCGAGCACGACATGTCCGTCGTCGCGGGCGCCGACTGGGTGATCGACCTGGGTCCGGGCGGCGGCGACGCGGGCGGCCGGATCGTGGCGGCGGGGCCGCCCGCACAGGTGGCGCGGGCGGCGGGCAGCCGGACGGCGCCCTACCTGGCACGGATGCTCGGCTAGGGGTCACCGGGCCGGGGATCGCGCGGCAGGCGCGACGTCGCGGACACACCCCCGCGCCGGCGGCAGTCCGGCCAGCAGCCCGCGCGCCTGGGGCGTCGAGCGCCAGCGCGAGGTGGACCCGGAGCGTGCGCGGGTGACCCTCGGCCCGTTCTTCCCCCAGCCGGGCATGGGCCCGCGCCTCGATCGGCTTGGCGAAGTCGCGTACGGACACGGCGGCGGGACCGCCGCGCCGGCGCCGGTGGAGTCCGGGGCGCCGCGGTGGTCCGCCCGTCCGGAGAGGTCCGGGCCCGCATCGGGGAGATGTCCCGGCACGGCGAGCCCGCGGTGGGCGGCTGACCGGCTCACGGCCGGCGCGGCCGGCGGCAGCGGCCCGCGGGCCGCTCACCGGCGTGATCGCGCGGGGTGCCGGGCGGCGCCGACCGGTCCGGCGGTGCCCGCCGGACCCGGCACGTGCGCCGGTGCCGCGCCGTCCGGGTGGACGGCCGGGTCCGGGCGGCGGCGGGAGGAGCAGCCGGAAAGTTCCCGTTGGGCCGCCTGCGCGAGGGCGCGGCGGTCGGGATGGCGGCCCGGTGGGATGGCCGGGCGCACCTCCACCTCGGCCACCAGACCTCTGGCCGAGGCCACCCGCCACAGCGACGCCATCAGGGTGTCCGCGCCGACGAAGGCGGGCACCGTGCTCACCGCTCCCGCGCCGGTCCGGTAGCCGACGCGTACCGGCTGCACCGGGACCCCGGCGTCGAGGGCGGCCTGGAAGACGGCCCGCCGGAAAGGTCCGTGGGCCCGGCCGCACCAGGTGCTGCCCTCCGGGAAGACGGCGACCGCGCGTCCGCCGCGCAGGGCCTCCGCGACGCGGGCCACCGTGCCCGGCAGGGCTCGCAGCCGGTCCCGCTCGATGAACAGGGCACCGCGCGCGGCGAGGGCCCCGGCCACGGGCCACCGCCGGATCTCGGCCTTGGCCAGCATCCGGGCCGGGCGGACGGCGGCCAGCAGCGGGATGTCCAGCCACGAGACGTGGTGGGCGACGAGGAGCAGCCCGCCCGTGGGAGCGGCGGCACCGCCGAGGCGGACCCGGACGCCCGCGGCCCGCACGATCCACCGGCACCACCACCGCACCGGCCGCGCGGGAAGACGCCCGGCGAGCGGTGCCAGCGCGATCCCGGTGAGGAGCAGGACCGCGACCGCCGTGAGCCGCAGGACGGCCCGGGGTGCCGCCGCCGCGGCGCCGGCCGGGTCCACGCAGGACTGCGGCGTACACGGGGCGCTGGGCAGCCAGGCGCCCATCAGGCCGGGACGAGGGAGAGGAAGTGCCGCAGATAGCGGGGGTGGACCCGGCTCATCGGCAGCAGGACGTAAAGGTCGGCGACGCCGAAGCCGGGGTCGTGCGCGGGCTCGCCACAGACCCAGGCGCCCAGGCGCAGGTAGCCGCGCAGCAGGGGCGGCAGGTCGGCCGGTGCGGCGGGCCGCGCCGCCCGGGGCGCCCAGGGCAGCAGCGGGCGTACGCGGTACTCGTCCGGCGCCAGGTGCGTGGCCCGTACCCGGTGCCAGGCGGCGGAGGCCAGCGCTCCGCCGTCGGCGAGCGGAAGCGAGCAGCAGCCGGCGAGCCACTCGTGGCCGCGGTCGGTCATGTAGCGGGCTATGGCGGCCCAGATGAGCCCGATGACCGTGCCGTCGCGGTGGTCGGGGTGGACGCAGGACCGGCCCACCTCGACCAGCCCCGCCCGGAGCGGTCGCAGCGCGGTGAGGTCGAACTCGCCCTCCGCGTACAGGCGTCCGGCGATCTCCGCGCGTTCCGGCGGCAGCAGCCGGTAGGTGCCGACGGTCTGGCCGGTCTCGGTGTCGCGGACGAGGAGATGGTCGCAGTACGCGTCGAAGGGGTCGATGTCGTGGCCCGGTTCGGGGGTGGACAGCAGCGCGCCCAGCTCCCCGGCGAAGACGTCGTGCCGCAGCCGCTGGGCGGCGCGGACGTCCTGCTCGTCGCGGGCGAGGGTGACGGTGTAGCGGGTGGGGGCCGCGGGCAGCGGGGGGCGGCCGACGGCCAGTACGCCGGTCATGGCGGGTCTCCAACCACGGTTCGGGGACGGGGGCGGCCGACCGGTGCGGTCTGCCGCTCCTGTTCTTCCGACGGCGGTTGGCGTGCGCGTGACCCTGGCCGGGAGCGCGGGTGTGGGGTTGTTGAACGGCGTGGGCCGGCCGGCCCACGCCGTGGTGCGGCGCAGGCCGGTTGCGAGGGCCGGATCAAGCCCCTGCCTTCTCGAACGGCCCGGCCGCGCCGTGTTCCGGGTCAGGTGCGGGCGCGCGCGTCGTAGGCCGCTCGGGCCCGGGCGATGGCCAGGCGGTGGCGCTCGGCCCACCCCACCAGTGCGGTCAGGGAGGCGTGGAGTTCGCGGGCCATGGGCGTGAGGCTGTACTCGACCTTGGGCGGCACGGTGGGATGGACGGTGCGGACGAGCAGCCCGTCCCGTTCCAGGCGGCGCAGGTTGAGGGTGAGCATGCGCCGGCTGATGCCGTCGATGGCGCGCTCGAGTTCGGTGAAGCGGACGGGGCCGTGCGCGGCGGCGATCAGGATGCCGATGCTCCACTTGCCTGCCACGTGGTCGAGTACCTCGGTGACCGGGCAGGCTTCGTCCCTCAGTGCGTCGGCAACACGGGTGTGACTGTGTGACACAAAAGTGCCTCCTTCCGCCGACCGGCATTGTTACCGAGGATGACCGCTGTAACAAGCCGTGCACCAAAGGAAGCAGAGGTGAAGAGGACATGTCCGTGCGCGCCCTCGTCGTCGATCCGTCCGCACCCGCCGCCGTCCGGCTCGCCGAGGTCGCCGATCCCGTGCCCGGGCCGGGCCAGGTCCTGGTGGACGTCTCGCACGCCTCGCTGAACTACGGCGACCTCAACGACGCCCGCTCCGGTCGCGTCCCCGTGGGGGCCGTGCTCGGTTCGGACGCCGCCGGCGTGGTCGTCCGGGCCGCCGCCGACGGCACCGGTCCGGCGGTGGGCACGCGGGTGGTGGCCCTGACCTCCGGGGCGTTCGCCGAGCGCGTCGCGATCGGCGTGGGGGCGCTCGCCCGGATACCGGAGGGCCTGGATCCGGCGCGGGCGGCCGCGCTGCCGGTCGCCGGGGTGGCCGCGCTGCGCTCGCTGCGCGCGGCCGGGGCGGGGCCGGGCAAACGGGTGCTGATCACCGGCGCTTCCGGCGGAGTCGGCCGGTTCGCCGTCCAGCTGGCGGCGCGGGCCGGGGCCCATGTGATCGCGTCCGTGGGCTCGCCGGCCCGTGGGCGGGGGCTTGCCGAGGCCGGGGCCGACGAGGTGCTCACCGGCCTGGAAGGACTCGACCGGCCCGTCGACGCGGTCATCGACAGCGTGGGCGGGCCCCAGCTGGTCGCGGCGTGGAACCTGCTGGCCCCCGGGGGCGGCGTGCAGAGCGTCGGCTGGACGTCCGGCGAGCCGGCCGTCTTTCCGCCCTACGCCACCGTGGGCCCGGCCAAGTCGCTGACCTCCTTCGTCATCGAGGGCGACGCCGGCGCGGACCTCGCCGAGCTCACCGAGCTGGCCGCACAGGGCGCCCTCGCCGTCGAGGTCGGCTGGCAGGGCTCCTGGGAACGCTTCGCCGAGGCGGCCGAAGCCCTGCGCGGGCGCCGGGTCTCCGGCAAAGCGGTCCTGCGGGTGTCGGGCGAGAGGCATCCGCTCGCCGTGGTCGAGGCAGACGGGAGTCAGACGACGGTCCCTAGCGCTTGGCCGCCTTCCGCGCCGCCCGCAGCCACTCCCTGTTCATCTGGGTGATGGAGGTGAGCGGGATGCCCTTGGGGCACGCGGTGGCACACTCCCCGGCCAGGGTGCAGCCGCCGAAGCCCTCCTCGTCCATCTGGGCCACCATGTCCAGCACCCGGGTCTCGCGCTCGGGCGCGCCCTGCGGCAGGACGTTGAGGTGGTTGACCTTCGCGGAGGTGAACAGCATCGCCGCGCCGTTCGGGCAGGCGGCGACGCAGGCGCCGCAGCCGATGCACTCGGCGTGCTCGAAGGCGTAGTCGGCGTCCGGCTTCGGCACCGGTGTGGCGTGGGCCTCGGGCGCGGAGCCGGTGGGGGCGGTGATGTAGCCGCCGGCCTGGATGATCCGGTCGAAGGCGGAGCGGTCGACGACCAGGTCCTTCACGACCGGGAAGGCGGCGGCCCGCCACGGCTCGATGTCGATGGTGTCGCCGTCCCGGAAGGACCGCATGTGCAGCTGGCAGGTGGTAGTGCGCTCCGGGCCGTGCGCCTCGCCGTTGATGACGAGGCTGCACATGCCGCAGATGCCCTCGCGGCAGTCGTGGTCGAAGGCGACCGGGTCCTCACCCTTGAGGATGAGCTCCTCGTTGAGCGTGTCGAGCATCTCCAGGAAGGACATGTCGGGGGAGATGCCGTCCACCTCGTACGTGGACATCGTGCCTTCGGCGCCGGCGTTCTTCTGCCGCCAGACGCGCAGGGTGAGCTTCATGCGTAGCTCCGCTGGGAGGGGTGGACGTACTCGAAGACCAGGTCTTCCTTGTGCAGGACGGGAGCCTCGCCGGTGCCGGTGAACTCCCAGGCGGCGGCGTAGGCGAACGCGTCGTCCTTGCGGGCCGCCTCACCGTCGGGGGTCTGGGACTCCTCGCGGAAGTGGCCGCCGCAGGACTCGGCGCGGTGCAGCGCGTCGAGGCACATCAGTTCGGCGAGCTCCAGGTAGTCGACGATACGGTTGGCCTTCTCCAGCGACTGGTTGAACTCCTCGCCGCTGCCGGGCACCTTGATGCGCCGCCAGAACTCCTCGCGGATCTGGGGGATCCGCTCCAGCGCCTTGCGCAGGCCCGAGTCGGTGCGGGCCATGCCGCAGAACTCCCACATGAGCTCGCCCAGTTCGCGGTGGAAGGAGTCCGGGGTGCGGTCGCCGTCGACGGCCAGCAGGAGGTTCAGCCGGTCCTCGGTCTCGGCGAGCGCCTCCCGCACGACCGGGTGGTCGTCGGTGACCTCGTCCTTGTGCGGGTTGCGGGCCAGATAGTCGTTGATGGTGGCCGGCAGCACGAAGTACCCGTCGGCCAGGCCCTGCATCAGCGCGGACGCGCCGAGGCGGTTGGCCCCGTGGTCGGAGAAGTTGGCCTCGCCGATCGCGAACAGGCCGGGGACGGTGGTCTGGAGATCGTAGTCGACCCACAGGCCGCCCATCGTGTAGTGCACGGCGGGGTAGATCCGCATCGGCACCTCGTACGGATCCTCGTCGGTGATCCGCTGGTACATGTCGAAGAGGTTGCCGTACTTCGCCTCCACGGCCTTGCGGCCCATCCGCTTGATGGCGTCCGCGAAGTCCAGGTAGACGCCCTGCCCGCCGGGTCCGACGCCCCGCCCCTCGTCGCAGACGTTCTTCGCGGCGCGGGAGGCGATGTCCCGCGGGACCAGGTTGCCGAAGGAGGGGTAGATGCGCTCCAGGTAGTAGTCGCGCTCGTCCTCGGGGATCTCGTTGGGCGGGCGGGTGTCGCCCTTGGCCTTGGGGACCCAGATCCGGCCGTCGTTGCGCAGCGACTCGCTCATCAGCGTCAGCTTGGACTGGTGGTCGCCGGTGCGCGGGATACAGGTGGGGTGGATCTGGGTGAAGCAGGGGTTGGCGAACCAGGCGCCGCGCCGGTGCGCCCGCCAGACGGCGGTCGCGTTGGAGTTCATGGCGTTCGTCGAGAGGTAGAAGACGTTGCCGTAGCCGCCGCTGGCGAGCACGACGGCGTCCGCGAAGTACGTGGATATCTTCCCGGTGATCAGGTCCCGGGCGACGATGCCGCGTGCCCGCCCGTCGACGACGATCAGGTCGAGCATCTCGGTGCGCGGGTGCAGCTCCACGTTGCCGGCCGCGATCTGCCGCGACAGCGCCTGGTAGGCGCCGAGCAGGAGCTGCTGGCCCGTCTGGCCGCGGGCGTAGAAGGTACGGGAGACCTGGACGCCGCCGAAGGAGCGGGTGTCGAGCAGGCCGCCGTACTCGCGGGCGAAGGGGACGCCCTGGGCCACGCACTGGTCGATGATCTCGACGCTGATCTGCGCGAGCCGGTGGACGTTGGACTCCCGTGCCCGGAAGTCGCCGCCCTTGACGGTGTCGTAGAACAGGCGGTGGACGGAGTCGCCGTCGTTGCGGTAGTTCTTCGCCGCGTTGATACCGCCCTGCGCCGCGATGGAGTGGGCGCGGCGAGGGGAGTCCTGGTAGCAGAACTGGATGACCTTGTAGCCCTGCTCGGCGAGGGTCGCGCCCGCGGAGCCGCCCGCCAGGCCGGTGCCCACGACGATGATCGTGTGCTTGCGCCGGTTGGCCGGGTTGACCAGCTTCGCCTCGAAGCGGCGCTTGTCCCAGCGCTCGTGGACGGGCCCGGCGGGGGCCTTGGTGTCGACAACCGGCGCACCGGTCGTGTAGTCGGTGTAGGAGGTCATCTTCAGCTCACCACTCCGGTCATGACGCCCACGGGTACGGCGAGGAAGCCTGCCGTGAGCAGCAGCGCGAGGACGTTGGCGACGGCCTTCAGGGCGCGGTCGCGGGTTCGGCTGCCGGCGCCGAGGGTCTGGGCGGCGCTCCAGAAGCCGTGCCGGATGTGCAGGCCGAGGGCGAGCATCGCGACGATGTAGACGGCGTTGCCGTACCAGGTGGAGAAGGTGTCCACCACGTTCTGGTAGGGCTTGCCCGTCTCGAAGCCGCCGGAGTGCACGGTGCCGGTGGTCAGGTCCAGGATGTGCCAGACGATGAACAGGCCCAGGATGACGCCGCCCCAGCGCATGGTCCGCGTCGCGTAGCCGGCCCGCGGCCTGCGGTGCACGTACTTGCTGGGCCGCGCCTTGATGTCGCGCCGGCTGAGCTGGTACGCGGAGACGGCGTGGGCGACGACGGCGGCCAGCAGCACGACGCGGATCACCCACAGCGTCCACTCGTAGTGCATGAAGGGCTCGCCGACGGTGCGCAGCCAGTGCGCGTAGTGGTTGAACTCGCCCGACCCGAAGAAGATCTTCAGGTTGCCGATCATGTGGACGACCAGGTACAGCAGCATGATCAAGCCGCTGACCGCCATCACGGTCTTCTTGCCGACGGTCGAGTCCCACACGGTACGCGCCATGGACGGCCGTCGGTCCGTCCGCGTTGCCAGAGCCATGGCACGGACGTTACGGCCGGCAGAGCCGATCGGTCCAAGACATGGTGCGGCTGGTTTGAATAGGCAGTGCCTATGATGACCGAGTGCAGTTCCAGCAGCTCCAGTACTTCGTGGCGGTCGCCGAGACCCGGCACTTCACCCGGGCCGCCGATCTGGTCCACGTCGCCCAGCCGTCGCTGTCGCAGCAGATCAAGGCGCTGGAGCGGGAGCTGGGCGCCGATCTGTTCCTCAGGGCGCGCGGCAACATCACGCTGACGGACGCCGGGGAGGCGCTGCTGCCGCTGGCCCGGCGCATACTGGCCGACGCCGACACGGCCCGGCACGAGGTGCAGGAGCTGGTGCAGCTGCGCCGGGGCCGGGTCCGGCTGGGCGCCACGCCGAGCCTGTGCACGGGCCTGCTCCCGGACGTGCTGCGCGCGTTCCACGACCGCTATCCCGGGATCCGGCTGCTGATCGAGGAGGGCGGCTCGCACGATCTGGTGCGGGAGCTGGCCCGCGGCGCCCTGGACCTGGCGCTGATCGTGCTGCCCCTGCCGACGCCGGCGCCCGCGCTGACCACGGTGGAACTGCTGCGCGAGGATCTGGTGGTGGTGTCGTCACCGGAGGCGGCCCGGCCCGGTGGCGGGCGACGCACCGTGCGCGTCGCCGACCTGGCGGGCGAGCGCCTGGTGATGTTCCGGCACGGCTACGACCTGCGGGAGCTGACCGTGGCGGCGTGCCGGGCGGAGGGATTCGACCCGGACTTCGCGGTGGAGGGCGGCGAGATGGACGCC
Organism: Streptomyces sp. NPDC052020; assembly: GCF_040680575.1. NCBI lineage: Bacteria > Bacillati > Actinomycetota > Actinomycetes > Kitasatosporales > Streptomycetaceae > Streptomyces > Streptomyces sp. NPDC052020. Next base: position 162,528 of record NZ_JBFAWY010000013.1, read on the forward strand.
GTGCTGGGGTTCGTCCGGGCGGGCCTCGGGGTGGCGGTCGTACCGCGTATGGTGGCGGCCCGGTCCGGGCGCGGACTGCGGGTCACGCCGCTGGCCCGTCCAGGCCTGCACCGCACGATCGCGCTGGCCCACCGCAGCGATGTGGCACCGCCCCGGGCGGCCCGGGAGCTGCAACGGATGCTGCTGGAGCGGTGAGCGGCGCCTCTGCGGCCGGTTGTACGCGGGCGCCGGCCGACCGCGCCCGCGCACGACCGGCCGCGGGAGGGACCCGCCCGGCCGCCCGCGCACCCCGCGTGCGGCGACACGCCCCCGCACCCCCGTGACATCGGCCGCGCCCGGACGGCCGTCCGCGCGTACGCTCGCGCCGTGAGCGAGGAGCAGTACGCGAGGGACCGGGACGTCGCGAGGGTGCCGGCGGCGATCGGGGTCCGGATCACGGCGCGGACCGGCCGGGTCACCGTCCGTCCGCCCAAGGCGCCGGCCCGGGCCGCCGTGACCGCGTGGCACCGTGAGGAGAACGACGCGCCCCGCCCGGAGTCCCCCGGGCCATACCCGCCGCGCGACGCCACCGACGGGCCGGTGCCGACCGGTCGCGCGATCGGTGGACGCGGCCGCCGGGAGGGCGCGGAGGTCGTCGTGGACCTGGCCGTCGCCTCCGCCGGGGCGGCCGCGCGCGCCGCGGAGCGGGCCCGTCACCATGGTCCCGCCAGGGCCCGCGGCGGGACCGGCCGGGTCATCCCGTCACGTCCGCCAGCGCCAGCTCGTGGAGCCGCTCCGGGGGTCCGGGGCGGGCGTAGTACCAGCCCTGGGCCGTGTCGCAGCCCAGTATCTTCAGCTGCTCGGCCTGGGCTCCGGTCTCCACGCCCTCCACGGTGACCGCGAGGTCCAGGCTGTGCGCCAGCGAGACGATCCCCTCGACGATCTTCAGATCGACGGGGTCGGCGGGGAACTGCTGCATGCCCCGGGTGAAGGAACGGTCCAGCTTGAGGATGCTCACCGGCAGCCGGCGCAGGTTGGCGAGGTTGGAGTAGCCGGTGCCGAAGTCGTCCAGGGCGATGTCGACGCCCATGTCCGCCAGCCGGCGCAGCGGCTTGAGCAGATCGTCGTCCGCGCCGATCAGCGCGGACTCCGTCACCTCCAGGCACAGGGCGTCGGGCTCGACGCCCGCCCGCTCCAGGATCTCGACGGTGTCGCGGACCAGGCCGGGGTCGGTCAGCTGGCACGGCGAGAGGTTGACGTTGATGCGCAACGGGGCGGACGCGGAGTCCGCGCCGCAGATCTCGCGCCACTCCCGGGCCTGCCGTACCGACTGCTCCAGCACCCAGCGGCCCAGCGGCACGATCAGCCCGGTGTGCTCGGCGAGCGGGATGAACCGGTCGGGGCCGAGCACGCCGTGCTGCGGGTGCAGCCAGCGCACCAGGGCCTCGGCGCCGCGCACACGACCGTCACCGAGGTGGACCAGCGGCTGGTACTCGATGAAGAACTCGCCCCGGTCCAGCGCCGTGGGCAGCGCGGTGGTCAGCCCGTGCCGGGTGATGGTGCGGGCGTCGGCCTCCGGGTCGGCCAGCTCGAACCGGTTGCCGCCCGCCGACTTCGCCCGGTACATGGTGATGTCGGCGCTGCGCAGCACCTCCGCCGGGCTGCGCTCCCCCGCCGGTCCCTCGACGACGCCGATGCTGCCCCTCACGGTCAGCTCCCGCCCGTCGATGCTGACCGGGGCGAGCAGCGCGTTCATGATGCGCGTGGCGAGCTCGTCGACCGCCTGCCGGGTGTCCGGCCCGGTGGTCAGCGCCACGAACTCGTCACCGCCGAGCCGGGCCACCATCTCGCCCGGCGCGGTGGCGCACGCCTGGAGCCGGTCGGCGACCTCCACCAGCAGCCGGTCGCCGACCGCGTGCCCGAGGCTGTCGTTGACGGTCTTGAAACCGTCCAGGTCGAGGTAGCACAGGCCGAATCGCTGACCGGGGCCGGCGTTGACCGCCTTCTCCAGGCGTTCGAAGAAGAAGCTGCGGTTGGGCAGGCCGGTGAGCGCGTCGTGCGTGGCCTCGTAGCGCAGCCGCAGGTTGAGCAGCCGCCGCTCGGTGGTGTCCTCCATGAGGGCGAGCTGGTACTGCGGGTCGCCGTCGGCGTCGCGCAGCAGGGAGACGGTCAGGTTGGTCCACAGGACCGTTCCGTCGGGCCGGTGGAATGCCTTCTCCACGTGGTAGTGCTCCCGCTCCCCGCGGACCAGCTCCTGGTAGAGCCGCCAGAGCTGGGGCGCGTCGTCGGGGTGGGTCCACTGGGTGACGTTGCGGCCGCGCAGCGTCTGCTCGGACACGCCGAACATGCGGGTGAGGGCGCGGTTGACCTGGAGGACGTTGCCGTCCAGGTCGGCGATGCCGATCCCTATCGCGGCGCCCTCGAAGACGGCGCGGAAGCGGGCCTCGCTGGCGTGCAGCGCCTGCGCCACCACGCCCTGGGCGCGCAGCGCGGCCTGGGCGATGGCCTCCTGCTCGGCCAGCGTCCGGTCGCGCAGCGCCTGGGCGTAGCCGGCGGCCATGGCGTGCTGCAGCCGCGCCGAGCGCGCCCGCAGGTCCTCCTGGTCGCCGTCGCCGCCGCAGTAGAGCACCAGATAGGCGTCGACGCAGTCGAGGGTCCGGCTCAGCGCCTCGGGGTCGGTGCAGTGCGCGCCGACGAGCGCGGCGCCGACCGCCCGGCCCTGGTCGGCGTCGAAGCTCCGCGCCCGCAGCGCCCGGCTCAACCGCCGGGCGAGGGGCAGCAGTTGCTCCTCGAACTCGGGCCGGGTCGCCGACGTGGTGGTCACCGGGAAGACCGCCCGGCTCCAGATCGTCGCGAACCGGCGCAGTCTGTCCTCCGGCCCGTCCGGATGCGCGATCACGCCGTACGCCCCACGCCCGCGAACCCGGAGAACGCGTACGGATCCTCGTCCTCGGGCGCCGTCTCGGGCCGCCAGTGCGGCATCGGCACCAGCCCGGGTTCCACCATGTCGTACCCCTCGAAGAACCGCGCGATCTGCTCGCGCGAGCGCATGATCAGCGGGTTGCGAATGTCCTTGTATACGTCCACCACGCCTCCCGCCCGCTCGGACGGCAGCGGAATTCCCTCGTACGAGGCATGCGTGAGGACGAGCAGGCTGCCGGGCGCGAGCGCGTCGCGCAGTTCGGCCACCGCTCGGTACGGGTCGTCCGCGTCTTCCACGAAGTGCAGTATGGCAACGAGGAGCAGAGCCACCGGACGATTCAGGTCGATCAACCGCTCCACCTGGGCACTGGTGAGGATGTCCCGCGGCTCGAGCAGGTCCGCGGCCACGATGTCCGCGTCGTCGTTGCCCTCCAGGACGGTCTGGCTCCGCGCGACCGCCACGGGGTCCCGGTCGACGTACACCACGCGGGCGCCGGGGTGGGCGGCCTGGGCCATCTCGTGGACGGTGCCGAACCCCGGGATGCCCGGGCCGACGTCCAGGAACTGGGTGACGCCCTCGTCCACCGCGAAGCGCACCGCGCGGCGCAGGAAGGCACGGTTGGCCTGCATGATCTTGGGAAGTCCCGGCACGAAGGCCATGGCCTTGCGGGCCGCCTGCCGGTCGGCCTCGAAGTTGTGCGAACCGCCCAGGTAGAAATCGCGGATCCGGGACACGCTGGGCACCGTGATGTCGATGCTCCGCGGAGCCCAGACGGGACGCTCCATCGATCTCTCCAAGACATAGGCGATCCGGTGTTCGAGCTGAGGCTACTGATCGCCCGCCCACGGGGCGAGCGGAAACGGAAATTGACCATCCGTTACCGGTCACTGCCTGCGGCACATGCCTTGTGGCGCCGGGCGGGAACGGCCGCGGTCACGCCCCGCGCGGCGTGTGTACGGGGCGGGCCGGCGGGCGGCGGGGACGCCCTCGCCACGCCCCCGCCGCCTCCGTCTCCGCCTCTTTCGTCTCCGTCTCCCCGGCCCGCTTCCCCGCCGGCGCGCCGCCCGGGTATCCGCCGGGGAGACGGAGTACCAGGTGCCGTAGGCCGCCGCCGTCCTGACCGCACGCCGTCGTCAGCGCCGGTGCCGCCGCGGCGCTCGGCCAGGAACTCTTCATCGTCGGCTTCCCTTCGCCGCAGGCGCTTCGCGGCGCGGCGCTCTGCCGCGCCGCCGCACGACAGCGGGTACGCACCGGAGGGAAGGCCGCGTACAGCGGCAACGGCGTTCTCCCCGCCGGGGGCGGTGCGGCGCCACCGGGCGGGCGGAGGGGCCAGACCGGACCGTCCGTGTCGCACGTGTGTCCGCCACCTGGCGCCGACGCCCGGACGCCGGTCAAACCACCGGTCGCCGGCATTCCCCCGTTCGGAGCAATAACCCGGCGCCGGAGCGTGACTCGGCGCGCCAGGCCGCATCATCTGACCTCGTGCATGGACCCGAAGCGAGCCACCCCGCCCCCGCCGGACGGCTGTTGGCCCTGGTGACGCTCACGTTCGCGCTCGTCGGGGCGCCGACCGGGGCGGCGCGGGCCGACGCCTGCGCGTACGTCTCGAATTCCCCGGGCGGCAGCGTGTCGACGACGGGCTCCGGTGGGGGGTCCTGGCCCACCTTCCCGCCGTGCCCGGCACCCACGACGACACCCGCCCCTCCGACGCCACCGGAGCCCACACCGCCGCCACCACCCCCACCGCCCTCGCCGCCGCCCTCACCGCCGCCACCGCCCTCACCGCCGGAACCGCCGCCTCCCCCGCCGCCGAGGGCGACACCGGAGCCCGAGCCTCCGCCTCCACCGCCCCGGCGTCCCCCACGGCCCGCTCCGGCCCGCTCGGCTCCCCCGCCCCGCCCGGCTCCGGCCCCCGCCCCCGCCCCCGCCCCCGCTCCGGCGCCTACACCGTCGGCGACCCCGGCACCCCGCCCGTCCCTGACGCCGGTGCACTACCCGCGCCACCGCGCCCAGGCGCCGCGACGGCCCCCGCGCGACACCCCGTCGCCGCTCTACTTCGTCCTGCTCATCACGGCGCCCGCGGTGATCGCCGTCGCCGCACTGCGTCCGCGCTGACGCTCCGAGTCCCTGGAGGAACCTCTTGGCGGAATGGCTTGTTCTCACCCTCGCGATGGCGGCCGCCTGTGCCGTGGTGATCCTCGTCACCTTCGTACGGCACCGCAGGGCGTCCGACGACGAGGATCCCTCCGAGACCCCCGACGTCATCGAGTACATGACGATGTGGATCGGTGTGGTGTACGCCATCGTCCTGGGCCTGGCCATCGCCGGCGTCTGGGAGGCGCGCAGCGCCGCCCAGGACCACGTGCAGGCGGAGGCTGTGGCGCTGCACGAGATCTCCGAGCGGGTCCGGGTCTATCCGCCCGAGGTCCGTGACCGCATCCGGGATGATGTCAACACCTATGTCGGACACGTCGTCACCGCCGAGTGGAAGGTCATGTCCGAGGAGGGCCGGATCACCGAGCGCGGCACCGTTCTCCTCGACCGCGTCCGCGCGGACGTCACCGACTACGAACCGCGGACCGACTTCGAGGCCCAGGCCTACCAGCCGCTCGTCGACCAGGTGGCCGCGGCGGACCAGGCCCGCGCCGCCCGCGCCGACTCCATCGGGGCGACCATGCCGGGCGTGGTGTGGTTCGGGCTGATCATCGGCGCCGTCGTCACGGTGGGCATGGTCTTCGCCTTGCAGATCCGGCGTACGCCACGTGAACTGATCCTCGCCGGGCTGTTCTCCGCCCTGATCGCCTTCCTCCTCTTCCTCATCTGGGACTTCGACGCGCCGTACAGCCGCGGCATCGCCGCGTCGGCGGACCCGTTCCTGACCCTGTTCCCGCATCTGGCGGACTGACCCGGGTGCGGCGGCCGGGGAGACCCCGCCACACGGCCGCCCCCGGCGGCCGCGCCCCTGTCCCCCGAGCGGCCACACGGCTGCCCCGTTGGCGCGACTGCGATCGCGGCGCGGCACGCGCCTTCCCGGTGCTGCCGCCATCGAGGCGCGTTCCGGGCGCGAGCGGAAGAGGTCCGCGACTGCCACTCGGGGCCGGAGGATCGACGGGGCGGCCCGCCCCCGTGGGACCGCCCCGAGTACGGTGCCCGGCGTACGGCCGGGAGACGGCGGCGGTCAGACGCGCTTCTCGGCGCGGCGGCGCATCCAGAACAGGCCGCCCCCGGCGACGGCCGCGACGACGAGCCCGCCGCCGATGGCGATGTCGGCCCGGGTCGCTCCACTGGAGCTGCTGCCGCCGATGCCGCCGCGGACACCCCCGATGACGGTGAAGGCAGCCGGGCGGGTCAGGGTCCTGCCGGAGCAGTTGACCGTGATGTCGTACGAGCCCGGACGGGCGTCCCGCTTGATGGTGGCGACGCCCTTGGAGGTCTCGTTGGCACCCCTGACCGGGGTCAGTCGGGTGGTCGGGAACGCGCGGGAGGTCATCGTGCCGCCGCGCGGGCAGCCGTCGACCGTGACGGTGAGCTGGCCGCCGCGGGCGATGACGCTGGGCAGGGCGACGATGTTGCTCGGCGTGTCCCACGCGGCGGCCGTGGGGGCGGCGAGCCCGAGGACGGCGACCGCGGCTCCGGCGGCCGCAAGGGCACGAGAGTTACGCATGTGTTCCTCCGCGGAAGACGCCCCGGGACCCGTCCCCGGTCGATCGGCGAGAAAGCGTCTCCCACGAAGACCCTGAGTCGCCCCGCCCGGCGCCGCATGTCGGGGATGGTCCGTCCCGGTGAGCGAACACGCCGGGGGAAACCTCGGGCGTGGATATCCCCGCAGGTCACGGTCCGTCAGAAAGCGCCGGTGGGCAGGCCCCCGGATGGCGCAGGGAGGGAGGGGCGCCACCCGTTCGCTGCCGCCGCGTCGCCGGTCGCGCGCACCGCGCTTAGCGTTTTCCCATGCGCGACATGACACGGCGACGGCCGTGCCGAGAAGGGTGGCGAATGTCTGCGTGGGAGCCGGCCGAAGCGGAGGAGCGGCAGCGCAAGCGCGCTCCCTGGGGGGTCATAGCGCTGGTCCTGCTGACCGGCCTCGCGCTGATCCGGAACGGTTCCGGTGAGTTCGACGTGGGCCCGCCGCAGCCGGCCTCGGCGGCGGCCTCCGACAGCCGTGTCCTCGATGGCGCCTCCGCCGCCCCGGCCCCCCGGCCGCTGCCGTACTCCGCGCCCGACCGGGTCCGGATCCCCGCGATCCAGGTCGACGCCCCGATGATGCCGGTCGGTCTGGACGCGGACGGCTGGGTCGGCGCCCCGCCGCCGGAGGACCCGAACCTGGCCGGCTGGTTCACCGGTGCCGTGTCCCCCGGGGAGAAGGGCACCGCCGTCGTCGTGGGACACGTCGACAACGAGCAGGGCCCCGCCGTCTTCTACGGGCTGGGCGCCCTGAAGAAGGGGAACGAGGTGGAAGTCGCCCGCCAGGACGGGAAGACCGCCGTGTTCGAGATCTACGGCCTGGAGGTCTTCGCGAAGGACGACTTCCCGGGCGACCGGGTCTACGCCTCCAAAGGCGCCCCGGAACTGCGGGTCATCACCTGCGGCGGCGGTTTCTCCGAGCAGGACGGTTACGAGGCGAACGTCGTCGCCTTCGCCCGCCTGGCCGCGATCCGCTGACCGGTCCCCGGCCGGGCCGGCGGGGACCGGTCAGGCGTACTGCCGGCGGGGGACGGTGATGTGGTAGCCGGAGTCCAGCAGATACGGCAGGTAGCGGCGCAGCGCCGTCACGCTCTGGGAGCGGTCGCCCCCGGCGTCGTGGGAGAGCACGACGACGCCGGGGGCGGCGCCGTCCTCGACCCGGTCGACGATGGTGCGGGCGCCGGGGGTGGTCCAGTCGAGGGTGTCGACGGTCCAGCCGAGGGGCTCCATGCCGAGTTCGGCGCCGAGCTGGAAGGCGGCCCGGTTCCAGGCGCCGTAGGGGGCCCGGAACCACAGGGGGCGTTCGCCGTACGCCTCCTCGATGACGTCGCAGGTGGTTTCCATCTCCCAGCGGATCCGGCGCCGGGTGAGACGGGTGAGCAGCGGGTGGGACCAGGTGTGGTTGCCGACGACGTGCCCCTCGTCGGCCATCCGGGCCAGCAGGTCCCTGTTGCCGTCGGCCATCTCCCCGCACACGAAGAACATGGCGCGCACCTCGTACTCGGCCAGCGTGTCCAGGATGTCCGGGGTGTAGCGGGGGTCGGGGCCGTCGTCGAAGGTCAGCACCATGGCGCGGCCGCGTCCGGACATGCGCAGCAGCGGCTCACGCCGTACCGGGGGCCGGACGGGCACGGCCCGCGGCGAGCCGTAGCCGGTCAGCGGCCGGAGGCGGTAGGCGGAGGGCCGCTGCGCGCGACGGGCCGGCGGGCCGGGGACGGGGGCGGCCGGGAGGACCGGCGCGTCCCCGGGGCCCGTGGCGAGCACGCCCGCGGTGCCGGCCGCCGCCACGGCCGCGGCGCCGGCGAGCAGGGCGCGGCGCCGCGTGAGCAACTGAACCTTCTTCATGACTCATCAGTCGCCCGGCGGGCGGGCGCCGCTCCTCTGCAACACCGGTGCGGCGGCGGGAAACCACCCGCCCGGCCCAGTGAACCGGGGCGCGGCGCACGACCGGCGCGGGGGCGGGGCGGGGCCCGCTCCCACCCGGCCGGGCGGCTCCGGCCGGCGGGCCGGGTGGGAGCTTCCGGTAGCCTCCCGGCGTGACGGAACAGCACTCCCATCAGTTCGAGCGGGGCACGGACGGACCGAAGGTCATCGTGGTCGGGGTGGACGGCTCGGACTCCTCGCTCCGTGCCGCGGCCTACGCCGGCGGGCTGGCCCGGCGGCAGCGGGCGCTGCTCGCCGTGGTGTACGTGCGGCCGGTGCTTGCGGCGGGCGCGGCGCTGGGCGCCCCGGTGGCCGACGCGACCGACGAGATCGCCGAGGAGCTGGTGGCGCAGATCCGGGAGGCGGCCGAGCGGGTCAAGGGGATATTCGAGGTGCGCTGGGAGTTCCACACCTTCCGCGGTGATCCCTACAACGGCCTGGTCCGGGCCGCCGACGAGCTGAAGGCGGACGCCGTGGTCGTGGGCGCCTCCGAGCAGGCCGGCCACCGGATCGTCGGCTCGGTGGCGGTCCGGCTGGTGAAGGCGGGGCGCTGGCCGGTGACGGTGGTGCCGTAGACGGTGGTGCCGCAGCCGCGCCCGGCGGCCGGAGCCCGGTGTGCCGCGCGGGTGTGCGTGGCGTCTTCCGTCCCGGACGCGGCTGGGCCATCATGATCCGCCGTCAGCCGTTTGCCGATCACGAAGAGGTGAGGAGCATGGCCGGGTTCCGTCGGAGCGAGGGGATTCTCCGCCGCAAACCGATCGAGCACATCGAGGAGACGGAGGTCGGTGAGGGCACGCGGCTGGAGCGGTCGCTGGGACTGTGGCAGCTGACCGCGATCGGGGTGGGCGGCATCATCGGCGCGGGCATCTTCACCCTCGCCGGGACGGTCGCCAACGGCACGGCGGGTCCCGCGGTCCTCGTCTCCTTCCTCATCGCCGGTGTCGCGAGCGCCGCGGCGGCGCTGTCGTACGCGGAGTTCGCCGGGCTGATCCCGAAGGCGGGCTCCGCCTACACCTACGGTTACGCGGTGCTCGGCGAGCTCGCGGGCTGGTTCATCGGCTGGGACCTGCTGCTGGAGTACACGGCGATCGTCGCGGTGGTCGCCATCGGCATCTCCGGCTACTTCAGTTTCCTCGTCGGTGAGATGGGCGCCGACCTGCCGGCCTGGATGCTGGGGGCGCCCGGCACCGGGGAGGGGCACAAGGTCGATCTGTTCGCGGCGGTGCTGTGTCTGTTCATCGCGTATCTGCTCACCCTCGGCATCAAGAACGCCGCCCGCTTCGAGATGGTGGTGGTCGTGCTGAAGGTGCTGGTGGTGCTGCTGGTGGTCGCGGTCGGGGTCTTCCACATCGACACGGCGCACTACAACCCGTTCTTCCCGTACGGCGTCGGCGGGGCGTTCACGGGCGCGGCGACGGTGTTCTTCGCCGTCTTCGGCTACGACGCGATGTCGACGGCGGCCGAGGAGTCCAAGGACGCGCAGCGGCACATGCCGAAGGCGATCATCTACTCGCTCGCCGTCTCGATGGTGCTGTACGCGGCCGCCTGCCTGGTGCTGACGGGTATGCAGGACTACGAGGACATCGACAAGGAGAGCGGTTTTTCGACGGCGTTCAAGTCGGTGGGGCTGGGCGGGCTGGCGGACGTCATCGCGGTGGGCGCGATCATCGGCATCCTCACCGTCATGTTCACGTTCATGCTCGGGGTGACCCGGGTGTGGTTCAGCATGTCCCGGGACGGTCTGCTGCCCCGGTGGTTCGCCAAGACGCACCCGACGCGGCACGTGCCCACCCGGGTCACCTGGATCGTCGGGGCCGCGTCGGCCGCCATCGCCGGGTTCCTGCCGATCGGCGAGGCGGCCGAGCTGACCAACATCGGCATCCTGCTGGCGTTCGCGGTGGTGTGCACGGCGGTGATCGTGCTGCGCTACCGGCAGCCCGACCTGCCGCGCACCTTCCGCACGCCGTGGATGCCGTTCGTGCCGGCGCTGGGTGTCGTCTTCTCCATCTGGCTGATCACGTTCCTCCAGTGGCAGACCTGGGTGCGGTTCGCCGTGTGGTTCGCGCTCGGGCTCGTGATCTACTTCGGGTACTCGTACCGGAGGTCGGAGCTGGCCCGGCGTTAGGGTCTTTCGTCTGGATCAGGCCGCGGGCGGTGCCCGGCGCCGTCGGCGGTGCGCCGTCACGTCGCCGAGACCTGACGCGGGCTACTCCCCCATCACCAGCCCGTCCCGCGCGGCGCCCCGGCTGAGCACCACGTCCCGGATCCGGTCGCGCACCGCGCGCGCCTGGGCGCCCCGGGCGATCGCCCGGTTGAGGTCGACCACGCGGCCGGCGTCGACGTCGAACAGCTGGGGGACGAACTCGGCCTTCCGCACCTCCCAGCGTCCGCCGGGCCGGGCGGGCGGGGCGAAGGTGAAGCGGGCGATCGTCGACTCGTTGCCGCGCGGGTCCGCCACGCCGTCGTGGTTCACCATCCGGCCGGCGATCTGATCGCCCATGCCGTAGACCACCCAGGTCCCGTTGACCCTCTGGTACGGCTGCGGCACATGGGCATGGGTGCCGAGGATCACATCGATGTCGGGGCGGCCCGCCGTGCGGGCCGCGGTGAGCCGCCGGGCCAGCGCCAGCTGCCGCTCGTCGGGGTCGTCCCGCCACTCCGTCCCCCAGTGCAGGGAGACGGCGACCACGTCGGCGCCGGCCCGTCGCGCCGCGCGGGCGTCCGCGAGGATCCGGTCGGCGTCGATGAGGTTCACCGCCCACGGCCGCCCGGGCGGCATCGGGTGGCCGTTGGTGTCGTAGGTGTAGGCGAGGTGGGCCAGGCGGGCGCGGCCCGCGCGCAGGATCGTGACGGTCCGGGCCTCGCCCTCGGTACGGGCCGAGCCGGCGTGCCGCACTCCCGCGCGGTCCAGGGCGTTCAGGGTGCGGTGGATGCCGTCGGCGCCGTCGTCGAGGCTGTGGTTGGAGGCGGTGGAGCAGCCGTCGTAGCCCGTGGCGGCCAGGCCCCGGGCCACCTCGGGCGGCGACTTGAAGGTGGGGTAGCCGGTGTAGTCGCCGTTCTCGCCGTACACCGTCTCCATGTGGCACAGGGCCACGTCGGCGCCCGAGACGACGGGTTCGACGCCGGCGAGCATGGGGCGGAAGTCGTAACCGGTGCCGCCCGCGTCGAAGGCGGCCCGCTCGATGACCGAGCTGTGCGGCAGGACGTCGCCGGAAGCGACCAGGGTGAAGGCGTCGGCGGAGGGCGGCGCCGAGCGTCCGGAGGGTTCCCGGTCGCGGGCCTGGCAGGCCGCGCCCGCGGTGAGGACGGCCGTCAGAACCAGGGCCACCTGTCTGCTGCGTGTGATCATCCGCTCACCCCGTTCGGTGACTCGGCGCATGAAATTCACATTTACCTACAAAACAGATAAGGAGTCTCGCGCCGCGGCGGACGGCTCCGACACGCTCATTAGCCCGTCCGGCACCCGCGAGCGGGCCGGGCCGACCGTTCGTCGAACCGTTCGCCGACGCGATCGACCGCCCGCCGCACTCCGCGGTGCGCGGGCTGTCCCCGAGGGGCGCCCTGCGATGCCATACGGCCATGACGGCCGGAATCCTCTCCCACCCGACGAACGCGACGACCGCCGAGCACGAGCTCGCCGCGCTCCAGCGCGAGCACGGCCGGCCGCTGTTCGCGCTGCTGCTGCGGCTGTGCGACGGCGACCGGCAGCGCGCCGAGGACCTGGTGCAGGAGACCCTGGTCCGCGCCTGGCAGCACCCGGAGGCCCTGCGCGCCGACGCCTTCGACTCCGTACGGCCCTGGCTGCTCACCGTGGCCCGGCGGCTGGCGATCGACGCGCGGCGGGCCCGGCAGGCGCGGCCCGCGGAGGTCGGCGACGCCGCCGCCTTGGAGAACGCGCGCGTGTGCGCCGATCACGCCGAGCGGGCCGCCGCCGCGCTGGACGTACGCGAGGCTGTGAAGACACTCACGCCGGAACACCGTGAAGTCCTGGTGCTCGTGTATTTCGAAGGGGCGACTGTGGCGGAAGCGGCGACGGCCCTGGGCATTCCGCCCGGTACCGTGAAGTCCCGCGCATACTACGCGCTGCGCGCCCTGCGCAGGGTTCTGCCGGGTTACACCACCGACCTGCGGTGAAACGGGCGGCCGGGTCAAACCTCCGTAAAGCGCCTTGCCGAAGAGACCGGTGGGGTAATCGGCTGGTCCCGTCCGTGTTCCGGACCCGGAAGGCCCGGGACCGGGCGACGCCTACGCACCGGAGGAAGGCAGGAAGGGATGCTGCACAGAGGTCACGAGGGCACGGACGGCACCGGCGACGGTGAACTCGTCGTCCCCATGGCGTGGTTGTACGCCGAGTACATCGCCGACGAGCTGCTGCGCACCGGCGACCTGATGCCGCCGACGTCGTTCGAGTTCCGCGCGGGCCGGGACGCGCTGGCGCTGACGGTCTTCCTGTCCGACACCGAGGGAGAGCTGCCCGGCGTCCGGGTCGTCTCACGACTGGAGACCTGGCTCTCCCTGACCGCCTACGACCAGCCCTGGCAGGAATGGGTGCGCGAGCGCCTGGACGAGGTGGCCGCCGGCGCCCCCGGCCGGCCCGGCCCGGACCTGGAGCTGGCCCGGGAGGCGTGGCGCTGGCTGCGGGAGACCGAACTGCTCGCACCCGACCTCAACGCCGTGCCGGGCGGACCGGCGGCGGCCGGTGAGGACGAGGGACCGAAGGTGTGGACCCCGGCGTGGCAGCTGGGCCTGCCCCTCGGCCATCTCGCCATCCACCTGTTCTAGGGCTGCTCCAGGCCCCGTCGTCGAACTCCCGTCCGCCTCGCGACGCCTTGGACGCCCTCGCGCCGCACCGGGCCCTGCCCCGAGTGCGTCGACTACGAGGATCGGGGCGCGGCGACTGTCCGGGGACGTGGCCCCTCACGCGCCTGCCTCCGGCCGGCCGGGCGCGTCAGGCCGGCGACGGCGGGCCGGGGGCAGCCGGGCCCTACTTGAGCAGCCGCGACAGCCTGCGGTCCGCCAGCGGCTTGCCGCCGGTCTGGCAGGTCGGGCAGTACTGGAGCGAGGAGTCGCTGAAGGAGACCTCGCGGATGGTGTCGCCGCACACCGGGCAGGGCTCACCGGTGCGCCCGTGGACGCGCAGGCCGCTCTTCTTCTCGGCCTTCAGCCGTCCGGCCGCCAGGCCCCGGGCCCGTTCGACGGCCTCGGTGAGCGTGACGCGCAGCGCCTCGTACAGGCGCGCGGTCTCCTCGGGGGTGAGGGAGGCGGCCAGTTTGAACGGGGACATCTTCGCGGCGTGCAGGATCTCGTCGCTGTAGGCGTTGCCGACGCCCGCGATCAGGCTCTGGTCGCGCAGCGCGCCCTTGAGCTGCCGGCGCTCGTCCTTCAGCAGGGCGGCCAGGCGGGCCTCGTCGAAGTCGGCGGCGAGCGGGTCGGGCCCCAGGCGCGCGACGCCCGGTACCTCCCGCGGGTCCCCGGCGACGTACACCGCGAGCCGCTTCTGGGTGCCCGCCTCGGTCAGGTCGAAGCCCTCCCCGGTCTCCAGGGCGACGCGCAGCGCCAGCGGGCCCTTGCCGGGGCGGGGCATGCCGCCGGGCAGCGGGTCCTTCCAGTGCAGCCAGCCGGCGCGGGCCAGGTGGATCACCAGATGCGGGCCGCCGGCCGTCGCGATGCCGAGGAACTTGCCGTACCGGCGCACGGCGGCGACCTCGTGGCCCTCCACGGCCGTGACCGGAGGGTCGTACGTCTTCAGGACGCTGACGGCCACGGGCAGCACCCGTACGATCGTGCGGCCGACGAGGTGCTCGGTGAGGAAGTCCGCGAGCGCCTCGACCTCGGGCAGTTCCGGCATACGTCCAGACTGCCCACCCGGCGCCGGTCGTGCCAGGCGGCTCACTCCCGCCGGGGCACCACGAACTCGCACCACACGCACTTGCCGCCGCCCCGGGCCTCGACCCCCCATGCCTCGGCGAGCGTCTCGACCAGGACCAGCCCCCGTCCGGAGACCCCGGTCTCCCCCGCCTCCCGGTGGCGCGGCAGGGCGCTGGAGGAGTCCTCGACCTCCACGCGCAGCCTGCGGTCGGCGCCGGTGAGGACCCGCAGGGTGACGATGGCCGCGCCCTCGGTGTGCATGAGGGCGTTGGTGAGCAGTTCGCCGGCGGCCAGCTCGATCTCGTCGGCCTGGCCCGCGGCGCCCCAGGCGCGGACCGCGGCGCGGATCATGTGCCGGGCCCCGGTCAGCGCCTCGGGGTCGCCGGGGGCCACGTGCTGCTGGAGCCGCCCGCCGGAGCGCGGGGCGTCCAGGCCGCGGCGGCGCAGCAGGAGCAGCGCCACGTCGTCCTCGCCGCCGCGGTCCTCGAAGACCTCGATGAGCCGGCCGGCGAGGTCCCGGACGTCCTCCGGTCCGGCGGCGACGAGCGCCGCGAGGGCCTGCACGCCGTCGTCGAGATCGGCGCCGGGCGTCTCCACCAGGCCGTCGGTGCACAGCAGCAGGGTGCTGCCCGGATCGAGCTCCAGGGTGCCGACCGGGTAGGCGAGCCGCCCGAACTCGGCGGACAGGCCGAGCGGCATCCCGCCCTCGACGGGCACCCGGCGGCAGGTTCCGTCGGGGTGGCGCACCAGCGGGTCGATGTGCCCCGCCCGGACCACCTGGACCACGCCGGTGGCCAGGTCGGCCTCCGCGTACAGGCAGGTGGCGAAGCGGTCGGTGTCGAGTTCGTGGAGGAAGACGGAGGCGCGGGCCATCACGGTGGCCGGGGTGTGTCCCTCGGCGGCGTAGGCGCGCAGGACGATGCGCAGCTGGCCCATGACGGCGGCGGCGTGCGTGTCGTGGCCCTGGACGTCGCCGATGACGGCGCCGACGCGTCCGCCGGGCAGCGGGATGAGGTCGTACCAGTCGCCCCCGATGTCGCGGCCCAGGGAGCCGCCGAGGGTGGCGGCACGATAGCGGACGGCGACGTCGCAGCCGGGCACGCTGGGGATGGTGCGCGGCAGCATGGCCTGCTGGAGGCCCTGGGCGAGGTCCATCTCCTGCTCGTAGAGCATCGCCCGTTGCAGGCTCTGCGCGATGCCGCTGCCGAGGGCGACGAGCACGTTGCGGTCCTCGGGCGAGAATCCGCGCCGGTCGCTGTAGAGCAGGCCCATCGCCCCGATCGGGCGGGCCTGGGCGATCAGCGGCAGGTAGGCGGCGGCGGTGATGTGCAGGTGGGTAAGGTGCGGCCACAGGACCGGGTAACGCTCCGCGAACTCCTCCGGCGACTCGATGAAGCGCGGACTGAGGGTGCGCACGGCCTCGCTCATCGGGTAGGGCTCGTCGATCCGGGTGATCCGGGTGCCGGGGACGAAGCCGTTGTCGGGGCCGTCGGCGACCAGCCGGATGCGGCCGCCCTCGACCAGGCCCATCACGAGACTGGTGGCGCCCAGGCGGGTGAGGCCGTGGGTGTCCCGCAGGGCGTCCATCACGTCGTTCACGGTGCGGGCGTGGGCGAGGGCGGCCGTGGCGACCTGGACGACGTCGGTCTGCCGGCGGCGGGCCTCGTCCTGGGCGGCCTGCGCGCGGCGGGCCTCCAGGTCGCCGACCTCCTCGGTGGCGTCCCGCACGATGCCGACGATCCGGTGGGGGCGGCCGCTCTCGTCGCGCCGGATGTAGCCCTGGGTGTGGGTCCAGCGCAGCGTGCCGTCCCGGCACCGCAGGCGGAAGTACGTGCCGTAGTTCTCGCTGCCGTCCTTCATGGCCTGGGCGACGAGGGCGTCCAGGCGCCGCCCTTCGGCCTGCGGGACGCGCGGGGACAGGCTCTCGGGCCGCCCGTCGAACTCCTCGGGACGCAGGTCGAACACCTCGTGGGCCTGGGCGTCCATGTGGAACAGGCCGCTGTCCAGATCCCAGTCGAAGCTGCCCATGCGGTTGAGCGCCAGGATCGGCTCCGGGCGGGCGGGCCACTCGTCCGGGAGGGACAGGGCGCTCGCTCCCCGATCAACCATGGCCCTACCTTGCCAGGATTTGCCCGATTCTTCGAGTTCGGCACTCCTTCGGCACACCCGGTCACCGCCCGGCCTCAGCTGCCGAAGACGTCCGTGGGGCCGCCGAAAACGGTGCCGGTCCACTCGCTCGGGTTACGCAACCGGAGCGGCGGTACACGGACGGTCACCCGGGGGATCCGGACAGGAGTGACAGAGCGTTCCGGCGCGAGAATGGTGGAAGGAGCGCACGGCCGTGGAGTGGTTCACCGCACCCGACTACTGGCTGAGCCGGCTGGTCTTCCAGCGGGCTCTGGCCGCCGTGTATCTGGTCGCTTTCCTGACGGCCGCCTTGCAGTTCCGGGCGCTGATCGGCGAGCGCGGCCTGCTGCCCGTGCCCCGCTTCACCGAGCGGGTGCCGTTCCGGCGGGCGCCGAGCCTGTTCCAGCTGCACTACTCCGACCGGTTCTTCGGGGCGTGCGCGTGGGCGGGCTGCGCGGTGTCGGCGGCGCTGCTCGCGGGGCTGGACGCGCTGCTGCCGCTGTGGGGCGCGATGCTGCTGTGGCTGGTGCCGTGGGCGCTGTACCTGTCGGTCGTGAACGTCGGGCAGACCTGGTACTCGTTCGGGTGGGAGTCGCTGCTGCTGGAGGTCGGCTTCGTCGCCGTCCTGCTCGGCAACGACGAGGTGGCGCCGCCGGTCGTGGTGCTGTTCCTGCTGCGGTGGATCCTGTTCCGGGTGGAGTTCGGCGCGGGGCTGATCAAGATGCGCGGGGACGCGTGCTGGCGGAAGCTGGCGTGTCTGGACTACCACCACGAGACCCAGCCGATGCCGGGCCCGCTGAGCTGGTTCTTCCACCATCTGCCCAAACCCCTGCACCGCGTGGAGGTGGCCGCCAACCACGTCACCCAGCTGGTGGTGCCCTTCCTGCTGTTCACCCCGCAGCCCATCGCCACGGCCGCCGCCGCCCTGATGATCCTCACCCAGCTGTGGCTGGTGCTGTCGGGCAACTTCTCCTGGCTGAACTGGATCACCATCGTGCTGGCCCTGTCGGCGGTGCGGTTCCCGGCCGATCCGCCGGCGGTGCCGGGCGCCCCGCTGTGGTACGAGATCGTCGTTCTCGCGGTGGGCGCGCTGCTGGTGTTCCTCAGCTACCAGCCGGTCCGTAACATGCTCTCCCGCCGCCAGGTGATGAACCGCTCCTTCGACCCGCTGCATCTGGTCAACACCTACGGCGCGTTCGGCAGCGTCAGCCGGATCCGGTACGAGGTGGTGATCGAGGGCACGGCCGACGCGGTGCCGCGCGAGGACTCCGACTGGCGGGAGTACGAGTTCAAGGGCAAGCCCGGTGACCCGCGGCGGTGGCCGCGCCAGTTCGCCCCGTACCATCTGCGGCTGGACTGGCTGATGTGGTTCGCCGCGCTGTCACCGGCGTACGCGGGGTCGTGGTTCGGCACCCTGGTGGAGCGGCTCCTGGAGAGCGACCCCGCCACCCTGCGGCTGCTGCGCCGCTCGCCGTTCCCGCCGGACGCGCCGCCGCGGTACGTCCGCGCCCGGCTGTTCCGCTACCGGTACACCACCTGGCGCGAGCTGCGGGAGACGGGCGCCTGCTGGGACCGCGCGTATGTGCGGGAGTATCTGCCGCCCACCCGGCTGGCGGGGGCGGCGCGGCGGCCGTAGCGGTCAGGCCCGCCGCAGCCGCAGGGTCATGAGCTGGAACGGCCGCAGCCGTACGGCGATCCGGTCGCCCTCGGCCCGAGGGGCGGGCTCCCCCGCGAGCGGGCGTTCCAGCAGGTCGGTCACCGTGACGTCCGCGACGGCGAAGCCCGCGGTCAGCGTGGCCCGGGCCCGTCCGCCGTGCGCCTCGTGGAAGCGGACCACCACGTCGCCGCCGCCGTCGTCGGCCAGCTTCACGGCCGTGATCACGACCGCGTCCCGGTCGGACGTCACCAGCGGGACGACCTCCCGGGCTCCGGACAGCCGCCGTTCCGGCAGGTTGATCCGCCACCCCTCGCGCACGGCGTCGCCGATCCCGGCGCCCGGCAGGAGCGCGTGCCGGAAGCGGTGCACGCCCTGGTCGGTCTCCGGGTCGGGGAAGCGCGGGGCGCGCAGCAGGGAGGCGCGGACCGTCGTGGTGGTCCCCCCATCGTGGCCGCCGCGGACCGTGCGGGTCACGTCGTGCCCGTAGGTCGCGTCGTTGACGAGGGCGACGCCCCAGCCCGGTTCCGCCAGATGGACGAAGCGGTGGTTGCACGCCTCGAACTTGGCCGTCTCCCAGCTGGTGTTGGTGTGCGTGGGCCGGTAGACGTGCCCGAACTGGGTCTCCGACGCGTACCGGTCGGCGTGCAGGTCGAGCGGGAAGGCGAGCTTGAGGAACTTCTCCGTCTCGTGCCAGTCGACCTCGGTGTCCAGCAGCAGCCGCCGCTCCCCCGCCGGCAGGGTCAGCACCTGGGTGGCGCGAGAGGAGCCGAAGGCGCGGACGATCCGTACCGACGTACCGTCCTCGCCCGGGGTGATCTCGTCGGCGTCGGTGAGGTCGGTGACCGAGTGGCGGTAGAACGCGTCGACGTCCCAGGCGTCCCACATGTTCGGCAGGTCGGGGTGGAGCTGGAGCAGGCCCGCCGCCAGGCCGGGGGCGATCGTCTCGCGGTCGGCCCCGACGTCGTACGCGGACACCACCAGGCCCCGGGCGTCGATCTCGATCCGCAGCAGGCCGTTGTCCAGGACGTGTCCGCCGCCGGGGCGGGCCGTGAGGGTCGTGCGGCCCTCGGTGACGGGGGTGCGCGCGCCGCCCGCCGGGACACCGGACCGGGCGTGCGGGGCGGCGTTGAAGACGAGGGGGAGTCCGCCCTCGCCGGCCAGGGCGCGCTGGGCGGCTTCGATGACGCCGGTCAGCTCCCCGGCGATCCGCGCGTAGGTGGCGCGCGCCTCGCGGTGGACCCAGGCGATGGAGGAGCCGGGCAGGATGTCGTGGAACTGGTGCAGCAGGACCGTCTTCCAGACGCGGTCCAGCTCCTGGTACGGATACGGGAATCCGGTGCGCACGGCGGCGGTGGCCGCCCACAGCTCGGCTTCGCGCAGGAGGTGTTCGCTGCGGCGGTTGCCCTGCTTGGTCTGGGCCTGGCTGGTGAGGGTGGCGCGGTGCAGTTCGAGGTAGAGCTCGCCCGCCCACACGGGCGCGTCGGGGTACTCGGCGGCGGCCTTGGCGAAGAACTCCCGGGGCGTCTCCCACGTCACGGTCGGCGAGCCTTCGAGGTCGCGCAGCCGGGCCGCGCGGGCGACCATCTCGCGGGTGGTGCCGCCGCCCCCGTCGCCCCAGCCGGTCGGGGCGAGGGAGTGGCGGGCCGCGCCCTTCTCCCGGAAGGAGCGGACGGCGTGGGCGAGCTCGCTGCCCGTCATGGCGCAGTTGTAGGTGTCGGCGGGCGGGAAGTGCGTGAAGATCCGGGTTCCGTCGATGCCCTCCCACCGGAAGGTGTGGTGCGGGAACGTGTTCGTCTGGGACCAGGAGATCTTCTGCGTCAGCAGGTACTTCGATCCGGCCGCCTTGATGATCTGCGGCAGGCCGGCGGCGAAGCCGAAGGTGTCCGGCAGCCAGGCCTCCTCGTTCTCGATGCCGAACTCGTCGAGGAAGAACCGTTTGCCGTGCACGAACTGCCGGGCCATCGCCTCCGACCCGGGCATGTTGGTGTCCGACTCCACCCACATGCCGCCGGCCGGCACGAACCGCCCCTCGGCCACCGCCTTCTTCACCCGCGCCCACACCTCGGGCCGGTGTTCCTTCACCCACGCCCACTGCTGGGCCTGCGACATGGCGAAGACGAAGTCCGGCTCGTCGTCCAGCAGCGCGGTCATGTTGGCGGCGGTCCGGGCGACCTTGCGGACGGTCTCGCGCAGCGGCCACAGCCACGCCGAGTCGATGTGGGCGTGGCCGACGGCGCTGACGCGGTGCGCGGAGGGGACGGCGGGGGGGGAGAGGACGCCGGTGAGCCGCGAACGGGCACCGGCGGCGGTGCCGCCCACGTCCTGGAGGTCGACGGCGTCCAGGGCCCGCTCCACCGCGCGCAGGATCTCCCAGCGGCGCGGTGAG
Source organism: Streptomyces sp. NPDC052020 (assembly GCF_040680575.1). NCBI lineage: Bacteria > Bacillati > Actinomycetota > Actinomycetes > Kitasatosporales > Streptomycetaceae > Streptomyces > Streptomyces sp. NPDC052020. The sequence goes on from NZ_JBFAWY010000013.1 coordinate 183,072, forward strand.
TCCACGGGCAGCTCGGCCATCAGCTCGCCGAGCACCTCCAAGTCGATCACGAGCTGCCACACCGTCTCGTCGAAGACGGCGAGGTCCATGCGGGTGAGGGTGTACTGCGGCTCGCCGCCCGCCGTCCGCGGGTCGCCGAGCGGCGTCGGCGCGAAGGGGCGCGGGCCCATGATGACGGGGTTGGAGGCGGCCTCGATGTGCAGGCGCACCTCCTCGCCGCCCTCGGCGGGGGCGCCGACGCGCACCCAGGGGGTGCGCGGGTTGAGGCCCTTCACCGGGGTGCCGTCGGGCCGGTACACCAGGCCCTCGCACTGGAAGCCGGGCATGCTCTCGTCGAAGCCGAGGTCGAGGATGGCCTCGACGGTCCTGCCCGCCCAGGCCTGGGGCACGGTTCCGGTGACCCGGAACCAGCTGGTGCCCCAGGGCGCGCCCCAGCGGGCGCCCACCGCGACGGGTTCGGGCCGGGCGGCCAGGCCCTCGCCGACCGGGACCGGCTCGCCGGGCGCGTGCCACACCGCGACGCCCAGCGGCAGGGACTCGGGGTACACGGCGGGACGGATGCGTTCGTCGAGGACGCGCCGGAGGCGGCCTTCGACCAGGGTGCGGTCGTCATGCATGCGGGTGCTCCGTGGCTGGGGTGCGGACGGCTTCGGCGGACTGCGGCGGTGACCGGGCGGGCCCGCGGGTCGCGGACCCGGCGTGGTGTGAAGCTCCCCCACCCGGTACGGCCCGAACCGTGCCGGGCCCGCCTCCGGCTCCGGGGCACCGGCCGCCCGCGCGCCCCATCGCGGGGCGGTCCACCGGAAGGAGACGGCACCCGCGCCGAGCCGCCGCGGTGTCCGGCCGCCGGGGGCCGCACCGGCGGCGGCCGGAGACAGCCGCTGGTGCGCCGGGACGTGCGGCGCCCGGCCGGGGCCGTGGCGCGGAGGACCGGCACGGTGCCCGTACGGCGGCAGGCGCGGAAGCCGCCGCGGCCGCCCCGGACACTCAACCCGGCCGGGCGACAGTCCGCGCAGGTGTGCGACCCGGGAGCCGGGTGGGACGACGCGTGTGCCGAACCGTCCGGCGGGGCACGGGTGTTCCCGCAGCCGTGCGTCGCTCGCGGCTCCGGTGGCGCTACAGCGCCCGGTACATGATGTGCAGGCCCACCCGGCCGTGCCGCGGGTGTTCGAACGCGTCCGGTACGGTGCCGAGGATCGTGAACCCGAGGGAGGTCCACAGCGCGACGGCCGGGTTGGTCTCCACGACGGCGTTGAACACCATGCCGCGATAGCCGTCGGCCTTGGCTGCGGCCAGGACGTGCTCGGCGAGGGCGCGGCCGGTGCCGCGCCCCGCGTGGCCGGGATCGACCATGAAGCCGGCGTTGGCGATCCGCGCGGCGGGGCCCCCGTAGCCGGGGGTGAGGTAGGCGGAGGCGATGACGGCGCCGCCGTCGTCCTCGACGGCGAAGACCCGCTTGACGGGGCTCATCCACAGGGCCCGGGCCTGCTCCTCGGTGGTCTGCGGGTCCCAGGTATAGGTCTCGCCGGCGGAGACGATGCGGTGCCAGAACGGCCAGATGTGCGGCCAGTCGGCGGCCGTCGCTTCCCTGATCAGCATGGGCGTGAGTGTCGCACGCCCATGCGGCCGGCGGTCGCGGCGGGCTCCCCGCCGCGTGTTCAGTCCACGCTGGGCAGGATGTGCGGCTCGGCGAGGTCTTCCTCGTAGCCCGCGAGACGGATGGGGGCGGAGCGGGCCCACACGTCGAGGCTGCCGATCTCGCCCGGTCGGCGGCCCGCGCGCTCCGCGCGTTCCGTGGGGCGCTGTTCGCGATTGGTCTTCTCCGGTGTCACCGCGCACTCCTTATGTGTCGGTCACCCTCGGGCGTCGCCGGCCAGTCTGCCGTCCCTCACCTGACGCCCGCTCGGGTTTCGGTCGAAAGCAGCTCGGACGCGGTGGCGCCGGTAACTCGGGTGAGAGCAGGCCGTGGTGCGCCGGCTTGTCCCAGACGGGCCGTGGGTGCGGGTTGGGGCCCCTTGGTGCTGCCCGTCCGCACCAGATTAACCAAATGAGCGGGGGGCCGCTCGATAGGAGCGAAAACTTGGGGTAACCATGACGTTTCGCAGCGCGTCCGGCGGGCCCGGTGTGCGCTGCGCGCCCTCGTGCGCTCCGCCCGAGCTCTCACCCGTTCGGCCTACGTTCCGGCGCTGCCCGCGCATACCGCCCGGCCACGGGGAACCCATGGGCCGATGGACGCCGTCCCCTTCGCTCCCGTCCGGCACGGCCGCCACCGACGTGGCCGGGCCGTTCAAGTGCCGTTGGCCGGGCCGCAAGGAGGCCATGCTCTGCTGGCGGACGGCAACGGCCTTCTCACGGGAGGACGGACGCATGGAGCTGCGCGGCGTCGAGGAGCTGATGGACCTGCTGTACGCCTGCCGGGGCACACGGGACGCCGCCGGTCACGGCGGCGCCCCGGTCGACCTGCACGACCACGCGCTGCGGACCGCCGCGCTGCTGCGCCGCGGCCGTCCCGCCGACAAGGAGCTCCAGGTGGCCGGGCTGGTGCACCCGGTCGGCCGGCTCCTGTGGCCCGGCGATCGGGCAGGCCGCGGCGGCCGCACGGCCGCGGCGGTACGGTCGTTGCTCGGTGACCGTGTCGCCCGCCTGCTGCGCCACCAGGACGACCCGGGCGCCTGGGCCGACGACGACCTGCTGAGCCTGCGCCAGGCGGCCGAGGAGGGCCGCGACGCCGTCTTCGACGCGGGGGTGCTGGAGGACTGGCGCACGCTGCTGGAACTGGTCGCGGCGGGCAACTCCCGGCTGGGCGCGGTGGACTGACCCCCCGCCCGCCCGGCGGCGGGCGGGCCGGCGCCGGGCGGGGAGCACCACCCGCCCGCCGTCACCACTTGCCGGGCGCGTAGTCCTTCAGGAAGACGCCGTACAGGTCCTCGCCCGCCTCACCGCGCACGATGGGGTCGTAGACACGGGCGGCACCGTCGACGAGGTCGAGCGGGGCGTGGAAACCGGCCTCCGCGAGGCGGACCTTGTCGGGGTGCGGGCGCTCGTCGGTGATCCAGCCGGTGTCGACGGCCGTCATCAGGATGCCGTCCTTGTCGAACATCTCCTGGGCGCTGGTGCGCGTGAGCATGTTCAGGGCGGCCTTGGCCATGTTGGTGTGGGGGTGGCCGGCGCCCTTGTAGCCGCGGGCGAAGACGCCCTCCATGGCGGAGACGTTGACGATGTACCGGCGCCGGGCCGGGGACGCGGCCATCGCCGGGCGCAGCCGGCTGATCAGGATGAACGGCGCCGTCGAGTTGCACAGCTGGACCTCCAGCAGCTCGATCGGCGTGACCTCGTCGACCGTCTGCACCCAGCTGTTGGTGTCGTGCAGGTCGGGTACCAGGCCGCCCGCGTCGATCGCCGTGCCCGCCGCGATGCGCTCCAGGGACGCGGAGCCGGAGACCAGCGCGAGGTCGGTGACCTCCTGGGCGGTGAGCGCGCCGCCCCCGGCGACCGGGAGCTCGGCGACCGCGCCGGAGCCGAAGGTGCCGATCACCTCGGCGGCGGGCAGTTCACCGGCGGGCAGCGGGCCGGACTCGGCGGCGACCAGTTCGCTGTACGCCTGCGGGGAGCGGCGTACGGTCTGCGCCGCGTTGTTGATCAGGATGTCGAGCGGGCCGGCGGCGGCGACCGACTCGGCGAGCGCGACGACCTGGGCCGGGTCGCGCAGGTCGATGCCGACGATCTTCAGCCGGTGGATCCACTCGTCGCTGTCGGGCTGGGCCTTGAAGCGGCGGATCGCGTCGTTGGGGAAGCGTGTGGTGATCGTGGTGTGCGCGCCGTCGCGCAGCAGCCTGAGCGCGATGTACATGCCGATCTTGGCCCGGCCGCCGGTGAGCAGCGCCCGCTTGCCGGCGAGGTCGGTGCGGGCGTCGCGCCGGGCCCGGTTCTCGGCGGCGCACTTCTGGCAGAGCTGGTGGTAGAAGTAGTCGACCTCGACGTACCGCGTCTTGCAGATGTAGCAGGAGCGCGGGCGCTGGAGTATCCCCGCGATCCGGCCGGGCTCGACCTTGGAGGAGGGCAGGACGCCCTCGGTCTCGTCGTCGATCCGCTCGGCGGAGCCGGTGGCGGTGGCCTCGGTGACCGCCCGGTCGTGGGCGGTCTTGGCGGCCCGGCGCTCCTGGCGGCGGCGCTGTTTGACCGTGCGGTAGATGTGCGAGGTGGCCCGGCGCACCTTGATCGCGTCGGGATGGTCGACGTCCAGCTTGTCGAGTTCCTCCAGCACGCCGAGGCAGACGGCCAGGCGCTCCGGGTCGATGCCGGGGCCGTAGGAGGGCGTGGTCGCCTCGTCCGTGGCCGCCGGGCCGTTGTCTGTCACCGTCATCGCCGCTGCCGTTCCCTGGTCACCCGTTGCGGCGCTCCGACTCGCGCCCGCTTTCGAACGCGGAAGTCTACGGAGCTCCGGGCGGTGCCGCCAAACCCGCGCCGGTCAGGGGGCGCAGGCCGTGAGCAACGTCTCCACCTCCTCCGGCAGGGCGCGGGCGAGCCGGTCGAGATCGGGCACGGCCTCGGCGTCGGCGACCAGCCCGTAGTGGACGCGTCCGCGGTAGGTGGAGACGGCGACCGCCAGGGCGTGTCCGGGGGCCAGCGGCGCGAAGGGGTGGACGGCGGTGAGCGGGTGGCCGCCGAGCCTCAGGCCGGGGCCGGGCAGCGGCACGCTGGTGACCAGGATGTCGAACCAGAGCCGGGCGGCCTGGCCGACCAGGGGTCCGCCGAGCCGGTGCCCGAGCGCCGGCACGTGGTCGGCGAGCAGGGCGACGGCGCCGGGTCCGCGGTCGGGTCCGGCGTCCTTGTTGCGGTCCATCACGGCGCGGACCGCGCCGAGGCGGCCGAGCGGGTCGGGATCGCCGACGGGCAGCCGTATCAGGTAGCCGGAGAGCCGGTTGCCCGGCGGCTGCGCGGTGCGCGGGCGGCGCCTGGAGACCGGGATCAGGGCGCGGGGTGCCACGCCCTCGCTGCCGTCGCCGCGTTCGTCGAGCCAGCGGCGCAGGGCGCCGGCGACGACCGCGATCAGGACGTCGTTGACGGTGCCGCCCTCGGCCTTGCGGATGCGGTGCACGTCGTCGAGGTCGACGGTCGCGCCGGCGGTGCGGCGGGTACCGGAGGGCCCGGCGGTGAGCGCGGGCGAGGTGCGCGCGTCGAGGGTGGACAGGGCGACACCGGCGCCGATGTCCAGGGCGCGGCCCGCGCCGGACAGGACGCCGCGCAGCACTTCCGGCAGTCCGCGCGCGTCCGGCGGCCCGCCGCGCCGGGGCCCCGCCGGGCGCGGGCGGGGCGCCGGGGCGTCCACCGGGTCGAGGATCGCCGCGGCGAGGGTGAGCGCGCGCAGCCCGTCGGCGAGGGCGTGGTGGAACTTGAACAGCACGGCGAACGACGCGCCGTCGCGCCCGGGCAGCACATGCGCCTCCCACGGCGGCCGGCCGCGCTCCAGCGGGCGCTCCATGAGGCGGCCCGCCGGGGTGTGGAAGTCGGCGGCGGGCGCGTGCAGCCGGACGTGGTCGAGGGGGTCGAAGCCGGGGTCGGGTTCGCGGGCGGCGCCGCCGAAGGAGAGCGGCCGCCGCAGGGCGAGCGGCTCCCACACGTCGCGGATGCGCATGCGCAGTCCGGGCACCGCGGCGGCGCGGGCCGCGAGCAGGTCCGCCGCGTGGGCGCCCGCGGCCGGTGACCGCGCGGCGAAGATCCCGAGCGCTCCGAGGTGCATCGGGTGCTCGGCGGACTCGATGTTCCAGAACGCGAGGTCGAGAGGGGCGAGCAGGTCGGAAGTCAAGGGCGTGCCTCGCATCGACGAAGGTGGACCAGCAGTCAATCGCCCTTCGGCGATTACGGTCAAGTACGATCTCGCTACGCACAGTTACTATCGGATGAAGTGCACACCCCGCACACCCGGAGGGGCGGGGAGGCCGCCACCTCGCGAGCCGCCGGCTTCCCGGGAGGACGGATCGGGCAGGACGGGCGGCCGCCCCGGTTCGCTGTTCGCTCGCCCCGGCGGGTGACGGCCCCCGGCGGGCCCGGCTCCAGGCAGCGGCGGGCGCGGGCCTGCCGGGCCCGCCCGGTCCGCGCCCGCCCCGCGCCACGGGCCGGGCACGCCCGGTCCGCCGGTGCGGTCAGCCCGCCGGGCGGCCGGCCGGAGCCGCCCGGGAGGCGTCGCGGATCAGCGCCTGGTGAGCGGCCCGTACGCGCTCCACGTCCGGCTTGAGGACCGCGCGGTCGTAGGTCGTCAGCCCGTTCAGCTCGCCCTCGACGTCGGCGATCTGGGTGCAGACGGCGCCGTCGCTCCCCCGGCAGACCAGCGCCCGCACCTCCTCCAGCCGGGCCAGGTAGTCGTCGGTGTACGTGGCCGGATCGACGTCGACATACGACTGCCGCACGGACCAGGCGGGGCCGGGCACCGCCAGGCCGAGACCGCCGTACTCGCCGCTCACCAGGGCACCTTCGCCGTCCGGGCGGGGCGGCAGGGCGGGGCTCGGGTAGCCGTGCTCGTCCATGATGTGGCCGGCGCCTCCGTCGGCCCCCAGGTTCAGGCCGGACCGGTTGTCGACCAGGCGGGTGGGGTCCCAGGACTGGGCCTGCTCGGCGACGCGGCCGAAGGAAGACGGGTACGCCGTTGAGGAGCGTGCGCGGGACGCCGTTCACCTTCTCCACGGCGATCGAGCGCATCCCGAAGTAGCCGCCGACGCGGTCGGCGCCGACGGTCACCTTCGGGCGGCCGCCCCCGGGGCCCGTGCGTCAGCGGACCCGCTGCCCCTTGCCCAGTGCGATCACTCCGCCCTTGGAGACGGTGTAGAGCTCCGCGTCCCGCTCCGGGTTGACGCCGATCGTCGCGCCCGGCGGCACCACGACGTTCTTGTCCAGCACCGCCCCGCGCACCACGGCGCCCCGCCCGATGTGCACGTTGTCGTGGAGCACCGAGCCCTGCACCACCGCCCCGGGGTCGACCACCACCCCCGGCGACAGCACGGACCGGGTGACCTGACCGCGGATCAGGCATCCGGAGCTGATGATCGACTCCCCGGCGATGCCGCCCGCGTTGAAGCGGGCGGGCGAGAGCTGGCCCGAGTGCGTGTAGATCGGCCAGTCGCGGTTGTACAGATTGAAGGCGGGACGCTCGGCGATCAGGTCCATGTGGGCGTCGTAGTAGGCGTCGAGGGTGCCCACGTCCCGCCAGTAGCCCTGGTCGCGGCTGGTCTCACCGGGCACGTGGCTGGAGCCGAAGTCGTACAGCGCCGCCTCGCCCCGCTCGGTGAGCTGGGGCAGGATCGAACCGCCCATGTCGTGTGCCGAGTCCTCGTCCTCGGCGTCCCGGTGCAGCGCCTCGATCAGCGCCTTGGTGGTGAAGACGTAGTTGCCCATCGAGGCGAAGACGCAGTCGGGGTCCTCGGCCAGGCCCGGCGGGTCGGCGGGCTTCTCCAGGAAGCTCTGGACCGTACGGCCGTCCGCCCGGGGCGTGATCACGCCGAACGACGACGACTCGGCGCGCGGCACGCGGATGCCGGCCACCGTCACGCCCGCCCCCGACTCGATGTGCTGGGCGAGCATCTGCCGCGGGTCCATGCGGTAGACGTGGTCGGCGCCGAACACGGCGACGTGGTCGGGCTGTTCGTCGTGCACCAGGTTCAGGGACTGCAGGATCGCGTCGGCGCTGCCCAGGTACCAGCGGGGGCCGAGCCGCTGCTGGGCCGGGACGGGCGTGACGTAGTTGCCCAGCAGGCTGGACATCCGCCAGGTGGTGGTGATGTGCCGGTCCAGCGAGTGCGACTTGTACTGGGTCAGCACGCAGATCCGCAGGATGTCCCCGTTGACGAGGTTGGACAGGACGAAGTCGACGAGCCGGTACGTGCCGCCGAAGGTGACCGCGGGTTTGGCGCGGTCCGCGGTCAGGGGCATCAGGCGCTTGCCCTCCCCGCCCGCCAGGACGATCCCGAGCACCGATGGACCCCCACGCCGCATGGCCGCTCCCCTCACCCTCGCCGATTCCGCCTGCCCCGGTGCGGGGCGCTACGCCCGTCCCAGGATCTCCTCGTAGAGCCGGACGGTGCGGCGCGCGACCGCGTCCCAGCCGAACTCCCGCACCGCCCGTTCCCGTCCGGCCTCACCCATCCGCCGGGCGGTCTCCGGGTCGGCGAGGAGCCCGTCCAGTGCGCGCGCGAGCCCCGCCTCGAAGTCGTCGTCCACGGGCACGAGTACCCCGGTTTCGCCGTCCTCCACGACCTCGGGGATGCCGCCGACCCGGGAGGCCACGACGGGAGTGGCACAGGCCATCGCCTCCAGGTTGACGATGCCGAGCGGCTCGTACACCGAGGGGCAGACGAACGCGGCCGCGTGGGTGAGGAGCTGCACCACGTCCGGGCGCGGCAGCATCCGCGGGATCCAGTGCACGCCCGCGCGGCGCCGGCTCAGCTCGCCGAACAGTTCGCGGAACTCCCGGTCGACGGCGGGCGTGTCGGGTGCCCCGGCGCAGAGCACGACCTGCGCGGCGGGGTCGATGTCCCGTACTGCGCGCAGCAGATGGGGTACGCCCTTCTGGCGGGTGATGCGGCCGACGAACAGGACGTAGGGCCGGGAGCGGTCCAGGCCGATGCGGTCCAGGGCGCCGGTGGCGGGGTCGGGCCGGTAGAGGGCGGTGTCGATGCCGTTGTGCACGACGTGGACCCGGTCGGGCGCGAGCGCCGGGTAGCAGGTGAGGATGTCCTCCCGCATGGCACCGGAGACGGCGATCACCGCGTCGGCGGCCTCGATCGCGGTGCGCTCCGCCCAGCTCGACAGGGCGTATCCGCCGCCGAGTTGCTCGGCCTTCCAGGGGCGCAGGGGCTCCAGGGAGTGGGCGGTGACCACGTGGGGGATGCCGTGGAGGAGTTTGGCGAGGTGGCCGCCGAGAGCCGCGTACCAGGTGTGCGAGTGGACCAGATGGCGGTCGGCCAGGGCGGCGGCCATGGCGAGGTCCACGGAGAAGGTGCGCAGCGCGTCGTTGGCGCCGTCGAGCGCGGGCCAGGGCCGGTGGCGCAGCACCCCCTCCGTGCCGCCCTCGCCCCAGCAGTGCACGTCCAGGTCGACGAGACGGGCCAGTTCGCGGGCGAGGAACTCGACATGGACGCCGGCGCCGCCGTACACGTCCGGCGGGTACTCCCGGGTCAGCAGTCCCACTCTCACCCGTACCTCCCGTCGCAGCGCCTGGTCCCCTCATGGTCACCCGGACGGGGCGTGGGGGGAAGAGGGCGGGGCTGCGGGCGGGCGCCGGGCGGGGCGCTGAGGGGCCCGTGCGGACCCGGCAGGGGCCCCCGCGGACCGCGCGGGCCCGGGAGGGGCGGGGAAGCAGCAGTCGCCGCAGACGCCTCCGCCGGGCACGCGGTAGTACAGGCAGCAGCTGCGGCGGCGGAAGGCGGTGCCGGTGAGCGTGCCGGTGCCGGCGAGCAGGGGGTGGCCGAGCAGTTCGGCGGTCAGGGCCCGGGCGCGGGCCGCGGCGTCCGGGCGGCCGTGGGCGCGGGCCCAGCGGTCCAGTTCCCGGGCGGCACCGGCCAGCGCCGAGGCGGCGTTGCCCCGCAGCAGGCCCTCCGCGACGCGGTACCGGGCCCGCAAGGCCGTCGCCAGCGGCACCAGATGGGCGCCCAGCACGGCGGCCGCGACGGTGTCCGCGTCGCCGGGCAGGGGGCGAACGCCGGTGAGCCACAGGTCGTCCGGGGCCGCGGCGCCGGGGTCCCAGCGGAGCAGGTCGGGGTCGAGGTCGGGGATACGGCCGTACAGCGCGGCGCAGCCGAGGGCGGCGGACCACAGCCGGGCCGCGAGCCCCTGGTGGGCCACCGAGGCGGCGATCCGCGCCTCGGGGGCGCGCAGAGCCGCCGCCACCTTGCGGACGCGGAACGTCAGGGGATCCCGGCGGCTCCCCGGCGTCCCCGTCCCGTACACCTCCGCCAGCGGGGGAAGCGGACGGGGCGGCGGTCCGGACGCGCGCAGGACGAAGAAGCCGCCGAGCGTGCGGAGGGCGGCGAGTCGGGGGTCGAGGTCCACGAGGAGCAGTCATACCGGGTCCGCCGGGCCCGGACCGCACCGCCCCGTCGTACGCCCCGTCACTTCCGGTCCCTGGCACCGTCGTGCCGGGGGCCGTCCCCCGGCCGTCCCGGGGTCCGGGCCCCCGGTCGACCCTTGCCCCGCCCCTGCCGTGCGGGTCCCTGACAGGCCGTCACCCGGGCCGTGTCAGCCCGTCAGGGGCGCGCCGTCCCGCCGTCCCGGTCCCTGTCCGCCATGACCCTAGGGGTTCCCTCACAGGGGCGGCTGCCGGTGGTGCCCACCCAGGGGATGACGGTGCCCGCTTCGTACTCCATCGGGAGTAGGACCCAGTGTGTGCTCAGGGACGACGACGACACGAGCGCCGGACGGCATGGTGGGGGTATGAACGCCGACCGTACGCCGCACCGGGCCGCGGGCCCCCGCCTCAGGCAGAGGAGCAGCCGATGAGCGCCCTCGCGTTGTCCGTTCTCCTGTCGCTCGTCTCCGCCGTGGCGTACGCGGGCGGGGCGATCGTGCAGGAGCGGGTCGCGGAGTCCTCGCCCGAGCGGCAGTACGCACCACTGCGCCGGCCGGGCTGGTGGGCGGCGGTCGCGCTCAACGGCATCGGCGGACTGCTGCACGTCGCCGCCCTCCTCTACGGCCCGCTGAGCCTCGTGCAGCCGCTCGGGGCGCTGACCATCGTGTTCGCCCTGCCCATGGCGGCGCTGTTCGTCGGCCGCAGGGCCGGCGCGGCCGCCTGGCGGGGTGCGCTCATGGCGACCGTGGGCCTGGCGGGTCTGCTGTCCCTGGTCGGCACCTCGGACGCGCAGTCGCTGGCCGCGGCCGAGCGGGTGTCCGTCGCCGTCGCCACCGGCGGTGCGGTGGTGGCGCTGATGCTCGCGGGCCGGGCCGCGCACCGGCATCCGGCGGTGCGCAGCATGCTGCTCGCGACCGCGTCCGGCATCGCCTTCGGCATGTCCTCGGTGTTCACCAAACTGGTCGCCGTCGACTGGACGGGCGGCGTGTCGGCGGCGGACCTGCCGTCCCTCGCGGTCATAGGCGTCCTCGCCACATCCGGGATGCTGCTGTCCCAGGCGTCCTACAAGGGTGCCGGTCTGGCGGCTCCGCTGGCCACGCTCACCGTGGTGAACCCGGTGCTGGCCGCGACGGTCGGTATCACGCTGTTCGGCGAGTCCTTCCGCTACGGCACGGCGGGTACGGTGCTGGCGCTGGGCTGCGGTGTGGTGGCGGCCGGTGGTCTGATCCTGCTGACGACGGAGCGGATCGCACGCACACAGCGGCGGGCCGCGTCGCCGGACGGGACGCCGGACGGGAGCGGGGCCGCCGGGGACCCGGACGTGGCGCCGACTGCGGCCGGTGCCGCGTCCGCACCGGCATCCGCGAAGGACGGAACGGGGACGGTCGCCGCACCGGGCGCCGCGCCGGTCTCGGGTGGTGCGGCGGCTCCGGCGGGACCGTCCGGGGACGACGTTCTCCCCGGACACCCCGAACATCCCGGACGCTGCGGGCAGCCAGCCGCCGCGCCGCCCGGGCCCGTTCCCGTGCCCGCCCCGGCGGCGCCGGTCCTCCTGGACGACACCCACGACTTCCCCTACGAGCCCGGGGAACCGTCGACGCTCGACGCTCCCGTGCCGTCCTGCGGCCCCTTCTACGGCGGCCTCTGCGTCCCGGTACTCGACCGGCGCCGGACGCGGATCAGATCCTGACGCCGCCGGCCCGCAGATAGGCGACCGGGTCGACGTCCGAGCCGAAGCCGGGCCCCGTCCGCACCTCGAAGTGCAGATGCGGGCCCGAACTGTTCCCGGTGGACCCCGAGCGGCCGATGCGCTGCCCGGCGCCGACGGGCTGTCCGTCCTTGACGGAGATCGCCGACAGGTGCGCGTACTGGCTGTAGCGGCCGTCGGTGTGCCGGATCACGACCTGATAGCCGTAGGAACCGCCCCAGCCGGCGCTGACGACGTGGCCCGCCGCGATCGACTTCACGGAGGTGCCGGTGGGGACGGGGAAGTCGACGCCGGTGTGGTACCCCTTCGACCAGGCGGAGCCCGCCTGACGGTAGGGAGTGCCCAGAGCGGCGTCGACGGGGGCCACGACCGAGTGGCCGCTCACGGCCTTGTGGTCGTTGCCCTTCCTCGCCTTGGCGTCGCGCTCCTCGGCCTTCCTGCTGCCGCTCTTCCTGTTGTCGGTCTTCCTGCTCTCGCTCTTCTCGCCGTCGTTCCCCTTGTTGTCGCTCTTCTTGCTTTCGGTCTTCCCGCCCTCGGGGCCGGCGTCGTCGCGCCGGCTGTCCGGCGACGCCTTCCGCTCGGGGGAGGCGGACGGTCCGGGCCCCTTGCGGCCGCCGCGGCCGGAGCCGGCGTCCGCGCCTTCCCCGTCCAGTCTCAGCCGCTGCCCCGGCAGGATGATGTCGGGGTCCGCTCCGACCGTGCCGCGGTTCACGGCGTACAGCCGGTGCCAGCCGCCCTCGACCCGCTCGGCCTCCGCGATGCCGGACAAGGTGTCGCCGGAGATCACCGTGTACATCTCGGCCCGACCGGCCCGGGACTGCGGCGGCGTCTGGGGCCGCACGTCCTGGACCGGGCCGCGGCCGGTGGTCCGGCCGGACCGGACGCCGTCCCGCCCGTCCTTCGTCTCCGCCGTCGCGGAACCCCGGCCTTCGGCCTTCTCCTCGCTCGTGCCGGGGCCCGGCGACCCCGCCGGGCGGATGTCCGGCTCGCCGCCGCCCCGGGTCAGTCCGGCGCGGACCGAGCACACCGGCCAGGCGCCCGGCCCCTGCCCGTCGAGCACCTTCTCGGCGACGGCGATCTGCTGGTCCTTGGTGGCCAGGTCCGCGCGCGGCGCGTACCGCGTGCCGCCGTACGCCTCCCAGGTGGACTGGGTGAACTGGAGTCCGCCGTAGTACCCGTTGCCGGTGTTGATGTTCCAGTCGCTGGTCGCTTCGCAGGCCGCGACCTGATCCCAGGTCTCCACGTCGGCCGCGTGGGCGGTGCCGGTGCCGATGAGCGGCAGCGCTATGCCGGCACCACTCGCCGTGACGGTGAGTGAGGCGCGGTTGATCCTGTTCGGCTGATACCGGCGGTGCCGACCGCGTACGGCCATGGAACGTCCCCCTCGACACTGCGTCAGGAGGGGCCAAATTATGCGGCGGGAACCGGCGGTGACAAGACGGCAATCGGCCGCTCCGGCATGCCGGGTGGCGTGGAAACGACGCCGTGCGACCGCGACCGGCATCCTCCCGGGTCCGCTGGGACTCCTGGGGACGCCCTCCCGCCGACGGCCCGGCCCCCGTCCGAGGCGTGCGGCGGCCGCTCGGCGTCCGCGAAGGCCGTCACGGCCCGTCCCGCCGGCCACGGGGGGCACCGGGCCGGCGGGCGGCGGCGGGACCCACCGCCGTGGGGCGCGTACGGCTCAGCCGAGCGGCGGGCCCGGTTCCGGATTCGGCACCGGCTCCGGTCCCGGCGGGATCGGGGACGGGGACGGCTCGGGGGGCGGGCCCGGGTGCGGTGGCGGGGGTGTGGGCTGCGGGCCCGGGGCGGGACCGGGCGGCGCGGGAGGCGTCGGCTCCGGCGGCGGGGTCGGCTGGGGGCCGGGAGACGGCGGCGGGGCCGGTGCCGGGCCCGGAGGCGGCGCGGGGGGCGGGACCGGGTCCGGGTACGGCTGCGGGGGCTGGGGATCCGGACCCGGCGTGGGCCCCGGCGGGACGGGATCCGGATACGGGTTCGTCATGGCAGGTGTCCTCCGGCCAGTCGGTCGACTTCGGCTCTGGACTACTTGCCCGCGTACCCGCCGCTCGCGCCCCCACTCACTCCCTGGCATGAACGGGCGGCGGCCAGGTGGGCCCACCCACCGCCCGCCGAGCGCTCCGGACCGCCGCGACCCCCGCCGCGAGCCCGGCCCGGGGGCTGGAGAAGACCCGGGACCGTGGCTGCGACCAGGCGGCAGGCGGGGGCCATGGACGCCTGGGCCGGCAGGATCGCGCCGGTGCCGGTGACCGCGTCGGCGGCGGCCGCCACGCGCCTCGCGTGCCCCTCGGTGTCACCGGCTTCGAGGCGGTCCCCGGCGCCGGCGGCGAGGACGGTGCGCAGGTGCTCGTCGGGCAGGGCGTCGAAGGCGGGAACGTGCGCGGGTGAGGTGTGCGCCAGCGCCAGTATGGTCCCGGGCCGCGTCAGGCCGGCACCGCGCCCGGGCTGCGCTCCTGGTCGGAACCCGGCACCGGTTCGGACGGGTCGCCGCCCAGGGCCACGATGCGGTTGTCGCCGTCCACGTGCACCACCCGGGGCTTCAGCTCCCGCGCCTCGGCGTCGGTGACCTGGGCGTAGCTGATGATGATCACCAAATCGCCGGGGTGCACGAGATGGGCGGCGGCACCGTTGATCCCGATCACTCCTGATCCCCGCTCGCCCTCGATCACATAGGTCTCCAGCCGGGAACCGTTGGTGATGTCGACGATGTGCACCAGCTCCCCGGGCAGGAGATCGGCCGCGTCGAGCAGATCGGCGTCGATGGTCACCGATCCCACATAGTGCAGGTCGGCCTGGGTGACGGTGGCGCGGTGGATCTTGGACTTGAACATAGTACGCAACATTGGGGCACTCCCACAAGTAGGCTCCCTGCCTGCGTTTTTGCAGGTCAAGGGCTATTTCCACACCCTACAACGAGTCGCATGTTCGGGCAGCTTTCCCCAGGTTTTTCAGGACTCATGCTGACCACTTGCTGACTTTTCTGATGCATCGTCAGACGACTGGACGAGGGTTTCGCGCTCTCCCGTCCCCCACCGCGACGACGGCACAAGCCTACGCAGCACCCCCTCAAGGGCATCCGTGATGACCGTCACTCGAGCGGCCTGGAGGGCGGTCAGAGCCGGGCGCGCCCCGCAGGCGGAGCCCCCTGAAGTTCATCGAAGATCCCGAGGAACGAACGAGCGCGGCAACATAGCAGCGAATCGCCGGTTAGCCAAACCGGCGATTCTCATGACCATGGAATAGCTCGTCCGGTGGCTTCGGCGGTGGCACAGGTCGAGTGTCAAGAATGTTCGAGATTTAGCCGGAGCAGAGCGCGAGTCGATACCGCGATCACACTTGGGCCAACCTTGAGGGAGCCGTCTTGCCGATGGAACCGCAATCGCACCCCGACGAGTCCCGCACCGATTTCGACTCGTCGCGCCGACGTCGCAGCGTCGAGCCGGTCCTCATGGACACTGCCGAGGTCGCCGCGATGCCTGTTGGAAGACTCTCCCTCCCTCGTGGTACTGCGATCAACGGGGCGTGACCCCTGCGCGCGGAGGTACCACGCGGAGAGGTGAGGCAGGTCCGGGCGTCCAGGGTCCGGCCTGCCTTTCCCGTCTGCCGTGGAGGCTCGTTACTGGAGTGCGGCCTCCAGCAGCCAGCTCACCGGTGCGTTGTTCGCCAGGTCGGTACCGGTCTTCTTGGCCCTGCCCACACTGATCTTCTGCACATTGGTGGGCAGCGTTTTGGTCACCCGGTTGCCCACACGCGGCACGTCCCAGAACTCGATGGCCCAGGCACCGTTGACGAACGTGGCCACACGCAAGCGGACATCACCGAAGTCTGCCCCCACGCTGAACCAGACACTGCCCCAGCCCAGACCGCTGTTGGCGGGGGGAGGAAGGACGACGACCATCTTCGTCAGGTCGATGGCGTTCCCGTCCTGGTCGAAGGCGAACCCCTCGGGAATGACGCCTGTCTGGAAGTCTGCCGCTGCCATGAGCGTGCTCCTCTCTTGTTCGATGAGACCGTCTCACCATCAGCCAGCATGACGATGTGCATGGACTCGATCACAGGGCGTGCGAGGGGGCGCTCAGGACACAACCGTCTCGTGCGGTCGGTCATGCATCTCGCAACCATCACAGACGCGCCCCCAAAAAAGCGGGGACGGCGCGGGACGCTGAGCCTGTGGGCCGACGACGGCGGAAAGGGCCGAGCACCACCCGACCGAGGAGGCCGCACACGGTCCACAGCAACTCCTGCCCGCACCGCCTGCACACCGGCCGCCGCGCCTCACGCTCGGCGGCCGTGCGCCGCACCTCTTCCGCTTCAGCGCGGGCGGTCTGGTCGCGGTAGAGATTCCCGCCATCGGGGTTGTCGAGCGCGGCAGCCAGCATCCGCCCGCCCGTACGTCCCCGGCGCCGCCACACCGCCGCGTCCGCGCCGTGATCCTGGAGCTGTTCCAGAGGGGTGGAGACGACCGGCACGGCCTGGCCGTAGCCCTTCGCCGTGACCGCCTCGCGGTGGTAACTCTCACGGCGCGGCGCCCGGAAACCACGGCCGGCCTCCTTGAGGACCTGCACGTTGGTGACCTTCGCCATGGTGGTGTCCGCGAACACGAACGCAACCGGCGGCAGGACCTCCCGGCCGGTCGGCGGGTAGACCCGCCGCCACAGCCGTTTGTCGTGGCCGACGTCCTCGATCACGTCCGGCCCCGAGCGGACCAGGTCCACGGCCCAGCTGCCCGCGAACCAACAAGCCCCGGACTACCGCAAAAACATCCACACCCTCACCATCCTCATGTACTGGCTCGGTGCAGAGACGGCCGTCCTCGAGCGCGACGTCCACGACCTGCGCAGCCTGTTCCGCTCCTCGAAACGGCAACGCGTCGTCTTTCGCGATCCCGCAAACCTGCCCGTCGGTGACCTGAAGGGGATTCCGCGGTCCGTGCCCAGCGACCTGCTGGCAGGGCTGCTGGACCACGCTGCCACGCCGCTCGTGCGCCTGACCGTCGCCTTGGCTGCTGTGCACGCGGTCTCCGGCCACGACATCCGCGCGATCCGGACAGCCGATGTGGACCTCGCCCGCGGCACCGTCGAGATCCGACGCTGCCTGCCGTGGCACACCCTCTACCTTGAGCAGTTCACACACCGCTTGGCCGCCAAGTGGCTGGCCTACCGCCACCACCGCTGTCCGGCCTCGACAAACCCTCATCCGCTGGTCAGCCAGAAGACCGCTCTCGACCTCGACCACCCAGCCATCAACATCGGCACGCTCCGAGGGATGCTGCCGAAAGACGTGACCTTGGACGGCCTGCGTCAGGACCGAATCCTCAAGGAGGCGCTCGAGTGCGGCGATCCACTGAAGCTGATGCGCCTGTTCGGGATCACGGAGAAGACCGCCATGCACTACGTGAGGACCGCCCATCCCGAACGCACAGCCAAGCTGCCAAGGTGAGACTTCCCAATGCCGACTGCCAAGTGCTGGCATCGATTCAGATCCTGATCGTCAGCGTCTTGAGTAGTAGACGGTGTCCTGGCGGCGGCTGGCGCCGGCGAAGGTGATTCGCCCCGCAGTCAGGACAGGTCGGCAACCAGGTGCTTGATCAAGTTCCCGGAGTGTCGGGGTTGTTGGTGATTCCCAGGAATGGCTGCGGGTGTAAACCGTCGCTTGCGTAAGCGGCGAACTCGCCCGCAGGGCCCGTCAATGCGGCCTTCGCCGCGTGGGTTGGAGCATGGCCGCACCCAGGAATCGACGAAGCCGCGCTTCGGCGAGGGTCCTGGTCGGCGCGGTCGCCGCCGGTGGGGCAGCAGATTAGGTGTTCCGCTCGCTTCCTACGGTCTATCCATGGGCAGACACGGCCAATATGTATGACGTCGTCCTTGGCGTCGTGACGCCCTACTCATGCCCGAGGAGTCCGCCCGTGCACCGTCTTCCCACCGTCGAAACCGAGGTCGCCGACGAGCTGGCCGCTATACGTCCCGGTCTTCTCCCCCGGTACGCGGCCGAACTGCCCGGCGCCCGCGCCGCCGTGCTGACCCGACTGTGGCGGGCCCTCGCCCACGAACCACTGCCCTGGGTCCGGAAGCGGGAGGCCAGCCGGGACGAGCTCGTCCTGCACCTGCGCGACGAGCGCACGCTGCACGGACCGGCAGCCGATCCCTACCGCACCGACGCGTACGTCGACGAAGTCCGGCTCGACGGCGTGCTGTACGGCGATCCGGCGCGGTTGACGGTGGACCTCGCCGTGCCGCACGGCGTCGGCTACGCCGCGGAACTGGGCCACAGCGTCGCCTCGATGGCGCTGGCGCGAGCCGGACAGGACGAGGACCGGGCCGCGCCCGCAGACCAGCCGGGCGGGTGGCCGCAGCACGATTGGGAAGCGGAGCAGTGGGTGGTGGACGGGCACCCCTTTCACCCCAACTGCCGCACCAGACCCGGCTTTTCCGTGGCCGATCAGCTCGCCTACGCACCGGAGCACCGGCCGGTGGTGGGGCTGGGGCTCGTGCCGGTCAAGGCGGCTTCGTGCCGGGTGGCCGGCGTATGGCCCGAAGGGCTGCGGGACGGGGAGTACGTGCTGGTGCCGGTGCATCCGTGGCAGGCGGCGCATGTACTGGCGCGACCATGCGACGCCCGGCTTCCCTCACATCCGCTGATGTCCCTGCGCACCCTGGCCCTGCCCAGCGGGCCGCATGTCAAAACCGCGCTGAGCACCCGGCTGACCTCCTTCGTGCGGAACATGTCCGTCGACTCCGTGGTCGCCTCCGCGGCCCTGTCGACGTTCGGGGAGGACCTGGCGGCCCGCATGGACGGGGTGCTGCACGTGACACGGGCCCTGGGCGCCGCCACGGACGGCTCACCCGACCTGGCGGCGGTGGTGCGCGAATCACCGGCGGCGTACGCGGCACGGGGGGAGCGTGTACTGCCGGTGGCCGCGCTCCCCGCTACCGGACTGCCCGGCTCCCCCGCCTGGCTGACCGCGTTCACCCGGCTTGCCCTGACGGCCGGGTTGCGTCTGCTGGAGATGGGCGTGGCCCTGGAGGCACACGGCCAGAACCTGCTGGTCGTGCTGGACCAGACGGACGCCCCCCGGTGTCTGGTCTACCGCGATATGGCCGACATCCGCGTCAGCCCTGCCCGCCTCACCCGGCACGGGCTCACCGCGCCAGATCTGCCACGGCGGATCGTCACAGACGATCACCGGGCCCTGCGACGCAAAGTGTTCGGGTCGTTGGTGGGCGGCGCGCTGGCCGCCACCGCGGGTTCCGGCGCGGCGCTGGGCGAGGCGCTGGAGAAGGCCGTACGGGATCTGCCGCGCTCCCCGGACCTGACGGCGCTCCTCGAGGAGCCACTGCCGGTGAAGGCGCTGGTGCTGATGGGATTGTCACCGGGGACGGCCGGCGACCTGTGGGGAGAGCTGCCCAACCCGCTCTGTTCCAGGTTCCGTGTCGGTCGTACTGGTGGGAGGCCCCACCGGTTCCGCGACACTGACCATCCTGCGCTGATACCCCCCTCCCCGGGTACGGCGCCCGAGGACGGCTGAGTTCCGCAGGTCAGTTCCCGTCGTCGTCATGTTCTGCGCCTCAGACCTGTCCATTCGGCCGGTCCGCCTCGCCGGCCCCTGGGCAGGTCGGTCGGCAATACCACCATCCTGTGTCCAGCGTCGTCCCCGGCTTATTCCGGCAGGGCTTTGGGGACTCAGGTATGACGCTCCGTTACCCGCACAACGCAGCTTGCAAGGCGTCCTGGTCCAGTACATGGCCGACTGGAGCGACAGAGGCCATCTCCGGGAGCCTGTGCGCGTTCCGACCCCACAATGACCGAGACAGGTGCAGCGGTTGCGGTGCCCACTGCACGGCGACAAAGTAGGAAGCAGAGGAACTTTGTCTTTCGTTTCCGTCCGTGGCGGTGTTGCGGAATGCCCACTCAGCAACCTGAGGACCTTCAGCGTCAGCGATGAATCAGGCGGCGGCTGCCCGGGTTGACAGTGCCGCCATGGAGAAGCGCTTGGATGCCTCGAAAGAGGTTGGTGCTGGCCTGCGCCACTGACGAGCAGCGTTCCACGCCATGGGCCTCCACCAGCCCTGATCTCGTGCCAGGTCGAGGGCTTGGCGCATCCAGTGGTCGGCGTCGCGGAGTTCGCCGCGGCGCAGGTGGACAGGTGCAGGCAGTAGACGGCGGTGGCGTTGCTGGCGCGGAAGCCAGTGGGAGAAGGAATTGGAGGTCATCTTGTGGACGACCTCCGGGAGGGGACCGCGCATCCGCCTCAGCCGGTGACCAGCCGGACCAGAGCGTTCGAGTGAGGTCGGTGCGGCTGCCGTGGCCCCCGGGAGGGGGCTCCCGGGGGGGTCGGCTTCAGCGGGTTGCGGCCTCGTCGAGTTGCGGCCTCGTCGACTTGGCGGTGGCTTACTGATCATTTCAGAATGAGGTTCGGAGTCGTCGCAAGCAAATGATGCTGCAGGCGAGTTGGAGCAGTCCGAGGTGGAGGTCGGCTCGTATCTCATAGCGGATCCGCAGGCGCTTGAACTGGTAGAGCCAGGCGAAGGTCCGCTCAACGACCCACCTGGTCCTGCCCAGGCCGGACCCGTGGGCGGTGCCCTTGCGCGCGATCTTCGGCGTGATGCCACGAGCGCGCAGGAGCCGCCGGTACTTGTCGTAGTCGTAGCCGCGGTCGGCGAACAGACGCCTGGGCCGGTGCCGGGGCCTGCCCACCAGGCCGCGAATGCGGGGGATCGCGTCCAGCAGGGGCATGAGCTGGGTGACGTCGTGACGGTTCCCACCGGTCAACGACACTGCGAGGGGTGTTCCGTGCCGGTCGGTGATCACATGGTGCTTGCTGCCCCGGCGGCCGCGGTCGACCGGCGAAGGTCCGGTGTGAGCCCCCCTTTCAGGGCCCGGACGTGCGAGCCGTCGACCGTCCCACGGCTTTCGCCGAGCCACCCCATACCCCCGGATCATCGGTCCCGGAGTGATCCAACCACCTCGAAGATCATTTCGTTAGGAGTTCTAAAGAGCGAAGCACCGGCTGACCGAAGGCGGCGACCTGATCGGCGAACAGGACCCCTGGACTGATGGTACGGACGGCGCAGCAGCGTCAGATGGTGGGGTGCGAGGCAGTCTTCAGCTCCCCGGCGCAGCTGTAACTGTCGGTGCGGGGGCGGGAAGCGTGGCCCTTCACGTCGGGTTGCTGTACTCATGGCGTTGCCCGCAGCCGCCCCGTCGGCCCCGGCCCCGCCCGGGGCCGATCGGGGGAGTGACAGGCGACCCAGGGGCGGCAAGCTGAGCTGCCCGGCACCGTAGCGGCAGCAGCATGCCCGACCCCCAGATGGTGTACTCCCACGTGTCGATGGGCGGATACTCCACTTGGATGGGAGGAGGCATTTCCGCTGGCCCTGCGGCTGCGTTGGCAGCGGAGATCCGCGAACCCTCAGGGGCATCTCTCACGGCTCCGATCATGTGGAGTTCTGCGACTGTTGGTAGAGCAATGAGATGGAGAGGTCAGTGATTGAGAAAGCACCCGATGAGCAGGACGGATTCACCGTGATCCTTGAGGCGGCGGGAAGCAATGAGACTGCGGTCGTCAAGGTCGTCCGAGAGCTCACCGGACTGGGCTCGAAAGAAGCCAGAGAACTGGTTGAAAACGTTCCCAAGACAATCAAGGAGGGCGTCCCCAGGTCCGCCGCGGAGGAATGCAAGAAGAGACTCGTAGACGTTGGCGCCACGGTGAGCGTCGAATGAGTTGCGGATGCCGGTAGGGAGCGCCAGGCAGTGGAGACCGCTGGTACGTCTCGCTGTCGAAGCCGGGCGGACGGCCACCGAGCCGGTCCGGCCGCAGGCGGTGGCCGACTTGGCCGGACGGTGCGGGATGACCACGCGGATGCGCGGCATCACCGTCTCGAAGGCAGGTGCATCACCCGCCTGGCCTCCGATGACCGTGAAGGCCAGGGGCCGCACGGCCATCCACGGCCAGGTGGACCTGGGTGCTCAGGCCGCCGGCCGAGCGTCCGAGTACTTGGTCGACGGGCTCACCGTCGCGGGCCGCTGCTTTTTGGGCCTTCCGGCCGGCAGCATTGCTGGTGCGCCCGGACGGTCGTGGAGTCCACCGCACCATCCAGTCAAGGACGTCGGCGGCGTCCACCCGCCGCCAGGGCCGCGGCGGGGCCCCTCTCCCGCGTGCCGCCCTCGGCCCATCCTTGTGAGCGGTCTGGAATGAACCGAGTTCGCTGGGCAGGTCCGGCCAGGGTGAGTTGTGGGGTGCTTCACCGAGTGGTGTGCCGCGGCTGGCCGCACGGTAGGGCGGCCCGGTCTCTCAGAGGCGGACGCCGTCGATCTCGATGGTCTGGATGGAATAGGCGCCGAACAGCAGCGAGAGGCGCTTGCCGCGCAGGCGTGCGTTGGAGATGCGCTGGTACTGACGGGCGATGCGATACCGGGGGCTGGCGTCGGTGACCCAGCGGCGGGCGGTGCTGCCGACGCTACGGAAGCGGGACAGGTCGTAGGTGACCCGCTCGGAGGTGCGGCCGCGGACGGTGACCAGGACCAGGCGGTGCTGGTCGGGATCGTAGGCGGCGACGGTCGCCTGGTCCCCGCTGTCGATGATCAGCATGCCGGGGCGGATGTGCCGGGCGTACTGCGCGAACACGAAGTACCGGTTGGTCACGAGGCGGCCAGTGCCCGGGTAGGGCGTGGTGACGCCCAGCCGGCCGTCTTTGCGCCGGGTGTCGGTGCTGTAGGTGGCCTTCAGCAGGCCCCAGCTGTG
>NZ_JBFAWY010000014.1:0-199914 GCF_040680575.1 Streptomyces sp. NPDC052020
GGTGTTTCCGACTCTATCAGATCTTTTCTCGATCCGATTTCCTCGGTGCTTTCCAGGTTCCCGCTCTCGCGTTTCCCTTTCCGGCGGTTCCGACTCTATCAGATCCTCTCGGGCCTGATTCCCTGTCGGCGGGAGCTGCCTTGGGCTTCAGGGCTTTCGCCCCTCGGCCTTTCGACATTCACTACGCTAGCCGATTTCCCCTGCGGACTCATAATCGAGCGTCGCGAGCCTGAATTCGGACATGCGAGCACGCCGAATTCGTTCCCGCTGACGGGACGTCGTAGGTAGTGGGTTGGCCGCTCCGGCTGCAGGCGATCGCCGTACCCGGTTCAGCGGCTCGGAATACATTACGCGGCCCGACAGGGCGCGTCAACCTCGGCGTCGCCTCGGAACGTGCGCCCGGTACGGGCTCACCGTCGGGTCGTCGGTGACCCAGAAGCGCCAGGGGTGGACGCCGCCGTCGCCTGCCACTCCCGTACGCGGACCGCTGCTCACCTGGTCACGCGGCACGGGCGTGCCGGTGAGGATGCGCAGGGGCGTGTCTTCCGCGGCGCAGGCGTCCGTGCCGTCCAGGGCCCGGTCGACGCCCAGGGCGGTGGCGAGGCGGGCGGGACCTTTGGCCAGTTCCTTGTCGTTACGGGCCGAGAGTCGACGGGTGCGGGCCAGCTCGGCGCCTTCGATGATCTCGCCGGCTCGGAGGAGGACGGCGCTCGCCCGGCCCTCGGGACCGCACACGAGGTTCATGCAGAACCACATGCCGTAGGTGAAGTAGACGTACACGTGTCCGGGAGGGCCGAACATGACGCCGTTGCGGGCCGTGCGGCCGCGGTAGGCGTGGGATCCGGGGTCGTTCGGGCCGTCGTATGCCTCGACCTCGGTCAGGCGGAGGGCGATCGGACCGTCGGCGGTACTGCGCACGAGGATGCGGCCGAGGAGGTCGGGGGCGACGTCGAGGACGGGGCGGTCGAAGAACTTCCTGGGCAGGGGCGTACGGTCGGGGGTCGCGATCATGCCGTCCGAGGGTACTGCAAACGGGTGGCGGTGCCGGGGTGTCCGGCCGGTCCCGCCGTGCCACGGCGGGGCGCGGAACCGGGCTCGGCCGGATCGCGTTTCTAGGGTTCGGACATCCGCGGTGATCAGCCGTCCACTGATGAGGGAGAGACATGGCGTTCAAGAAGCTGCTCGCGAGCCTGGGGGCCGGCGGGGCTTCGGTCGAGACGGTGCTGAACGAGGTCAACGTCGTTCCGGGCGGTGTCGTCCAGGGTGAGGTGCGGATCCAGGGCGGGTCCGTCAACCAGCGGATCGAGGGGCTGTCGGTCGGGCTTCAGGCCAAGGTCGAGGTCGAGGGCGGCGATCAGGAGTACAAGCAGGACATCGAGTTCACGAAGGTGCGGCTCGGCGGTGCCTTCGAGCTCCAGGCGAACGCCGTGCACGCGGTGCCGTTCGGGCTGGAGATCCCGTGGGAGACGCCGATCACGATGATCGACGGGCAGGCGCTGCACGGGATGCACATCGGGGTCACCACCGAGCTGGAGATCGCGCGGGCCGTGGACTCCGGTGACCTGGACCCGATCAACGTGCACCCGCTGCCGGTGCAGAAGGCGATCCTGGACGCGTTCCTCCAGCTGGGCTTCCGGTTCAAGAACGCGGACATGGAGCGCGGCCTCATCCGGGGGACGCGGCAGAAGCTGCCGTTCTACCAGGAGATCGAGTTTCTTCCGCCGCAGCAGTACCGGGGCCTCAACCAGGTCGAGTTGAGCTTCGTGGCCGACGAGCACGCCATGGACGTCGTGCTGGAGATGGACAAGAAGCCGGGCCTGTTCAGTGAGGGGAGCGACACTTTCCGCTCGTTCCAGGTGGGGCTGAACGACTACCAGGGGACCGACTGGGCGGCCTACCTGAACCAGTGGCTGTCCGAAGTCGGCAGCAAGCGCAACTGGTTCTAGTGCCGCACTAGGCTCGGGACGTACCGATTCCGCCGATCAGCACGATCGGGAATCTCCCCAGGAACCGATCAGGAGGTACCGAGGTGACCGAGCTGAAGAGGCCGCCGCTCCCCCATGACTTCCACCCGCCCGTGCCGTCGTTCACGGTGACGAGCGAGGACGTCCGGGAGGGCGCGAGGCTCAAGGACGCTCAGGTCTACGCGGAGGGCAACACCTCGCCGCAGCTGCGGTGGGAGGGCTTCCCGGCCGAGACCAAGAGCTTCGCCGTGACCTGCTACGACCCGGACGCCCCGACGGGCAGCGGGTTCTGGCACTGGGTGGTGTTCGACATCCCGGCCTCGGTGACCGAGCTGCCGGCGGGTGCGGGCAGCGGGAAGTTCGAGGGGCTGCCGGAGGGTGCCGTCCAGGTCCGCAACGACTACGGCACCAGGGACTTCGGCGGTGCCGCGCCGCCGGCCGGCGACGGTCCGCACCGGTACGTGTTCACGGTGTACGCCGTGGATCAGGAGAAGCTGGGGCCGGACGCGGACGCGTCGCCCGCGTTCGTGGGGTTCAACCTGCGGTTCCACACCCTCGCGCGGGCACAGCTGATCGGTGAGTACGAGGTGCCCGCCGAAAGCTGAGCAGCCGAGCGTTCATGGAACGTTTGCCCGCCCCTGGTCTTGGAAGTGATCAGGGGCGGGCATTTCTTTGTTGCCGGGGGGTCGCGGGGGCTCAAGGAGCGCGTCCCTCGTGGGAGCAGCAGATATTGCGTTGTCCCTCTCGGCGTGCCCGGCCAGAGTTGACCCCAGCCCGCCAGGGGGTGGGCCGGTGCACACGGGAGGTGGGCTGGTATGCGGGACACGCTGGTACTGAACGCGAGCTTCGAACCGTTGTCGACGGTGACGCTGAACCGAGCCGTCGTTCTGGTGCTCCAGGACAAGGCCGTCGTCGAGCAGGCCCACCCCGAACTGCGGATGCGGGGAGCCGCGGTCGACATACCGGCTCCGCGGGTGATCCGGCTGTGTCAGTACGTGCGGGTGCCGTTCCGAAGACGAGCGCCGTGGTCGAGGCGGGGTGTGCTGGTACGGGACCGGCACCGGTGCGCGTACTGCGGCCGGCGGGCGACGACCGTGGACCATGTGGTGCCGCGGTCGCAGGGCGGGCAGGACACGTGGCTGAACACGGTCGCCGCCTGCGCGGAGGACAACCACCGCAAGGCCGACCGGACGCCGGAGGAGGCGGGGATGGCCCTGCTGCGGCAGCCGTTCGAGCCGACGCCGGCGGACGCGATGCTGCTGGCGCTGGGGCAGGAGGATCTCTCGGCGCTGCCGGACTGGCTGGCGCGGAACGCCGCGTGACGAGGGGCCGCGGCTTCGGCTGATCCCCGGCGGCGGGCTGTTCGCGGCCGGTCGTGCGGTTCCCCGCGTCCCTCGGGCGGGCGCGGGGAACGTCGCGTCGGGGCGGTCGTCAGTCGATGGACGGCTTCTCGCGCCGTTCGGTGCCGCTGTTGCCGGCGGAGGCGCCACCGTTGCCGGAACCGCCGCCCATGGCGCCGAAGTTGCCCATCGCGCCGGACAGGCCCTTGAGGGCGTCGCCGATCTCGCTGGGGACGATCCAGAGCTTGTTGGCGTCGCCTTCGGCGATCTTGGGGAGCATCTGGAGGTACTGGTAGGAGAGCAGCTTCTGGTCCGGGTCGCCGGCGTGGATGGCCTCGAAGACCGTGCGGACGGCCTGGGCCTCGCCCTCGGCGCGCAGCGCGGCGGCCTTCGCCTCGCCCTCGGCGCGCAGGATCTGGGACTGCTTCTCGCCCTCGGCGCGCAGGATCTCCGACTGCCGGACGCCTTCGGCCTGGAGGATCGCGGCGCGCTTGTCGCGGTCGGCGCGCATCTGCTTCTCCATCGAGTCCTGGATGGAGGTGGGCGGCTCGATGGCCTTGAGCTCGACGCGGTTGACGCGGATGCCCCACTTGCCGGTGGCCTCGTCGAGGACGCCGCGCAGGGCCGCGTTGATCTCCTCGCGGGAGGTCAGGGTGCGCTCCAGGTCCATGCCGCCGATGATGTTGCGCAGCGTGGTGACGGTGAGCTGCTCGATGGCCTGGATGTAGCTGGCGACCTCGTAGGTGGCGGCTCGCGCGTCGGTGACCTGGTAATAGATGACGGTGTCGATGTTGACGACCAGATTGTCCTGGGTGATCACCGGCTGCGGTGGGAACGGCACGACCTGTTCGCGCAGGTCGATGCGGTTGCGGATGGTGTCGATGAACGGGACGACGATGTTGAGGCCCGCGTTCAGGGTCCGCGTGTAGCGGCCGAAGCGCTCGACGATGGCGGCACTGGCCTGTGGGATGACCTGGATCGTCTTGATCAGGGCGATGAAGACCAACACCACCAGGATGATCAGGACGATGATGATCGGTTGCATCGCGTTCCCCGTACCCTTCTCCGTCTTCGCCTCGGCGCTCGGCAGATCTTGCGGATCCTGCGCATCTTACGGCTGTTGAAGATCTTGCTGGTCGAGTCTGACAGACCGTCGCGCGGCTCGGGGGGAGTTCGCGCCACTTGCGTCGTGCGAGGTCACATGACGATCGCCGTGGCGCCCTCGATGTCCACGACGTCCACTTCCTGCCCCGCTTCGTAGGACCGGCCGGTGTCGAGGGCGCGCGCCGACCAGACTTCGCCGGCGAGCTTGATCCGGCCGCCGGAGCCGTCGACGCGTTCCAGTACGACGGCTTGCCGGCCCTTCAACGCGTCGACGCCGGAGACCAGTTGGGGCCGCTGGCTTCTGTGCCGGGCGGCGATGGGCCGTACGACGGCGATGAGGGCGACCGAGACGACGACGAAGACCAGTACCTGGATCACGAGGCCGGCGCCGAATCCGGAGGCGGCCGCGGCGGCGACCGCGCCCACGGCGAGCATTCCGAACTCCGGCATCGCGGTCACGACGAGCGGTATTCCGAGCGCTGCCGCGGCGACGAGCCACCACACCCATGCGTCGATGTTGGTCACGTGGTCATGGTAGGTCCGCGGGCCGTGCGCGGACAGGGCGCCGGGCGGCTCACGGCGGCATCCGGCCCGCGCACCAGCGCGGCGGCGGGGTCAGGACAGCGGGAGGCCCTGGGCGGTCCAGCGGTCCCCGACCTGCTCGACGACGAGCGGCAGGCCGAAGCAGAGGGAGAGGTTGCGGGAGGTGAGTTCGAGCTCGATCGGGCCGGCGGCGAGGACCTTGCCCTGGCGGATCATCAGGACGTGGGTGAAGCCGGGGGCGATCTCCTCGACGTGGTGGGTGACCATGATCATCGAGGGGGCGATGGGGTCGCGGGCGAGGCGGCCGAGGCGGCGGACGAGATCCTCGCGGCCGCCGAGGTCGAGGCCGGCGGCGGGCTCGTCGAGGAGCAGCAGCTCGGGGTCGCTCATCAGGGCGCGGGCGATGAGGGTGCGCTTGCGTTCGCCCTCGGAGAGGGTGCCGAACCTGCGGTCGAGGAACTCGGTCATGCCGAGGCGGTCGAGGAAGGCGCGGGCGCGCAGCTCGTCGACCTCCTCGTAGTCCTCCCGCCAGGTGGCGGTCATGCCGTACGCGGCGGTCAGCACGGTCTGCAGGACGGTCTGGCGCTTGGGCAGCTTGTCGGCCATGGCGATGCCGGCCATGCCGATGCGCGGGCGCAGCTCGAAGACGTCGGTGCCGGGCCTGCCCAGGGTCTCGCCGAGGATGGTGGCGGTGCCCTGGCTGGGGTAGAGGTAGCTGGAGGCGACGTTGAGGAGGGTGGTCTTGCCGGCGCCGTTCGGGCCGAGGATGACCCAGCGCTCGCCCTCCTTGACCGACCAGGAGACCTGGTCCACCAGAGCCCGGCCCTCGCGGACCACGGATACGTCCTGAAGCTCCAGAACATCGCTCATGAGCGCGTTGTCTCCCCTTGCAGTGTGGCCGGTCTCGGCTGTCGCGTACGCCTGTGGCTCGGGACCGCGCCGGTGGGCGGGGCCCTCAACGAATCTACGCCACTGGTCGGCTTGTCCGTTCCATCGGTCCGGTCCTTAGGGTGGGGGCATGCTCTCGGAACCACGTTCAGGCCGATTGGCCGCCTGGGGAAATGCCCTCCTTGCCGGACTTGTCGCTCCGGATGACGCCGTGCTCGCGATCGTGGGCGAGGACGCGGTGCACCGGGTGGAGGGGCTGCCGGGCGAGTCGTCGCCGGTCGGTCTCACGCTCGCGCTGGGACGGCTGCGGACGCTCGGGGCGACCGGGCTGCGGGTCGCGCTGCCCGCGCCGGGGCATCCGCTGGGGCTGAGCGGGCCGCCGGAGTTCAACGCGCGGGCGCTGGAGGCGGAGGAGGCGGTGGTGTGCCACGGCACCGCGCTCGGGCTGGTGCCGGAGGTGTACGAGGCCGGGCCCGAGGGCGATGTGCACGTCGAGGTGGTCTGGCACTGCCTGCCGGTGCGGGAGGCGCCGCCCGCCGACGTGCCGTCGCTCGGGGAGGCGGAGCGGGAGCTGGCGGAGGCGCTGCGGGAGGCGACCGAGGTGCTGAGGCGGCTGGACGTGGCCGGTTCGGGGCCGGTGGCACAGGCGGCGATCGAGGCGTACCGGGCGCGGGCGGAGGCGGGGCGCCAGGTGCTGGCGCCGGGCTATCCGCCGCGGGCGGTGCGGGTGCTGGAGCTGGCGCAGCGGGTGGGGGCGCTGATCTCGCTGGCGTACGGCAGTGGGCACGGGGGCGCGGTCAGCGCCTCGGAGATGGCGGCTCGGTCGGCCGCGCTGCGGCCGGTGGAGCGGACGGCTCGGCGGGCGCAGGTGGCGGCGTACAACTCGGTCGTGGAGGAGCGGGAGCGGGGGGTGCGGTGACGTCCGTCCGGTGACGGGCGCCGGGGGTGTGGCGGCGGCCCCGGGAGGCGGTGGTCGTGGCGGCTCTTGGGAGACGTTCCCACGACCGTATGAATCTCAGCCCGGAACGGGACCCTCACCCGGGCGTCACACCGCGTGGCCGTCGCGTCGCACCGCCGCGGTGTCGTGACCGGCCGGTCCGCCGGTCGTCAGCGGGTCAGGCCATGCCGTACGGCCCACAGGGCGGCCTGGGTGCGGTCCGCGAGGTCGAGTTTCATCAGGATGTTCGAGACGTGCGTCTTCACCGTCTTCTCGGACAGGACCAGCGCGCGGGCGATCTCCCGGTTGGAGCGGCCGTCCGCTATCAGGCCGAGCACCTCGCGCTCGCGGTCCGTGAGCGAGCCCGCCCTGCCCTGGCCGGCACCGCCCTCCTCCTGGGACAGCAGGGCGTCGGCGACCTCGGGCTGGAGCAGGACGTGCCCGGCGTGCACGGAACGGATGGCACCGGCGAGCGCGTCGGGGTCGATGTCCTTGTAGACGTACCCGGCGGCGCCCGCCCGCAGGGCCGGGACGACGGTGCGCCGCTCGGTGAAGCTGGTGACGACCAGCACGCGCGCGGGGTTGTCCAGTTCGCGGAGTCTGCGCAGGGCGGCCACGCCGTCCATGCCCGGCATCTTGACGTCCATGAGGATCACGTCGGGTTTCAGCGCCTCGGCGCGGTCGACGCCCTCGGTGCCGTCGGCGGCCTCGCCCACGACCTCTATGTCGTCCTGTACCTCCAGGAAGGTGCGCAGGCCCCGGCGGACCACCTGGTGGTCGTCGACGAGAAGCACCTTGATCGTGTCAGCCACCGGGGACCTCCATCTCGATGGTGGTGCCCTTGCCGGGCGCCGATTCCACGGTCAGCGAGCCGCCGACGCCGCTCGCCCGGTCCCGCATGGAGACCAGGCCCAGATGGCGGCCCGCACTGCGGACCGTCTGCGGGTCGAAGCCGCTGCCGTCGTCGGTGACCCGCAGGACGGCACCGGCTCCGCGCCGGTCCAGGGTCACGTCGACATGGCGCGCCCCCGAGTGGCGCAGGGCGTTGTGCAGCGCTTCCTGGGCGACGCGCAGCAGGGCCTCCTCCTGGGCGGCGGGCAGCGCGCGCACACCCCGGCCGGTGAAGGTCACGCGCGCGCTGTGGGCGCGGTCGAGGACCTGTATCTGGGTGCGCAGGGTGGCGACCAGACCGTCCTCGTCGAGGGCCGCGGGTCGCAGCTCGACGACGGCGGCGCGCAGTTCGTCGGCGGCCTCCGCGGCGAGCGCGGAGACCTGGCGCAGCTCGCCCTTCGCGCGGGCGGGGTCGCGGTCCACCAGGCGGGCGGCGGCCTGGGCGGTCAGGCGGAGGGAGAAGAGTTTCTGGCTGACCGCGTCGTGCAGCTCGTGGGCGAGGCGGGAGCGCTCCTCGGCGATGGTCAGTTCGCGGCTGCGCTCGTACAGGCGCGCGTTGGTGAGGGCGATCGCCGCGTGCTGGGCGAGGATGCCGAGCAGTTCCTCGTCCTGCTCGGTGAAGCCGCAGCCGCCCTGGGGACTCGGGCAGTTCTTGTTGGCGAGGAAGAGGGCGCCGAGGACCTCGTCACCGTCGCGGATGGGCAGGCCCAGGAAGTCGACGAGGTCGGGATGGGCGGGCGGCCAGCCTTCGAAGCGGGGGTCCTCGCGGACGTCCGCGAGGCGCTCGGCCCTGGCCTCGTGCAGCATCGCGGCGAGGACGCCGTGCTGGCGCGGCAGCGGGCCGATGGCCTTCCACTGTTCCTCGCTGACGCCGTCCACGACGAACTGGGCGAAGCCGCCGTGGTCGTCGGGGACACCGAGCGCGGCGTACTGCGCGCCGAGCAGCTCGCGGGCGGAGGCGACGATCGTCTTCAGGACGTCGCGCACCTCCAGGTGCCTGCTCATGGCCAGCAGCGCGGAGCTCACCGCGGCCAGGCCGGACCGGGGGCCGTGACTCATGTTCCTCACGGTACCGGCGTGGGGTGACAGCGGGGATCGGACCTGTGGCGGCCCCCGCCTAGGGCGGTGGACGTAGGGCTGGGGTCCTCCCTCCGGCGGCAGGAGCCCCGGCGGAGCCCGGGACGGGGCGGAGCGCTACGCGCGCGCGGGCGCGGGCGCGCGGATGAAAGAGGATGCGGGAGAGGGCGGCGCCGGGCGCGGAGGGCGGCCGGTGCCGGAAGGCGGATCGCCGCCGGCTCCCCGGGGGCGGGGGCGGAGTGCGGGTCAGGGGTCCGGCGCGTCCTCACCGAATGCATTGCTGGAGCAACTACGGGTGAGAGCGACCGGCGGCCGGTGTGAGGCCGCGCATAGGGCGCAGATCACGTACGAAGGGGAGTAGGAGAGCGAGACGTCCCATTTGACCGGGACATACTGCCCCGTCTGCCCTGTTTTGCCCTTCCCTGATCCACTACCGCGGATCGTACGTCACACCTTTGCCTCGCGATTTTGCCGCCGCTAAGAATTGCTCACGTCGCTCAGCGCCGCGGGTTCGCCCCGCGGCGTTTGTGCCGGAAGCACCACCGTCCCCACCGGACGTGAGCGACTCCGCGCTATTCGAAGAGGTCCCATTCGCATGCCCAAGAACTTCCTCACCCGTGGCCATAGTCGCTCCCTGACCCGCACCCACAAGATCGCGATCGCCGGTGTCGGCACGCTGGGCGCCGCCGCCGTCGCGTTCTCCGCGGTGCCGGGCGGCGGGCAGACGACCACGGCCGAGGCCGCCGCGCCGGCCAAGGTGGCGTACAGCACCGAGCAGATCAAGGGCGTCAAGGCCGACGTCACCGACCAGCTCGCCGGCGCGAGCGAGAAGGTCGCCTCCATCGAGGCGAAGAAGGCCGCCGCCGAGGCCGCCGCCACGAAGAAGGCCGCCACGGCGAAGAAGGCGGCCGCGCAGGCCGCCGCCGAGAAGAAGGCCGCCCAGGAGCGCCAGGCCAACGAGGCCGCGAGCCGCTCCGGCGCGCGCCTCACCGTCAAGCAGGTCTCCGCCAAGAGCTACTCGAACAACCTCGACGGCTGGATCCGCGAGGCCCTGGACATCATGAAGGCCAAGGGCATCCCGGGCACCTACCACGGCCTGCACAAGAACATCATGCGGGAGTCCTCGGGCAACCCGAACGCCATCAACGACTGGGACATCAACGCCATCAACGGCGTCCCGTCCAAGGGCCTGCTCCAGGTGATCCCGCCGACCTTCCAGGCCTACCACGTGCCGGGCACGTCCTGGAACATCTACGACCCGGTCGCCAACATCACCGCCGCCGCCAACTACGCGGCCGACCGGTACGGCACGATCGACAACGTCAACAGCGCGTACTGAGGCCTGCGCGGGACCTCAGACCCGTACGCCGAGGGCGGCACCCCCACCGGGGTGCCGCCCTTCGCCGTCGTACGGCCCCGTGGCCGGCCGGGCCACGCGGGGTCCGCGCGGCCGCGCGGACCCCGCCCGCACCCCTTCCCGCGTCCGGGCCCGGAACGGCAGCGGGTCCGGCCGAACACGGTGCCACGACCGCCTCCGCCGCCCCCTCCGCCGCCGCCTCGGCCGGGGACCGGGTGGTGCCCGGATGGAGGGGGTCTCGAGAACGGGACGTACCGGCACGCGCCACCCGGGCGGCACCCGCTGTTCCCTGTCCGTCAGGCGGACCTCGGGGGCGAAAGGCACCGCGTGCCGGATACGGTGGGAACACCATGAGCGCTTCGCAGACCTCCGACGTCCCCACTCTCCTTGTCAAGATCTTCGGCAAGGACCGGCCGGGCATCACCGCCGGCTTGTTCGACACCCTCGCCGCCTACTCCGTCGACGTGGTCGACATCGAGCAGGTCGTCACCCGTGGCCGGATGGTGCTGTGCGCGCTCGTCACCGAGCCGCCCGGGGGGCTGGAGGGCGACCTGCGCGCGACCGTCCACAGCTGGGCGGAGTCGATGAAGATGCAGGCCGAGATCATCTCCGGTACCGGCGACAACCGGCCGCGCGGCCTCGGCCGCTCCCTGGTGACCGTGCTCGGCCACCCGCTCACCTCCGAGGCCACGGCCGCGATCGCCGCCCGGATCACCAAGGCGGGCGGCAACATCGACCGCATCTTCCGGCTGGCCAAGTATCCGGTGACGGCGGTCGAGTTCGCCGTGTCCGGTGTGGAGACCGAGCCGCTGCGCACGGCCCTGGTGACGGACGCGGCGGCGCTCGGTGTGGATGTGGCGGTCGTGGCGGCCGGGCTGCACCGCAGGGCGCAGCGCCTGGTCGTCATGGACGTGGACTCCACGCTCATCCAGGACGAGGTGATCGAGCTCTTCGCCGCGCACGCCGGCTGTGAGGACCGGGTCGCCGAGGTGACGGCGGCGGCGATGCGCGGGGAGCTGGACTTCGAGCAGTCGCTGCACGCGCGTGTGGCACTGCTGGAGGGGCTGGACGCCTCGGTGGTGGAGAAGGTGCGCGGCCAGGTGCGGCTCACACCGGGCGCGCGGACGCTGATACGCACGCTGAAGCGGCTCGGCTACCAGGTGGGCGTCGTCTCTGGCGGGTTCACGCAGGTCACCGACGATCTGAAGGAGCGGCTGGGGCTGGACTTCGCCCAGGCCAACACGCTGGAGGTCGTCGACGGGAAGCTGACGGGCCGGGTCACCGGCGAGATCGTGGACCGGGCGGGCAAGGCGCGGCTGCTGCGCCGGTTCGCGGCCGAGGCCGGTGTGCCGCTGTCGCAGACGGTCGCGATCGGTGACGGCGCCAATGATCTGGACATGCTGAACGCGGCCGGTCTCGGGGTCGCCTTCAACGCCAAGCCGGTGGTGCGGGAGGCCGCGCACACGGCGGTGAACGTGCCGTTCCTGGACACGGTGCTGTATCTGCTGGGCATCACCCGCGAGGAGATCGAGGCGGCGGACACGCTCGACCAGCAGCTGGGGCAGGATTCCGCCCCGCACTGAGCGCCTGGCGGGCGGCTGCCCGTTCCGGGCGCCGCGTGGGGCCCGGTACCGCGAGGGTGCCGGGCCTTCGTCGTGCGGCCGGACCGCGGGTGGGCGAGTCCGGCCCGTCAGGCCCGACCGCGGATCGGGTCAGTCGGCCGGCGCCCAGTAGTCGAGCAGCGTGGCCACACCGGGCTCCAGGGTCTTCCAGGAGCCGGTGAAGGACAGCACGGCGAAGGCGGCGGTGGGAAAGCCGCGGCCGGCCATCCGGGAGCGGACGTCTTCCCCGGCCGAACCGGCCAGGACGTCGGCGAGCCCTTGCATTCCCGGGTTGTGGCCGATCAGCAGGGCGTTCTGCACGTCGTCGGGGGTCTCGTTGAGCAGGGCGATCAGCTCGCCCGGCGATGCCTCGTAGATCCGCTCCTCGTAGACGGTTTTCGGCCGCTGCGGGAACTCCTGGACGGCGAGCTTCCACGTCTCGCGGGTCCGGGTCGCGGTGGAGCACAGGGCGAGCTCGAAGGGGATGCCGGTGTCGGCGAGCCGGCGTCCGGCCTCTGCGGCGTCCTTGCGGCCCCGCTCGGCGAGCGGTCGCTCGTGGTCGGTCACCTGTGGCCAGTCGGCTTTCGCATGCCGGAAGAGGACAATCCTGCGGGGTTCTGCGACGCTCATGGGACCCAGCTTCGCATGAAACAGGCCATCGGGCGCAGGGAGTTGACATGCGTTTCCGCCGCCGGAGGCCGCCGGGAGGCGGTGTGGGGCGGCGCTAGCTCCCGGTCAGCTGCCGGACCCGCTCCAGGAGGTGGGTGATCACCGGCTCCGCGGGGGCCGCGTGGGCGTCCGCGGGGTCGAGTATCAGCAGAAGCAGGGTGGTGAAGGCGAGCACCGGCAGGGCGAGGGCCCACCACGGCAGCCGGATCTCGGCGCCGCCGCCCCGGGGCGCCAGGTGGGGCCGGGTGTGCGTACGGGCCGGCATGGGTGCCTCCGAGGGTTTCCGGGCGTCCGTGGGCCGCGGTCCCCGTGGACGTCGGTCCGCGTCCGGTTTCCGGGCCGTGATCCGCCTGGTGCGGTCACGTCTCGACGTTACGGAATCCGCGGGCGCCGCCCCATCCGGAGATCCACCCACATGACCCTGACCCCCGCCCCCTAGGGGACAGGGGGGTTATCCCCACCATCGGCGGCCGGCGGGCTCAACGCCGGCCGCCCGGGGAGGTTGCCCGGGAACGGCGTCCGGGACGGCCGCCGGGGAAGGGCGCCCGGTCAGGGCGAGGCGATCGTCGCGACGATGCCGATGATCACGAAGATCCCGAAGAAGGCGCCGAAGACGAGCAGCATCTTCTTCTGACCGTGCTGGGGGTTCGGGTCGAGGACTGGCATGGGGCAAGTGTCGCACCCCCGGTCCGCGCCCGGGTCAGCGGCCCGCCTCGTCCTCCACCGTGCGGTCGCGTCCCGCCAGGACGCCGACCACCATCTGGGGCACCATCAGGGCGGTCATCAGCGCGATCGGCAGGCCCCAGCCTCCGCTGTGCTGGTAGAGCACGCCCACCAGGAGCGGGCCCGGGATGGAGATCAGGTAGCCGGTGCTCTGGGCGAAGGCCGACAGCTGGGCGACGCCCGTGCCCGTGCGGGCCCGCATCCCGACCATGGTCAGGGCGAGCGGGAAGGCGCAGTTGGAGACGCCGAGCAGCACCGCCCACACCCAGGCGCCGCCGGCCGGGGCGAGGTACAGCCCGGCATAACCGGCCAGGCCGCACACGCCCAGCACCAGCACGATCGGGCCCTGGTGGGGCAGCCGGGTGGCCACGCGCGGGATGACGAAGGCGAGCGGCACGCCCATCACCATGGTGACGGCCAGCAGCAGTCCGGACGTGCCGGCGGAGACGCCCGCGTCCCGGAAGATCTGCGCCATCCAGCCCATGGTGATGTAGGCGGCGGTGGCCTGGAGACCGAAGAACACGGCGAGCGCCCAGGCGGTGCGGCTCCGGGTGATCCGCAGGGCGGGCTGTCCGGCGGCCTGCCCGGCGGCCTGCGGCTCGGGCCGTGCCTCGGCCCGCTCCTCCCCCGCTGGCCCGGCGGCGCGTCCCGGGGCGTGGCCGGCGGGCGGCGCCTCCCGGTCCCGTATGAACGCGAGCCACGGCAGGACGGCCGCCACCGCGAGCACGGCCCACACGGCGAGGCCGGGCTGCCAGTGACCGCCGAGCGCGTCCGTCAGGGGCACGGTCGCCGCGGCGGCGATCGAGGTGCCGAAGGCGAGGGCCATCGAGTACAGGCCCGTCATGGAGCCGACGCGATCAGGGAACCAGCGCTTGACGATGACCGGCATCAGGACGTTGCTGACCGCGATGCCCATGAGGGCCAGCGCGCTGGCGGCCAGGAAGCCGGGCGTGCCGCCCGCGTAGGGGCGGATCAGCAGGCCCGCGGCGATGGCCGCCATGCCCGCGCACACCACCGCGCCGGGTCCGAAGCGGCGGGCCAGCCGCGGGGCGGTGACGCCGAAGACGGCGAAGCACAGCGGGGGCACGGAGGTGAGCAGCCCCGCCACGCTGCCGCTCATGCCGAGCCCGTCGCGGACCTCTTCGAGGAGTGCGCCGAGGCTGGTGATGGCCGGGCGGAGGTTGAGCGCGGCCAGGACGATGCCGAGCACGAGCAGGCGTGTCGTCCACGCCGTCCACGCGCGCGTGGAGGGCCTTTCCGGCACGGCACGCTCCCCGGCCCCCTCGGGTTCCCGGGCGTCGGGCGCGGCCGTACTGACTGCGGTCGTGGACGTGAGCGTCCGGGTTTCGTCACTAGCCATGAGGCCCATCATAGAATCATAGGATGATTGGCTGTCCATCCTCCGGCATCCTCGGGCGCTCGGGCGCCCACGGCGCCGCCGGGCGTCCCGGCGGGCGTCGCGGCGCCCCCGCCACCCCGGGCTCTCCCCGGCCGGAACTAGCGTGCGAAGGTGTGCCATGCCCCTGAGCCATCCCCGTCGTTCGGCGCTGTCCGAGCAGGTCATCGCCGCACTGCGGCAGCAGATCACCTCGGGTGAGTGGCCGGTCGGCTCGCGCATCCCGACCGAGCCCGAGCTGGTGGAGCAGCTCGGCGTGGCCCGCAACACGGTCCGCGAGGCGGTCCGCGCGCTGGCCCACAACGGCCTGCTGGACATCCGTCAGGGCTCCGGCACGTACGTCGTGGCGACCAGCGAGCTGGCGGGCGTGATGCACCGCCGCTTCGCCGACGCCGACCCCCGGCACGTCGCCGAGCTGCGTTCCACGCTGGAGTCGGCCGCGGCCAGGCTGGCGGCCGAACGGCGCACGGAGAAGGACCTCAAGCAGCTCGACGCGCTGCTCGTGCGCCGGGAGGAGGCGTGGGACACGGGCGACACGGAGGCGTTCGTCGCGGCGGACGCCACCTTCCACCTGGCCGTGGTGGCCGCCTCCCACAACGACGTGATGACCGCGATGTACGCCGATCTCGGCGAGGTGCTGCGGGACTGGCTGCGCGAGGACGTCGGCGAGGAGCTGACGCCGGAGACGCACATGGACCACGCGCGGCTGGTGGACGCGATCCGCACCGGGGACGCCGAGACGGCCCAGGCGGAGGCCGCCGGGTATCCGTTCCTGTGCCGGCCGGGCCGGTTCAGCTCCCCCTGAGGTGGCTGACCCAGGCGGAGCCGACCTCCTGCCAGCAGCGTCCGGTCAGCCGCACGGTCTGCGCGGGGCCGGCCTCCACCGGGGTGCCATCGCTGTCGAGGTCCCACCAGTGGGCGCACTCGACGTGCAGGCTCACGCGGTCCGGGTCGGGATAGGGGTTGTGGCAGTGGGCGGTCACCCGCGAACCGGTGACATCGATCCGGCACGCGGCCCCGAAAGGCGGGGGCTCGGTGTCCTTCCCGGCGGGCACGCCCGCGTGCGAGACGTACGGCAGGACCGTCACGCAGGCGACGGCGACGGCGGCTGAGGCCAGGCTGCGGAACAAGCGCACAAGGGGACCTCCTCGGCCGTGCTGGGGAGGGAAACGGCGGGGTGGGCCCGCCACCTCCAGGGTGCGCGTCCCCCGGCCCGCACCGCCCGGCCGGCTGCGCCGAACGGGTGACGCGGCGAGGGCCCGCACCCGGACGGATGCGAGCCCTCGGCCACGGCCCGGACGGTATGCGCGGTCAGGCGCCGATGGCGTGCAGACCGCCGTCCACGTGGACGATCTCGCCGGTGGTCTTCGGGAACCAGTCGCTCAGCAGGGCGACCACACCGCGGCCGGCCGGCTCGGGGTCCTTCAGGTCCCACTCCAGCGGGGAGCGGGAGTCCCACACGGAGGCCAGCTCGCTGAAGCCCGGGATGGACTTGGCGGCCATGGAGCCGATCGGGCCCGCCGAGATCAGGTTGCAGCGGATGTTCTGCTTGCCCAGCTCACGCGCCATGTAGCGGTTGGTCGCCTCCAGGGCGGCCTTGGCCGGGCCCATCCAGTCGTACTGCGGCCAGGCGTACTGGGCGTCGAAGGTGAGGCCGACGACGGAGCCGCCGTTCCGCATCAGCGGCAGGCAGGCCATGGTCAGCGACTTCAGGGAGAACGCCGAGACGTGCATGGCGGTGGCCACCGACTCGAACGGCGTGTTGAGGAAGTTGCCGCCGAGGGCGTCCTGCGGGGCGAAACCGATGGAGTGGACGACGCCGTCCAGGCCGCCCAGCTCCTGGCCGACGACCTCTTCGAGCCGGCCCAGGTGCTCGTCGTTGGTGACGTCGAGCTCGATGACCTTGGTGGGCTTGGGCAGCTTCTTGGCGATGCGCTCGGTCAGCGTGGGCCGCGGGAACGCGGTCAGGATGATCTCGGCGCCCTGCTCCTGGGCCAGCTTGGCCGTGTGGAAGGCGATGGAGGACTCCATCAGCACGCCGGTGATCAGGACGCGCTTGCCCTCGAGAATTCCGCTCATGGTGATCAGTGACCCATTCCCAGTCCGCCGTCAACGGGGATGACGGCTCCAGTGATGTACGAGGCGTCGTCCGAGGCGAGGAACCGCACCGTCGCGGCGATCTCCTCCGGCTGCGCGTACCGTCCGAGCGGGACCTGCGACACGATGCCCGCGCGCTGCTCCTCGCTGAGCACCTTGGTCATGTCGGTGTCGACGAAGCCGGGCGCGACGACGTTGAAGGTGATGTTGCGCGAGCCCAGCTCCCGGGCGAGCGAGCGCGCGAAGCCGACCAGGCCGGCCTTGGAGGCGGCGTAGTTGGCCTGGCCCGCCGAGCCGAGCAGGCCGACGACCGAGGAGATCAGCACGACGCGGCCCTTCTTCGCGCGCAGCATGCCGCGGTTGGCGCGCTTGACCACGCGGAAGGTGCCGGTGAGGTTGGTGTCGAGGACGGACGTGAAGTCGTCCTCCGACATGCGCATCAGGAGCTGGTCCTTGGTGATGCCGGCGTTCGCGACGAGGATCTCGACGGGGCCGTGCGCGTCCTCGATCTCCTTGTAGGCCCGCTCCACCTGCTCCGCGTCGGTGATGTCGCACTTGACGGCGAGGCAGCCCAGGTCCGCCAGGGCGGCCGGCGGCTCCCCCGAGCGGTACGTGATCGCGACCTTGTCGCCGGCCTCGGCGAACGCGCGGGCGATGGCGAGGCCGATGCCCCGGTTGCCTCCGGTGACGAGAACCGAGCGGCTCAACGGATCACCCTTTCGATAGCTGTCTGAATACCCCGCCCGGGCACCTGGACGACAGGCGGCGATGACAGGCGGCTTCTTTGAAAACCTATCGGTCGGGACGTCGCGGCGGACAAGGGGGCGCCCACAGTGGCGCACGAGGCTCACTGTCGGATCCCTACAGAAAGCCACGACCGGCGATCCGGAAACGCGTGGTCCGGCGCGGGACGGGGCGACATGATGCGGAGCGGCCGGCACCACGGCGGCCACACCGACAGGAGCCGGCACTCCGGTGGAGAACGGCGAGGTGACCGGGGAGGTGAACAACTTCCGGTTCAACGAGTCGCCGGTGGACCTGCTGGGGCGGGCCGCGCAGGCCGGGCGCACGGAGAAGACGCGCACGGAGAAGACGCGCACGGAGAAGACGCTGCCGAGGGAGTGGGGCGACTGGTTCACCCGAGCCGCGATGCCCCCGCTGCGGGTGCCGGACTTCAACATGAGCCCGGTCAGCCGGGGCGTCTGACCTGTCGGTCGCCCCCCATAGACTGGGGGGACCCCGCACGGGGAACCTGTTCACCGTTCAAGGAGACATACGACCGTGACGGACATCGTCGACGAGCTGAAGTGGCGCGGGCTGTTCGCCCAGTCCACTGACGAGGACGCTTTGCGCAAGGCGCTCGCGGACGGTCCCGTCACCTACTATTGCGGGTTCGACCCGACCGCGCCGTCCCTGCACGTCGGGCATCTGGTGCAGGTGCTCACCGTACGCCGGCTCCAGCAGGCCGGCCACCGGCCGCTGGCGCTGGTCGGCGGCGCGACGGGCCTGATCGGCGATCCCCGCCCCACCGCGGAGCGCACGCTGAACGACCCGGAGACGGTCGCCGGCTGGGTGGAGAAGCTGCGTCGCCAGATCGAGCCGTTCCTCTCCTTCGAGGGCGAGAACGCGGCCGTGATGGTCAACAACCTCGACTGGACGCAGGGCCTGTCCGCGATCGAGTTCCTGCGGGACGTCGGCAAGCACTTCCGGGTCAACAAGATGCTGACGAAGGAGTCCGTCGCCCGGCGTCTGGAGTCCTCCGAGGGCATCAGCTACACGGAGTTCAGCTACCAGCTGCTTCAGGCGATGGACTTCCTCCAGCTCTACCGCCGGTACGGCTGCACGCTCCAGCAGGGCGGCAGCGACCAGTGGGGCAACCTGACGGCGGGCCTGGACCTGATCCACCGGCTGGAGCCCGACGCCGCGGTCCACGCCTACGCCACGCCGCTGATGACCAAGGCGGACGGCACCAAGTTCGGCAAGACCGAGGGCGGCGCCGTCTGGCTCGACCCGGAGATGACCACGCCGTACGCGTTCTACCAGTTCTGGCTGAACGTGGACGACCGGGACATCTCGCGCTACATGCGGATCCTCTCCTTCAGGTCCCGCGAGGAGCTGGAGGAGCTGGAGCGGCAGACCGAGGAGCGCCCGCAGGCGCGGGCCGCCCAGCGCGCGCTGGCCGAGGAGCTGACGACGCTGGTGCACGGCGCCGACCAGACGGCCGCCGTGATCGCCGCGTCCAAGGCCCTCTTCGGCCAGGGCGAGCTGGCGGA
The DNA here is from genome assembly GCF_040680575.1 of Streptomyces sp. NPDC052020. Lineage (NCBI taxonomy): Bacteria > Bacillati > Actinomycetota > Actinomycetes > Kitasatosporales > Streptomycetaceae > Streptomyces > Streptomyces sp. NPDC052020. The sequence goes on from NZ_JBFAWY010000014.1 coordinate 18,861, forward strand.
GCTGGACGAGCGGACGCTGGCCGCGGCCCTGTCGGAGCTGCCCCGCATCCGGGTCGCCGAGCTCGCCCCGGTCGTGGACCTGTTCGCCGAGGTCGGCCTGGTCGCCAGCAAGTCCGCCGCGCGCCGCACGGTCAAGGAGGGCGGCGCCTACGTGAACAACGCCAAGGTGCCCTCCGAGGACGCGGTCCCCGCGCGGGAGGACCTGCTGCACGGCCGCTGGCTGGTGCTGCGCCGGGGCAAGAAGAACCTGGCCGCGGTCGAGGTCACCGGCGCCTAGCGCCACACGGTCGGGGGGCGGGGTCCGCGCGGGGCTCCGCCCCCCGTCCGGCCCGGTGGCGGGCCCGGTTCAGACCCGCTGCTTGCGCTTGCCCAGCGTCGCCCGGTAGAGCGCGTCACCGACGGCGACGATGACGATCGCGGCGACGAGCTGGAACACGTGGCGCCACCAGTCGATGCCGGCGGTCGCGTCGACGCCGGCCGCCCGGGCGATCGCGTTGCCGGCGATCGCCCCGAGTATGCCGAACAGGGTGGTCAGCCACAGAGGGCTGTGCTGCTTGCCGGGAATGATCGCCTTGGCGAGCAGCCCCAGCACGAATCCGACGATGATCGCCCACAACCAGCCCATGGCTGCCTCCTCGTACGGCTCGACGTGAGCATTACCGCCAGTGTCGGTCCCTGCCGCGTACGGCGCATGCCGGAGCGGACCGTACGCGGTACGGCGCCGGCCGTCCGCGCGGGCGGCAGCGGGTAACCCGGTCTCGTGGGGGGCGCGGACGCGGCGTAACGTGGGAGCTGTCCGCGACCGGTGTCCCCGGGCGGTCACGGACGGCTGCGCGGCGGGGAGAGTCCGATACGGGCGGATGGTGGAATGTGATGCGGAAGCAGCATGGCGGCGGCAACGCCCAGGTGTTCCGGATCACCGGAGCCCGGACGGGCCTCCAGGAGGATGTGCGCGGACGGCAGCGCCGGTACGTGATCTCGATGACGGTCCGCACGCTGTCGGTGATCCTCGCGGCCTGCCTGTGGAACGTGGAGCGGCATGTCGCGATCGTGGCGCTGGTCCTCGGCGCGGTACTGCCCTACATCGCGGTGGTGATCGCCAACGCGGGCCGGGAGAACGCGCCGTCGCTGCCGTCGACGTTCGTGATGGCCCCGACACGGCCCATGATCGCACCGCCGCGAGCGGACGGGGAGGCGGCCGAATCCGCCGCCGGAGACCCCGACGACGCCGGAGCCCCCGAAGACGTGGTGTCGCCGGGCGCGCGGAGCGAGCCGCACCACCAGCGGTGACCGGGGCGGACGGGCCGGCCGAAGGTCACCGCGTGATCAAGCTCAAGAAAAGCTCAGATCAATCATGTTGTTCCGGTGCCGGGCGGCGGGTGACCCGTGACATACTTCGTAGGCGCTCCGCATCCCCCGTCGGAGCGACGGACCGACGCCGGGCAGCTCCCCCCGTGGCTGCTCGGCGTCGCCTTTTCCCCGGCCTTTCCGGCGTGACGGCACGCAGTGACGGTACGCAGTTGTGAGACGAAGCCTGTGAGTGACGAGACCACCCCCATCTGTTCCGCCAAGGGCTGCCGCGCCGTCGCCGTGTGGGTGCTGGCCTGGAACAATCCCACGATCCACACGCCGGAGCGCCGCAAGACCTGGCTCGCCTGCGAGGAGCACCGGGAGCATCTGTCCCAGTTCCTCGGGGTGCGCGGCTTTTTGAAGGACGTGGTCCCGCTGACCGAGTGGGAGTCCCACCAGGGCACGTAGGTGCCCGGCCGCCGATCAGATGCCCAACCGGCGATGGAGTGCCTAGCCGCCGATCGCCGACATCGGGCGGTCCGGCTGGACGAACGAGGGGTCGTCCAACCCCGCGCCCGCCTTCTTGCCCCACATGGCCAGGCGCCAGATCCGGGCGATCTCCTCGTCGGGGGCGCCGGAGCGCAGGGCGGCGCGCAGGTCCGTCTCCTCGGTGGCGAACAGGCAGGTCCGTATCTGTCCGTCCGCGGTCAGACGGGTGCGGTCGCAGGCGGCGCAGAACGGGCGGGTGACGGAGGCGATGACGCCGACCCGGTGGGGGCCGCCGTCGACGACCCAGCGTTCGGCGGGGGCGGATCCGCGCTCCTCGGCGCCCTCCGGGGTGAGCTCGAAGCGGGTGCGCAGCGAGGCGAGGATGTCCCCGGCGGTGATCATGCCCTCGCGCTTCCAGCCGTGCTGGGCGTCCAGCGGCATCTGCTCGATGAAGCGCAGCTCGTAGTCGTGCTCGACCGCCCAGGCGAGCAGGTCGGGGGCCTCGTCGTCGTTGAGCCCCGGCATCAGGACGGAGTTGACCTTGACCGGGGTCAGGCCGGCCTCGCGGGCGGCGCGGAGTCCCTCCAGCACGTCCTTGTGGCGGTCGCGGCGGGTGAGGGCCTTGAAGACCTCCGGGCGCAGGGTGTCCAGCGAGACGTTGACCCGGTCCAGGCCGGCCGCCTTCAGGGCCGTCGCCGTGCGCTTGAGGCCGATGCCGTTGGTGGTGAGGGACATCCTCGGGCGCGGGTCGAGGGCGGCGACGCGCTCGACGATCCCCACCAGGCCGGGGCGCAGCAGGGGCTCGCCGCCGGTGAAGCGGACCTCGGTGATGCCGAGGCCGGTGACCGCGATGCCGATGAGGCGGACGATCTCGTCGTCGGTGAGCAGGTCGGGCTTGGCCAGCCACTGCAAACCCTCCTCGGGCATGCAGTAGGTGCACCGCAGGTTGCAGCGGTCGGTCAGCGAGACCCTCAGGTCGGTGGCCACTCGGCCGTAGGTGTCGATGAGCACGTGGGCCCCCTCCCTCGACGCGGATCGGCGGGGCACCTCATCCCCTCCGATACTGGCGAGCCTACGTGACCGCGCCGACAACGACAGCGGCCCGATCCCACGACGTGCGGCGCGGCCCCGTCGTAGGGATCTACCACATCGATCCACGACGGGGCCGCGCGCGGGGCGGCCTCAGTGGGCGCCGGTACCGGTCAGGGACCGGACCTCCAGCTCCGCGTACTTGCCGGTGTCCGGCTCCTCCTTGGACAGGATGGTGCCGAGCCAGCCCATCAGGAAGCCGAACGGGATGGAGATGATGCCCGGGTTCTTCAGCGGGAACCAGGCGAAGTCGACGTCGGGGAACATCGCCTTGGGGTCGCCGGAGACCACGGGCGAGAACAGCACCAGGCCGACGGCGACGATCAGTCCGCCGTAGATCGACCACAGCGCGCCCTGGGTGGTGAACCGCTTCCAGAACAGGCTGTAGAGGATCGTCGGCAGGTTGGCGGACGCGGCGACGGCGAAGGCCAGGGCGACCAGGCCGGCCACGTTCAGGTCGCGGGCGAGGGCGCCGAGCGCGATGGAGACGATGCCGATGAAGACGGTCGCCCAGCGGGCCGCCCGCATCTCCTCCTTCTCGGTGGCCTGGCCCCGGCGGATGACGTTGGCGTAGATGTCGTGCGCGAAGGACGAGGACGAGGCGAGGGTGAGGCCGGCGACCACCGCCAGGATGGTCGCGAAGGCCACCGCCGAGATGGTGGCGAGCAGGATCGCGCCCCAGGCCGAGTCGACGCCGCCGATGTGCAGGGCGAGCAGGGGTGCCGCCGTGTTGCCGGACGGGTTGGACTCGATGATCTCCTTCTGCGAGATCAGCGCGGCGGCGCCGAAGCCGAGCGCGATGGTCATCAGGTAGAAGGCGCCGATGATGCCGATGGCCCAGTTGACGGACTTCCGGGCGGCCTTGGCGTTGGGCACCGTGTAGAAGCGGATCAGGATGTGCGGCAGGCCGGCGGTGCCGAGGACCAGGGCGATGCCGAGGGAGATGAAGTCCAGCTTGGAGGTGCCGGTGGCGCCGTACTGGAGGCCGGGCTCCAGGAAGGCGGCGCCCTTGCCGCTGTTCTCGGCGGCGGTGCCGAGCAGGTCGGAGATGTTGAAGTCGAACTTCAGCAGTACCAGGAAGGTGATCAGCAGGGTGCCGCCGATGAGTAGCACGGCCTTGACCATCTGGACCCAGGTGGTGCCCTTCATGCCGCCGATGGAGACGTAGACGATCATCAGCACGCCGACGAGGGCGACGATGAGGATCTTGCCCGCGTCGGAGGTGATGCCGAGCAGCAGCGAGACCAGGACGCCGGCGCCCGCCATCTGGGCCAGCAGGTAGAAGATCGACACCACGATGGTGGAGGTGCCGGCGGCGGTGCGGACCGGCCGCTGGCGCATCCGGTAGGCGAGGACGTCGCCCATGGTGTAGCGGCCGGAGTTCCGCAGCGGCTCGGCGACCAGCAGGAGAGCCACCAGCCAGGCGACCAGGAAGCCGATGGAGTACAGGAAGCCGTCGTAGCCGAAGATGGCGATGGCGCCGGCGATGCCGAGGAAGGACGCGGCGGACATGTAGTCGCCGGAGACGGCGAGTCCGTTCTGGAAGGCGCTGAACTGGCGGCCGCCCGCGTAGAAGTCGGCGGCGTTCTTGGTCTGGCGGCCCGCCCAGACGGTGATGGCGAGGGTCGCGACGACGAATACCGCGAACAGGGAGATGATCAGTGGCCGGTGCTCGCTGGCCTCGTTGGCCGCGAGTGTCGTGGCCGTGGTGGCGAGGTTCACGCGCCGCCCTCCATCCGGGACTTGATGGCCTCGGCCTTGGGGTCGAGCTGGGCGGCGGCGTGCCGCGAGTACCACCAGGCGATGAGGAACGTGGTGACGAACTGGGCGAGGCCGAGGACGAGCGCGACGTTGACGTTGCCGAACAGCTTGGCGCCCATGAAGTCGCCGGCGTAGTTCGACAGCAGCACGTACAGCAGGTACCAGGCGACGAACGCGATCGTCAGCGGGAAGGCGAAGGAGCGGAAGGAGCGGCGCAGTTCACCGAACTCCGCGCTCTGCTGCACCTCGGCGAACTCCTCGGTGGAGGGGAGTCGGTGTTGCTCTTTCGAGGGGGGCGGTGCGTCGGTGGCCACGGAGTCTCCTCGTACGACGGACATGACGGCTTGGACCTCACGGTGATGTGGATCACGTGAGCCGGGTCGCGATGGTAGGCGCCCGGGGAGTGATCCGACAGGGGGCACGACGCTGCTCGTGCCCCTTGTCCAACGTCACGGAGGGACGCAGGTACCGGTTCAACCGGCAGGGTCACTTTCCGAAGTCGCCGGAAGTCCCCCCTTGTGAGTCATTGCTGGCCAGCGAGTCCGGGAGATAGCTTCACCCTGCACCACCCGTCATGTACCTGCCCGAGCACCACCTGCGTCTCGGGCTGGTGTTCGTTTCCGGATGATGTGGAGACCCCATGGCTCATCTTCCTTCCAGACGCCGGCTGGCCCTCACCGTGCCGCTGGCCCTGTCGCTGACCGCCTCGCTCGGCTTCCTGCCGGCGGCCGCGTCGGCCGCACCGCGGGCCGCGCTGGCCGCGGACGCCGCACCGGCCGCGGACGGCCCGAAGCTGGCGTACGTGGTCAACACGGCGACGGACCACCGCACCGTCGCGTCGGTGAAGAAGGCGATCGAGGCGGCCGGCGGCAGCGTGGTGGCCACGTACGGGAAGATCGGCGTGATCGTCGTCCACTCGGCCAACCCCGGCTTCGCCGAGGAGATACGCGCCGTGCGCGGGGTGCAGTCGGCGGGTGCCACGCGCACCGCGCCGCTGACCGCCGCGGGCACGACCGACGCGGGCGCCGCTGAGGTCATGACCGAGGCGCAGGCCGCGAAGACCGCGCGGGCCTCCGCCGCCGCGCCGGGCAGCGAGCCCCTCGAAGCCGACCAGTGGGACCTGCGCGCGATAGGCGCCGACGAGGCCGCGCAGATCAACCCGGGCAGCCGCAAGGTGACCGTCGCCGTCATCGACACCGGTGTCGACGACACCCACCCGGACCTCGCCCCGAACTTCTCCGCCGCCCAGTCCGCCAACTGCGTGGGCGGCAAGGCGGACACCAGCGAGGGCGCCTGGCGCCCGTACACCGCCGACGACTACCACGGCACGCACGTGGCCGGGGAGATCGCCGCCGCCCGCAACGGCATCGGCGTCGCCGGTGTCGCTCCGGGCGTGAAGGTGTCGAGCATCAAGGTGAGCGACCCGGACAACGGCCTGTTCTACCCCGAGAACGTGGTGTGCGCCTTCGTCTTCGCCGCCGACCACGGCGTGGAGATCACGAACAACAGCTACTACGTGGACCCGTGGCTGTACAACTGCCTGGACGACCCCGACCAGAAGGCGATCGTCGACGCGGTCAACCGGGCCCAGCTGTACGCCCAGAAGAAGGGCACCCTGCACCTGGCCTCGGCGGGCAACTCCAACCACGACCTGGACGCCGACGCCATCGTCGACAAGACCAGCCCCAACGACACCACGCCGGTGACGCGGACCATCGACCCGCACGAGTGCTTCGACGTGCCGACCCAGCTGCCGGGCATCGTGACGGTCAGCGCCACGGGTGTGCAGAACCTCAAGTCGTACTACTCCTCCTACGGCCGGGGTGTCGTGGACGTCGCGGCCCCGGGCGGGGACCGGCTCTACCAGATCCCGGACACGCCGTCGAAGGAGGGCCGGGTCCTGTCCACCATGCCGAACAACGAGTACGGCTTCCTCCAGGGCACGTCGATGGCCTCGCCGCACGCCGCGGGCGTCGCCGCGCTGCTGAAGTCGAGGTACCCGCAGGCGACGCCCGCGCAGCTCCAGGCGCTGCTGAAGGCGCAGGCGGACAACCCGGGCTGCCCGGCGTCGTACGACCAGAACGGTGACGGCACCCAGGACGCGGTGTGCGAGGGCGGCAAGCGCGTCAACGGCTTCTACGGCCACGGCATCGTGGACGCGCTGGACGCGGTCACGAAGTGACGCGGTGACGCGGGCCCGCACGCGGTGACGCGGGCGGCACGCGCGCGTGGGGGCCGGGTGAGCGCGCCCGGCCCCCACGTCCGTGCCGGTGGCGCCGGCCGTCCCCGGCGAACCGGCCCGCCGGGGACGGGACTTGACCAGGAGTCGCCAGAAAAACCGCCAAATCGGTACACACGGGTCATTCCTGACGCCGTGGACGGCCGGTGAGGCGACCTGAGGGACGTCGGTGTCAGTCGCGGCCCGTATCCTCAGGGACCATGCTCGAAGACCCCACGACCGCAGCGCCCCCTCCCCCAGCGTGGCCGGCCGCGTACCCGCAGGGATACGCGGTCGTTGACGTGGAGACCACCGGCCTGGCCCGTGACGACCGGATCATCTCCGCGGCCGTCTACCGGCTGGACGCGCGGGGCGAGGTCGAGGACCACTGGTACACGCTGGTCAACCCCGAGCGGGATCCGGGCCCGGTGTGGATACACGGTCTGACGAGCGAGATGCTCCAGGGGGCGCCCCTGTTCCGGGACATCGCCGAGGAGTTCGCGGCCCGGCTCGACGGCCGGGTGCTCGTCGCGCACAACGCCGTCTTCGACTGGCAGATGATCGCCCGCGAGTACGCGCGCGCGGAGCGCGAGGCGCCGGTGCGGCAGCGGCTGTGCACCATCGCGCTCTCCAAGGAGCTCGGCCTGCCGCTGCCCAACCACAAGCTGGAGTCGCTGGCCGCGCACTTCGGCGTCGTCCAGAAGCGGGCGCACCACGCGCTGGACGACGCGCGGGTGCTGGCGGAGGCGTTCCGGCCCAGTCTGGCCGCCGCGGCGGCGGGCGGCGTCCGGCTGCCGCTGCACGAGTGCCGGCCGCTGACCGAGTGGTCGGACCGGCCCGCGCCCCGGATCGGACGGCAGGCGGCGTACGGCGGCTACCGGGCGAACAGCTGGCGTCCCTCACGCAAGAGGCCCGCGTGCCCCTATCCCAACCCAGGCCGATACCAAGAGGGCAAACGCCTCAAGCAGGGCATGCGGGTCGCCTTCTCCGGTGACACCTCCATCGAGCGGGAGCTGCTGGAGGACCGCGCGACGGAGGCCGGGCTGCACGTCGCGACCAGCCTGTCCCGGCTGACCAGCCTGCTGGTCACCAACGACCCCGACTCGGGCACGTCGAAGGTGGTCAAGGCGCGGCAGTACGGGACGCCGATCGTGGACGAGGCGGCCTTCGGCCAGTTGCTGCACGACGTCGAGCCGGCGGACGGCTGACCCGGCGGAGGTCTGACCCGGCGGGCGGCTGACCCGGCGGACGGACCGCGCCGCACGGGGGCCGCGGTGCGGACGGGTGATTGCCGGGCGACTCGCCCGGCGCCCGCTCGCCCGCACGACGGCGACGGCTCACCCTGTGGCCCATGGCGACATGTGAAGTCTGCGGCAACAACTACGGAATGACCTTCGAGGTCCACGCCCAGGGCGCGGTGCACGTCTTCGACTGCTTCTCCTGCGCGATCCACCGCATGGCCCCCATCTGCGAGCACTGCCGGGTGCAGATCATCGGCCAGGGCGTCGAGGTCGAGGGCCACTGGTACTGCGGTGCCCACTGCGCCCGCGCCGAGGGGAAGGCGGGCATCGTCGACCGGGTCTGAGCGCACCCGGGTGAGTACACCCCACGACCGGGTTGTACCGTCGTGGGGTGTACCGCTTCCTGTTGTCCCGCCAGTGGGTGATCCTCACCCTCGTGGCGCTCGCGCTCATCCCGACGATGATCGAGCTGGGCTTCTGGCAGCAGCACCGCCATGAGCACAAGGTCGCGCTGAACAAGGTGATCGCCGACTCCCTGGCGGCCAGGCCCGTGCCCGCCGAGTCCCTGACCTCGCCCGGAGCGAGCGTCGAGCGGGACAAGCTGTACCGCCGGGTGACGGCGAAGGGGCACTTCGACACCGCCGGCGAGGTCGTCGTGCGCCGCCGCACCAACGCGGACGACGAGGTCGGCTACCACGTGCTGACCCCCTTCGTCCTCGACGACGGCAGGGTCCTGGTCGTCAACCGCGGCTGGGTCCCCGGGGACCGCACGAGCCAGTCGGCGTTCCCGGAGGTCCCGGCGCCCCCGAAGGGGGAGATCACCGTCACCGGCCGGCTGATGCCCGACGAGACGACCGAGGACAGCGGCATCAAGAACGTCCCGGGGCTGCCGGACCGCCAGGTCATGCTGATCAACAGCCGGCAGCAGGCCGAGCGTCTCGGCAAGCCCGTCCTCGGCGGCTATGTGGAGCTCACCGCTCCGGAGCCCTCGGACGGCTCGCCCGAGCTGCTCCCGGCCCCCGAGCACGACGACATCGGCCCGCACCTGGCGTACGCCATCCAGTGGTGGCTGTTCGCCGCGGCCGTCCCGTTCGGCTGGTTCGTCCTGGTCCGCCGCGAGGCCCGCGAGCGGGCGGGAGCGGCGGTGGCGGAGGAGACGGAAGCGGCACAGCCGGCGGCGGTGTAGCGCACGCGCCCTGCGCACACCTCCCTCGTACGCCCCCCGCGCAGGCCCCTCGCGCCCGGCACCGGCAAAACGGTCACCGGGGGCGGCCGGAGCATTCCCTGATTGCCCCGTCACCCGCCGGGAAGACGGAATGCCGTGCATCCCCGTATCGAGGACTACGCGCTCATCGGTGACGAGCAGACCGCGGCCCTGGTCGGCACGGACGGATCCGTCGACTGGCTGTGCCTGCCCCGGTTCGATTCGGCGGCCTGCTTCGCCAAGCTGCTCGGCGACGAGGACAACGGCCACTGGCGCATCGCCCCCAAGGGCGCCGAGCACTGCACCCGGCGCGCCTACCGCCGCGACACCCTGGTCCTGGACACCGAGTGGGAGACCGGCCGGGGCGCGATCCGCGTCACCGACTTCATGCCCCAGCGCGACCGCGCGCCGGATCTCGTCCGCGTCGTGGAGGGCCTGCGCGGCGAGGTCACCGTGCACAGCACGCTGCGGCTGCGTTTCGACTACGGCTCGATCGTGCCGTGGATGCGCCGCACCGACGGCCACCGGGTGGCCGTCGCCGGGCCGGACGCGGCCTGGCTGCGCAGCGAGCCGGAGGTCCCCACCTGGGGACACGACTACGGGACGCACTCGGAGTTCACCGTCACCGCGGGGCAGAAGGTCGCGTTCGTCCTCACCTGGCACCCCTCGCACGAGCCGCGCCCCGCGCAGATCGACCCCTACGAGGCGCTGCGCCACAGCGTCGCCGACTGGCGGGCCTGGGCGGCCCACTGCCGCTACGACGGCCCGTACCGGGACGCCGTGGTGCGCTCCCTGATCACGCTCAAGGCACTCACCTACAAGCCGACCGGCGGCATCGTGGCCGCCGCCACCACCTCGCTGCCCGAGGAGCCGGGCGGTGTCCGCAACTGGGACTACCGCTACTGCTGGCTGCGCGACTCCACCCTCACCCTGGGCGCGCTGCTGGCGGCCGGGTACCTGGAGGAGGCCGAGGCATGGCGGGACTGGCTGCTGCGCGCGGTCGCGGGCAGTCCGGCGGACCTCCAGATCATGTACGGGCTGGCGGGTGAGCGGCGGCTGCCGGAGTTCGAGCTGCCGTGGCTGTCCGGTTTCGACGAGTCCACGCCCGTACGGATCGGCAACGACGCCGTGAACCAGCTCCAGCTGGACGTGTTCGGCGAGGTCATGGACACCCTGTCGCTGGCCCGCAAGGCGGGCCTGCCCGACAAGCCGCAGATGTGGCAGCTCCAGCGCTCCCTGATGCGGTTCCTGCGGACGGTGTGGCGGCAGCCGGACGAGGGGCTGTGGGAGGTGCGCGGCGGGCGCCGCCACTTCGTGCACTCGAAGGTGATGGTGTGGGTGGCCGCCGACCGGGCCGTGCGCACCCTGGAGCGGCACCCCGAGCTGGAGGGCGACCTGGAGGAATGGCGCGCGCTGCGCGAGGAGGTGCACCGGGAGGTGTGCGAGCGGGGCTACGACCCCGGGCGCGGCACCTTCACCCAGTCCTACGGCTCGCGCGAGCTGGACGCCGCGCTGCTGTTCATCCCGCGCGTGGGCTTCCTGCCGCCCGACGACCCAAGGGTCCTGGGCACCATCGACGCCGTCGAGAAGGAACTGACCCGCGGCGGCCTGGTGCGCCGCTACAGCACCGAGGACCCCGTCGACGGGCTGCCCGGCAGCGAGGGCACCTTCCTGGTGTGCTCCTTCTGGCTCGCGGACGCGCTGCACATGACCGGCCGCACCGAGGAGGCCGAGGAACTGTTCGCGCGGCTGGTGGGACTCGCCAACGACGTGGGGCTGCTGGCCGAGGAGTACGACCCGGTGGCCGGCCGCCAGCTCGGCAACTTCCCGCAGGCGTTCAGCCACATCGGACTGGTGCACACGGCCCTCGCCCTGTTCGGGGACGAGCGGGCAGGATAGGGCCATGGATCTTGGACTGAAGGACCGGGTGTACGTCGTCACCGGCGCTACCCGGGGCCTGGGCAACGCCACCGCGCGGGAACTGGTCGCGGACGGCGCGAAGGTGATCATCACGGGGCGGGACGAGGAGAGCGTCGCCGACGCCGCGTCCGCGCTGGGCCCCAACGCGGCCGGGGTGGCCGCCGACAACGCCGACCCCGAGGCACCCGCACGGCTGATCGCCGCCGCGCGCGAGCGCTTCGGGGGCTTCCACGGCGTGCTGGTCAGCGTCGGCGGGCCGCCGCCCGGTTTCGTCGCCGACACCACGGACGAGCAGTGGCAGGCGGCGTTCGAGTCGGTGTTCCTCGGCGCGGTGCGCCTGGCCCGCGCCGCCGCGGCGGAGCTGGAGGAGGGCGGTGTCATCGGCTTCGTGCTGTCGGGGTCGGTGTACGAGCCGATCCCGGGTCTGACCGTCTCCAACGGGCTGCGCCCCGGTCTGGCCGGCTTCGCCAAGTCCCTGGCGGACGAGCTGGGCCCGCGCGGCGTCCGCGTCGTCGGCGTGCTGCCGGGCCGCATCGACACCGACCGGGTGCGCGAGCTGGACGGCATGTCCGCCGACCCCGAGGCCACGCGCGCGGCCGCCGCCTCCCGCATCCCGCTGCGCCGGTACGGCACCCCGCAGGAGTTCGGCCGCGCGGCGGCGTTCCTGCTGTCCCCGGCGGCGTCGTACCTGACGGGCGTCATGCTGCCGGTGGACGGCGGGGTGCGGCACGGGTTCTAGGGCTTTCAGGGCGTGCGGCCGGGAGGGTGCGCCGCGGGGGTCAGCTGACGCGTTCGGCGCGGTGCCGGACGCCCTTGAGCCGCACCTCCGCCGGCAGGGCGGTGAGCCCCGCCGCCTCCCGGGCGTGCGCCAGCGGGCCGGTGGTCAGGTCGTGCAACGCGGTGGCGGGGTCCAGGTGCGGTGCGAGCAGCAGCCGTACGCGGGAACGCGGGGCGCCGCGCCGGCCGGTGAGCCGCACCCGCGCGCGTTCCACGCCGTCGGGGCGGCCCGCCTCGTCGGCCAGCGCGCTCTCCAGGGCCCGCCCGCGCAGCACCGCGCCCTCACCGTCGCCGGTGTCGACGAGGATCTCGCCGAGGCGGCGCCGGCGCAGCACCGCCGCCAGCCACCACAGGGCGAGCAGCAGGAGCACGGCGAGGGCGGCGAGGACCACCGGCCACCACCAGCCGGCGTCCCGCCAGCGGGTCCGCTCGGCGTCACTGAGCAGCACGTCGCGCCGGCCGTCGTGGATCCACCACGAGGGCGCCGGAGCGCCCAGTCCGACGGCCAGCACGGAGCCGCCGAGGACGAGCAGGACCAGGCCCACGAGCGCGAGCAGGACACGGTTGACGGGTGCGCGCACCGGCCTCACCCCTTCCGTCCGGGCCGCGCCACCCGCACCGACAGGGCGGGCGGCCGGGCCAGCCCCAGCGCCCGCACCGCGTCGGTGAGCGCGGTGTCCAGGTCGGCGCGTACGTCGTCGGGTTCGCGGAAGTGCGCCACCGCGCGCACCTTCGCCTTCCGCCGTCCCATCCGCACCCGGGCCGACTGCACCCCGGCGACCTCCACGGCCCGGTCGCGCAGCACCGTGGCTGCGGCGCCGCGGTGGAGTCCGGCGTGTACGTCGGGGTGGGGGCGCCGCATCGGCAGCAGGTCCCGCAGGCCGGGCGTGACGGCCAGGAGCAGCAGCCACAGCCCGAGCGCGGCGGCGACCGCCGCGCCGGTCAGCACCCAGGTGTCGTCCAGGGGCCTGCGGGCCAGCTGCCGGGCCAGCTCCCGGCGCCAGCCGAGGGCGGGCCGGTCGGCGCGTACGGCGGCGATGTCGTACAGGAAGACGCCCGTGAGGAGCAGGAGCAGCAGGGCGGCGATGCCCGCGGGGACGCGGCGTGCCGACCAGAGGCGGCCGGCCCGGCCGGGGGCGCCGCCGGGCGCCTGCCCGGTGCCGGCGGCCTTCTCCAGGAGGACGGGCGCGGGCCGCGTGGCGCCCGCGCCGGCGTCCCGGGTGTCGTCGGTGTCGGGGGTGCCGTGGGTGTTCCGGGGCTCGCTCATCGCGTCCTCCCGTGTGCCGCGCCGTACTCCGGTACCGGGTGCAGCCGCTCCACCTGGATGGCGACCTCCGGCACCGTCATGCCCGTCAGCGTGCCCACCCGTTCGACGACACGACGGCGCACCCGGCCGCAGCGGGCGCCGATGTCGCCGGGGTAGCCCAGCTCCAGATGGACGCGGACCCGGGCGGTGTCGCGGTGCACGGCGACGGTGGCGTGGGGGCGTGCGGCGTCCGGGGGGAGCTCGCCCACCGCCTCGCGCGCCGCCTGAGCGGCGATCTTCGCGACGACCCGGTCGGCGATCCTGGTCGCACCGCGCTCCCCCGGCGGGACGGCGGCGGGGGCTCCGCCGAGCTCACCGGTCCCACTGCTCACGGCGGTCACCGCCGGCGGTCGTCACGCGCGCGGAAGAAGTCGCCGAGCTCCCAGTCCCCCTCCAGGAACCGGCCGACGACGAGCCCGACGGCACCCAGGGCGGCCACCAGGAGGAAGGCGCCGAATCCGCCGAAGTATCCGGCGAAGCCCAGCGCCATTCCGGCGATCATGCCGGCCACGGCCATGCTCATGGTGCGCTCCTCAGCTCCTCATGGCGATCGGGTGGTGGGGGCACCGCGGTCGCTCGCGGTCCCTCGGTGCGGGGTCACTGGAGCCGGGGCTCCGGCTCCTCTTCCTCCTCGTCCGGCAGCTTGACGTCGCTGACCGCGATGTTGACCTCGACCACTTCCAGGCCGGTCATCCGCTCCACCGCGGCGATCACGTTCTCCCGCACGTCCCGCGCGACATCGGCGATCGACACGCCGTACTCGACGACGATCTCCAGGTCGAGCGCGGTCTGCTTCTCGCCGACCTCGGCCTTGACCCCGCGCGTGACCGACTTGGTGCCGCCGGGGACCCGGTCGCGTACGGCACCGAAGGTGCGCGACATGCCGCTGCCCATGGCGTGCACGCCGTCGACGTCGCGTGCGGCCATTCCGGTGATCTTCTCCACGACACCGTCGGCGATGGTGGTCCGTCCGCGGGTGCCGGGGTCTGCGCCGCCCCGCTTGGGGCTCTGCGCCCTGATCGCGCCGCCGGGGTCCTGGTTCCGTTCCGTGGTCTCGCTCATCGCCGCACGTCCCTTTCGGTCGTCGTTCTGCGACCACCGTAAGCGGGGTTGCGCGATCGCGCGCCAGGAATGCGGCAGGCTGGAGGAATGACGACGGCGGACCGGTTGACGCGAGCGGTACGGGAGCAGCTGGGGCTGGGCAGGTTCCTTCCCCTGGGCGGGCCGCGGGACGGCGCGTGGATCACCGAGCGGGCGGTCCGGGGGGTGCTGCGGGAGGCGGCATCGGGCGTGGCGGGCGTGCGCCTGGACGGGGTGCGGGTCGCGCCCGCCGATCCCGGGCGCGCGGACGAACCGGTCGTGCCGCCCCCGCCGAGCGGGCTGCCGCCCGGGCCGCTGCGGGTGACGGCGGACTGCGCGGCGACGGCGTCCGAGCCGCTGCCGGCGGCGGCCGCCCGGCTGCGCGCGGCGCTCGCGGCGGCGGCGGGGCGGCTCGGCCTGACGGTGGAGGAGGTGGATCTGCGGGTGACCGGGCTGCTGGAGGAGACGGGCACCGAGGCCGCGCCACGGGACGAGGCGCCGGGGGCGCCGGCCGCCGTCCCGGCGGAGGGTGACGAGGGCCGGGCGGCGGCCGCCGCTCTGGCGGTCGCGGGCGTGACCCGGCTGACGGCCGCGCTGGGCCGGCCGGTCCGGGTCGGCGAGGGCGCGCACGCGCGGGAGGCCGCCCTGTCGCCCCGGCACGTCCGGGTGGAGCTCGCGGTCGGCGCGGACCACCGGGCCGTGGAGGTGGCCCGGCGGGTCCGCGCGGCGGTGTCGGACGCCCTGCCGGATCACCCGGCGGTGACGGTCCTGGTGACGGCGGTCGACTGAACCGGACCGCGGGACCGGGCGGCCGTCTCCCGGAGTCCGTCGCCCGGATCGGCCGCCGTCGCCTCGGGACCGCCCCCGCGGCACCCGCCCCCGCGATCCAGCGCGTCCGGAGCCGTGGCCTCGGGCCCGTCTTCCGGAATCCGCGCCGGCTGCGCCGTCTCCCGTCTTGGCCGTCTCCGTTATTCGCCGAGGCCGGCCAGGTCCCGGAGGCGGCGTGCCTGGGCGGCCCGCTCCGCGGTGCGCTGGGCCTCGAAGTCCCGGTGCACCGCGCCCTGGAGCAGGGCCTTGGTCTCGATCACGGCGTCGCGCGGCGCGGACAGGACCGCCGACGCCAGGTCGCGTACGGCGTCGTCGAGCTGGTCCGCCGGCACGGCCAGGTTCGCCAGCCCGGTGCTCACGGCCTCGGCGGCCGCGACGAACCGCCCGGTCGCGCAGATCTCCAGCGCGCGGGCGTACCCGACGAGCCCGACCAGGGGGTGCGTGCCCGTGAGGTCGGGGACGAGTCCGAGACTGGTCTCACGCATGGCGAACTGCGCGTCGTCGGCGACGACACGCAGGTCGCAGGCGAGGGCGAGCTGGAAGCCCGCCCCGATGGCGTGTCCCCGCACGGCGGCGATCGACAGGATGTCGCCGCGCCGCCACCAGGTGAACGCCTCCTGGTACTCGGCGATGGTCGCGTCCAGTTCGGCGTCGCCGCCGCGCGCGAGATCGAGGAACGACGGCTCGCCGTCGAAGCCCTCGGGCGTGAACGCCTGCCGGTCGAGCCCGGCCGAGAAGGATTTGCCCTCGGCCCGCAGCACGACGACCCGCACGGACCCCGGCAGCCGCCGCCCGGCCTCGGTGAGCGCCCGCCACAGGGCGGGGCTCTGGGCGTTGCGCTTGGCCGGGTTGGTCAGCGTCACCGTGGCGATCGCGTCGTCGACGGTGAGCCGTACGCCGTCCTGGTCGAGGACGGGGTCGTTCGGGCCGTGGTCCTGGGCGGGCGAAGCCATGGGGCGCCTCCGATGGGTGCGGTCATCCTGAGTGCCGTACGGGACTCCGTACGGCATCCCTAAGTGACTGCACAGTAACCACCCGGTCGATCAGTCGCCCGACCGGGTGGCCACCATCGAAGCCGTGGGACCGCCCGGGGATGGTCAGGCCGATGGGGCCTTCTTGCCCCGCGTCGCCCCGCCACGCCCTCGGAGCGTGACGCCCGACTCGCTGAGCATGCGGTGCACGAAGCCATACGAGCGGCCGGTCTCCTCGGCCAACGCCCGGATGCTCGCACCGGCGTCGTACTTCTTCTTCAGGTCTGCCGCGAGCTTGTCGCGCGCGGCGCCGGTCACCCGGCTGCCCTTCTTCAGAGTCTCGGCCACCCGTGCCTCCTCATGGGAAGTGCGCTCTGGTCTCCTCATGATCACCCCTCCGGGGCGTGATGGCCACCCATTCGGCAAGGTCCGTGAGACAAGTCCGTGACGACGGGAGTGCGTCCCCACATACGGAATCTCCCATTCCAAGCGAGGAAGTCCGTAGAGTCGCACGTGTTCTTTCGGAAAACACCAGGTCAGAAAGGCGCGACGGCCGGGCCCCCGGCGAAGGAGGGCCCGGCCGCGAAATGGGTGTATGACACACCTCGGTATGAGGAGATCTCACACAGATGATGGATCACGGATCGGCCGAATGATCCATACGCGGGGGATCAGTCGTTCGATCAAGCGAGGGCGACGAGGTCCGCGTAGTCGGCGCCCCACAGGTCCTCGACCCCGTCGGGCAGCAGGATGATCCGCTCGGGCTGGAGCGCCTCGACGGCGCCCTCGTCGTGGGTGACCAGGACGACCGCGCCCTTGTAGGTGCGCAGGGCGCCGAGGATCTCCTCGCGGCTGGCCGGGTCGAGGTTGTTGGTCGGCTCGTCCAGCAGCAGCACGTTGGCCGAGGAGACCACGAGGGTGGCCAGGGCCAGGCGGGTCTTCTCACCGCCGGAGAGGACGCCGGCGGGCTTGTCCACGTCGTCACCGGAGAACAGGAACGAGCCGAGCACCTTGCGGACCTCGACGAGGTCCATGTCGGGCGCCGCGGAGCGCATGTTCTCCAGGACCGTGCGGTCCGGGTCGAGGGTCTCGTGCTCCTGGGCGTAGTAGCCGAGCTTGAGGCCGTGACCGGGGACGACCCGGCCGGTGTCGGGCTGCTCGACCCCCGCGAGCAGGCGCAGCAGGGTCGTCTTGCCCGCGCCGTTGAGGCCGAGGATGACGACACGGGAGCCCTTGTCGATGGCCAGGTCGACGTCGGTGAAGATCTCCAGGGAGCCGTACGACTTCGACAGGCCCTCGGCCGTCAGCGGGGTCTTGCCGCAGGGCGCGGGCTCGGGGAAGCGGAGCTTGGCGACCTTGTCCTGCTGGCGGACCTCCTCCAGGCCGGACAGCAGCTTCTCCGCGCGGCGGGCCATGTTCTGCGCGGCGACCGTCTTGGTCGCCTTGGCACGCATCTTGTCCGCCTGGGCGTTGAGCGCGGCGGCCTTCTTCTCGGCGTTCTGCCGCTCGCGCTTGCGCCGCTTCTCGTCGGCCTCGCGCTGCTGCTGGTAGAGCTTCCAGCCCATGTTGTAGACGTCGATCGTGGCGCGGTTGGCGTCCAGGTAGAACACCTTGTTCACGACCGTCTCGACCAGGTCGACGTCGTGGGAGATCACGATGAAGCCGCCGCGGTAGGTCTTGAGGTAGTCCCGCAGCCAGATGATCGAGTCGGCGTCGAGGTGGTTGGTCGGCTCGTCCAGCAGCAGGGTGTCCGCGTCGGAGAACAGGATCCGGGCCAGCTCGATACGGCGGCGCTGGCCGCCGGAGAGCGTGTGCAGCGGCTGGCCGAGCACCCGGTCGGGCAGGTTGAGCGCGGCGGCGATGGTGGCGGCCTCGGCCTCGGCGGCGTACCCGCCCTTGGTGAGGAACTCCGTCTCCTGGCGCTCGTACTGCCGCAGGGCCTTCTCGCGGGTGGCCCCCTGGCCATTGGCGATGCGCTGCTCGTTCTCGCGCATCTTGCGGAGCAGGACGTCCAGGCCGCGGGCGGAGAGGATGCGGTCGCGGGCGAGCACGTCGAGGTCGCCGGTGCGGGGGTCCTGCGGGAGGTAGCCGACCTCGCCGGAGCGGGTGATGGTGCCGGCGGCGGGGATGCCCTCGCCGGCCAGGCACTTGGTGAGCGTCGTCTTGCCGGCGCCGTTGCGGCCGACCAGGCCGATGCGGTCGCCCTTGGCGACGCGGAAGGTGGCGGACTCGATGAGGACACGGGCACCGGCGCGCAGCTCGATGCCGGAGGCGGAGATCACGGACAGACTCCTGGGCGGTTGGGATGGCGGGACGGGCGGCTGAGGACGGGCCCGCCGTCTAATGCACGAGGAGAATGGCCATGGGATTCAGTCTAGCGGGACCGTGCAACCACTTTTTCCGGCCGACGGGGGGGAGCGATCGGTAGGGCGGGCGCGGACGCCGGTCGTCCGGGCGTCTGCCGGGCGCCGCCGTACACGGACGCGAAGGCGGCGGGGGCCTGAGTCGGCGGGCGGGAGCGGGAGCCCCGCCGGGGGCGTCCTGCCGGGCCCGGGGGCGGGACGCCGCCCCGGGTGTCAGCTGCCGCCCGTGTGGACCTGGAACGCCGCCCGGCGCACGGCCTTGGCCAGGGCCGGGTCGGGATGGGCCGCGGCGAGCGCGACCAGGACCTGCACGGTGCGGGGGTGCCCGACGGCCCGCACCTCGTCGAGCAGCGCGGGGATGGTCGGCTGCACCGCGGACTCCAGGTGCCGGACCAGCATCGGGGCCTCGCCGTGGTCGGCGACGGCGGCGGCGGTGTCGACCCACAGCCAGGTGGCCTCCTCCCGGGTGAGGACCTCGTGGGCGTCCTCCGGGTCGGCCCCGTCGTGCTCGGCCAGCCACAGCAGGGCGTAGGGCCGCAGCGTCGGCTCGTCGAGCACGGCCCGGACGTCGGGCTCGGCGGGGGCGCCGACGACGCGCAGCGCCTCGAAGGCGAGGCCGCGCAGCAGGGCGTCGTCGCCGCGGGCGGCGGCGAGGAGTTCGGTGACGGCGCTGCCGACGGGGCGGGCGGCGAGCCAGGCGCGGTACTCGGCGCGGGCCGCGTTGGGGCGCAGCTGGGCGCAGCCGCGGAGCATGTCCTCGGCGGCCTGCTCGATGTTCCCGGCGGGGCTCTGCGCGGCCACGCAGATCTGCTCCAGCTTGACCCAGACCGCCCAGCTGCCGAGCGGGGTGAGCGTGGCCTGCCCGTCGCCGTAGGTGAGGGCGCCGACCGAGGCGAGGGCGCGCAGGGCCCAGTCCAGGAGCGGGGCGAGCGGCGTGTCCTCGCCGGGCCCGGGGGTCTCGGGCTCGGCGCGCGGGCCGTAGGGGACCTCGCAGCGCTCGGTGCGCAGTTCGGTGACGCGCTGTTCCAGGAGGTCGAGGAGCTGGGCGAGGGGGACGGGCCCGGCGGACAGCTGGAGGAAGGAGAGCACCTGGGGCATGGCCGAGACGACCTCGGCGACGGCGGCCGGCTCGTGGTCGGCGGGCTCGGGGTGGGCGAGCGACCAGGCGTCGAAGAGGGCGACCCAGCCGCGCAGGACGGCGCTGTCGTCGCGGTCCCAGGCGCGCAGCCGCCAGCCGGGGCGGGCGCTGTCGCCGTGCACCTCGACGAGACCGGCCAGGCGGGCGGTGTCCCAGTCGGCGCGGACCTGGGCGACGGTCAGGCCGAGCTCGCGCGCCGCCCGTTCGGCGGTGGCGTCGGAGAGCGTGGCCTTGCCGTCGGAGGTCGCGCCGGCCCGGCCCGGTCCGAGGGTGGCGTCGGCCCAGCGGGCGACGCGCACCGCGCCGGCCAGACCGGAGCGTGCCATTCTGGCCAGTTCCGAGCGGGCCGGCGTGCCCTCGGGCGGGCGCGGCGCGGCGCGGCGCGGGCGCCGCTGGTTCACGGCTCTGGGGGCGGCGGCCAGGGGTCGCGGGCGGACGAGTCGAAGCCTGGAGTCGCGCGGGATACGGGACGTCACGGGTGCAGTCTTCCGGTTGACGGTCCGAAAACCCAAACGGAATGTCACCGGGGGCGACAGGGGTGGCCAACGCAACGGGTGGTGGTGGGCCGCCGAAGACGCGCAGGCCAGGAGGTGGGGCCCTAAGCGGAATGGGTGGGGCGGGGTGTGGCCGGAAGCGGTGGGGTACTGGGGGGTGAACCGGGCACGGGGGCCGGCCGCGCGCCGCCGGGAGGCCTCGGCGTCGGTCAGATCAGCGGCGTGAGGAAGCGCCGCAGGGTCTCTTCGTAGGTGTCGGGGGCGGCGTTCCACATGGCCGCGTGCGGGGCCTGCGGGACCGTGTGGAGGCGGACCAGCCGGGGGCGGGCGGCGGCGAGGCGGCGGGAGAGGTGCCAGGGGGCCACCGTGTCGCCGGGGCCGTGGAAGATCAGTACCGGCACCGCGAGGTGGCCGGGGTCGGGGCCGGGGTCGGCGGCACGGTCGGCGCGCAGTGCGGCGCGGCCCTGGGCGGCGCGGACCGCGAGCGGCAGCAGCGCCCCGGGCGTGTGCCGGGCCGCGGCCAGGGAGCGCAGGGTCGCCTCCCAGCTCAGGACCGGGGAGTCCAGGACGAGCCCGGCGATCCGGTCGCGCAGTCCGGAGTACTCGGCGGCGCGCAGGGCCATGGTGGCGCCGGTGGACCAGCCGAGCAGGACGACCTGCCGGGCGCCGTACCGCAGCGCGTAGCGGATCGCCGCGTCCAGGTCGCGCCACTCGGTCTGGCCGAGGTGGTTCAGCCCGTCCGGCGACCGGGGCGCGCCGAGGTCGCCGCGGTAGGCGAGGGCGAGCACCGGGACGCGCAGGCGGTGCAGGAACCCCATCACGTTCATGGCCTGTTCCCGGGTGGCGCCCAGGCCGTGCACGGCGATCACCCAGGTGTCGCGGGAGGACGGCACGAACCAGGCCGGCAGGGAGCCGAGCTCGCCGGGGACGTCGGCGTCGGCGTGGTCCAGGCCGAGGGCGGTGCCCGGGTCGCCGACGTACAGGTTCGGGGTGAGCCAGACCTTGTCGCCGGGCCCGAGGGTGCCGTGCGTGACGCGTTCCAGGCGGCGCACGACGGTGTCGGCGGGGTGCCGGGCCGCGTCGAGGACGGGGCCGACGACCGCGTGGGAGCCGTCGCCCGCGAG
Organism: Streptomyces sp. NPDC052020; assembly: GCF_040680575.1. Taxonomy (NCBI): domain Bacteria; kingdom Bacillati; phylum Actinomycetota; class Actinomycetes; order Kitasatosporales; family Streptomycetaceae; genus Streptomyces; species Streptomyces sp. NPDC052020. The sequence continues at coordinate 40,154 of NZ_JBFAWY010000014.1, forward strand.
GCCGTACCGGCCGGGGCGGAGCGTGGCCAGGTGCCGGGTGAGGGTGATCTGGCCTGCCGCGGTGCCGTGCACGGTGAGCCGGGGTTCGGTGGGCAGGGGCCGGCCCGCGGGCGCCTTCAGCGCGGCGTCGCTGGCGAGCCGGCCGGCGACGATGCTGGCGGCGCCGGTGGCCAGGGCTGCGGTGACGGCGGTGGCCGTTGCGGTGACGGTGCGCACGTCACCCAGTGTCCCGGCGGATCCGGTGACCGGCCAGTGGGCGGGCGGGTGAGGGTGACGGCGCGGCGGTGCTCGACGCGCCCGCCGGCGGGGCGGCGGACGCCGCCGCCCCGCCCGGGGCGCCGGTCAGCTCTCCTGGCCGTATCCCCGCAGCCGTTCGCCGGCCTCGGCGAGCTGCTCCCGCGTCAGCAGGGACGGCGTCAGGCCGGGCACGGACGAGGCGGTCAGCCACAGGCGGCACATCCACTCCAGCTGGGCGGTGCGGTCGTACGCCTGGTCGAGGGTGGCGCCGTAGGTGAGCGTGCCGTGGTTGCGCAGAAGGCAGCCGGAGCGGTCGGCGAGGGCGTCGAGCATGTGCGCGGCCAGCTCCTCGGTGCCGTACGTGGCGTACGGGGCGACCCGGACGGGGCCGCCCAGGGCGGCGGCCATGTAGTGGACCGGGGGGAGCTCCCGGACGAGGGCCGAGACGGCCGTCGCGTGCACGGCGTGGGTGTGGACGACGGCGCGGGCGCCGGTGGCGCGGTACACGGCCAGGTGCATGGGCAGCTCACTGGTGGGGACCAGCGTGCCGAGCACCTGGGCGCCGTCGAGACCGACCCCGGTGACGTCCTGCGGCGTGAGCCGGTCGTACGGGACACCCGACGGGGTGACCAGGACGGTGTCGCCGACGCGCACCGAGACATTGCCGGAGGTGCCGACCACCAGTCCGTCGGCGACCGTGCGCCGGGCCGTCGCCACGAGCGCCTCCCAGGCGTGCGCCTCCTCCGGGCGCACGCGCCTTTCCCGCGACTCCCCCACCACCCGCTCCTCCTCCCGGGCGCCCTGGGCGCTCCGCCGGTTCCACGTCTGCTCGGTCATGAGGCGATCTTCCCAGGCGCCGCCCCCGCCGGGTGACCGATATCTCTTCGGACCGTCCGCCCGGCCGGGCGGACGCGCGGCAGCCGGGCGCGGGGCGCACACGACCTGCGCAAGAGGGGGCGAAGACCCCGCTTCCGGTCACTGCCGCGCCCCTCTCAGTTCATCTTCCGTTCACCCTCGTTACCTACGTTCGAGCAACCAATGACCTCGAACGATTGCCTGGGTAAATGGAAAGCTTCTCGCTGATTCTCGCGATTGTGGTGGTGACCGCACTCGCGTTCGATTTCACGAACGGTTTCCACGACACCGCGAACGCGATGGCCACGACCATTTCCACGGGCGCTCTGCGGCCCAAGGTCGCGGTGGCCATGTCCGCCGTCCTCAACCTGGTGGGCGCCTTCCTCTCCGTGGAGGTCGCCAACACCATCTCCAAGGGGCTCGTCGACGAGACCGGCATCCGTCCCGAGGTCATATTCGCCGCCCTGGTCGGCGCGATCCTCTGGAACCTGCTGACCTGGCTGGTCGGCCTGCCGTCCAGCTCCTCGCACGCCCTGATGGGCGGTCTGATCGGCGCCGCGATCGCTTCCGCGGGCGTCGGCGCGGTCCACGGCGACGTGCTCGTCACCAAGGTGCTCCTGCCGGCGGTCGCCGCCCCGATCGTCGCGGGCGTCGCGGCGATGTTCGCCTCCCGGCTGACGTACACGCTGGGCAGGAAGGCCGACGGCGCGGCCGCCGCCAAGGGCTACCGCGCCGGGCAGATCGCCTCCGCCGGCCTGGTCTCGCTGGCGCACGGCACCAACGACGCGCAGAAGACGATGGGCATCATCACCCTCGCCCTGGTCGCCGGCGGCGCCCTCGCCCCCGACTCCGACCCCCCGATGTGGGTCATCCTCTCCGCGGGCCTGGCCATCGCGCTCGGCACCTACCTCGGCGGCTGGCGCATCATCCGCACCATGGGCAAGGGCCTGACCGACCTCCAGCCGCAGCAGGGCTTCGCCGCCCAGACCAGCGCCGCCACGGTCATCCTGGCCTCCTCCCACCTCGGCTTCTCCCTCTCCACCACGCACTCGGTCTCCGGTGCCGTGATGGGCGCGGGCCTCGGCCGCAAGGGCGGTGTGGTGCGCTGGTCCACGGCCACCCGGATGTTCGTCGCCTGGGGCCTGACCCTGCCCGCCGCGGCCCTGGTCGCCGCGCTCGCCGAGTGGGTCTGCGGCCTGGGCGACTGGGGCACGGCGCTGGTCGCGGTCTTCCTGGTCGCCTCCAGCTTCGCCATCTGGAAGATCTCCCGCCGCGAGGTCGTCGACCACACCAACGTCAACGACACCGAGGAGGCCGGGGAAGCCGGGTCGGCCGGGGTGGTGACCACCGCGATCGCCGCCGTGACCCCGCCCCCGGCGGGCGCGTCCGCCGAGGACCTGACCGCCGCGATCCCGGCCCAGGCCACGGCCTCCGACGCCAAGGCGCCGTCGGCCGCCACCCCCGTCTGAGCCCGCGCCCACCCGGTACGAAGGAAGTAGCAGGATGAAGATCGACTGGGCAGCCCTCGGCTCCGTCTTCGGGGTCAGCCTCGTGGTCACCGTTGCCCTGGTGGCCCTGTTCACCCTCGGCATCGCCGGCCTCTCCCGCCGGGAGCGGGCCGCGGCGCAGGGCGGTTCCGCCGCCCTCGCGGTCACCGGCGCGTACGCGTGCTTCGCCGCCTGCGCGGCTGCGGTGGCGTACGGGATCTATCTGATCGTCGCCTGACGGCGGCACACGCGGGCGCCCGGCCGCCCCGCCCGCGCCGGCGCGGCGCCCGAGCGGTCACCGGGTGCCGCCCGGCGGGCCGCGCCGCCCACGGTCACCCCGGGGTGCGGGACGGGCCACCGTCCCGCACCCCGCTTTCGCGTGCCCGGCGCTCGCCCTGGCGATGTGGGCCTGCGCACACTCCCCCCGGCGCAGGTCAAGGGCAAGTTGACGGGTGTTCGGGGGCCGTGGTGGACTTCCTGGGCCATGTACGGCGGCAGGAGAGGAAGCCCGGTGCGAATCCGGCGCGGTCCCGCCACTGTGACCGGGGTGCCCCCCGGGAGCCAGGAACTCTCACCGCCGGTCTCGTCGAACCAGGGCGTGGACACCCTGAGTGAGGACATAACGCGATGCTCGGCTGCCGATCGAGGTTCACCGTCAGGTCTCTCCCCGACCGTGTGACCGGCTGAGCTCCCATGCGTGCCGAACGCGTCTTCGCGTACGGCGCCGCCGCGGGCCTTCTCGGCGACCTCCTCCTCGGCGATCCCCGCCGGGGGCATCCGGTCGCCGCGTTCGGCCGTGCCGCCGGTGCCGTGGAACGTCTGCTGTGGCGGGACCACCGTGGCTGGGGCGCCCTGCACGCCGCCGTGTGCGCCGGCGGGGCCGTGGCGCTCGGCGCCCTCGCCTCCCGGGCCGTGCGCCCCTCCCCCGCCGCCTCCGTCGCGCTGACCGCGGCCGCCACCTGGGCCGTCGTCGGCGGCACCTCGCTCGCGCGCGAGGCCGGTGCCGTCGGGCGGGCGCTGGAGGCGGGCGACATCGAGGCCGCCCGGGCGCGGCTGCCGCATCTGTGCGGGCGCGACCCGCAGGCCCTGGACGCCGACCAGATCGCGCGGGCCGTCGTGGAGTCCGTCGCCGAGAACACCTCCGACGCGGTGGTGGGCGCCCTGGTGTGGGGTGCCGTCGGCGGCGTGCCGGGGCTGCTCGGTTTCCGGGCCGTCAACACCCTGGACGCGATGGTCGGCCACACGTCGCCCCGCCACCGCCGCTACGGCTGGGCCTCGGCCCGTCTCGACGACCTCGCCGGCTGGCCGGGCGCGCGGCTCACCGCCGTCCTCGCCGTCCTCGCCGGCGGCGACCCGCGCGGGGCCGTCCGGGCCTGGCGGGCCGACGCCGCGCGGCACCCGAGCCCCAACGCCGGGCCCGTCGAGGCGTCGTTCGCGGGCGCTCTCGGCGTCCGGCTCGGCGGAACGCTGTCGTACGGCGGGCGGGTGGAGCACCGGCCCGTGCTCAACGGCGCGGCGGGACGCACCGTCCGCGTCGGCGACATCGGCCGTGCGGTACGGCTGTCCCGGCGCGTGTCCTGGCTGGCGCTGGGCGCGTGTGCGGGCGCGCGGCTGCTGGCCGTCGGCCCGCGGAAGAGAGGACGTACGTCATGAGCGGCACGGGAGCCGGGTCCGGCACGGCAGGCGGTAGGGGCGGCGGTCTCCTCGTCGCCGGGACCACCTCCGACGCCGGCAAGAGCGTCGTCACCGCCGGAATCTGCCGGTGGCTGGCGCGGCAGGGCGTCAAGGTCGCGCCGTTCAAGGCGCAGAACATGTCGCTGAACTCCTTCGTCACCCGTGAGGGCGCCGAGATCGGGCGGGCCCAGGCGATGCAGGCGCAGGCGTGCCGCGTCGAGCCGACCGCGCTGATGAACCCGGTGCTGCTCAAGCCGGGCGGCGAGCAGAGCAGCCAGGTGGTGCTGCTGGGCAAGCCGGTCGGCGAGCTCAGCGCGCGCGGCTATCACGGCGGACGGCAGCGGCAGCTGCTCGGCACCGTCCTGGACTGCCTGGCCGAGCTGCGCCGCACGTACGACGCGGTGATCTGCGAGGGGGCGGGCAGCCCGGCGGAGATCAACCTGCGCCGGACCGACATCGTGAACATGGGGATCGCCCGCAACGCCGGGCTCCCGGTGCTGGTCGTCGGCGACATCGACCGCGGGGGCGTGTTCGCCTCGTTCTTCGGGACGGTGGCGCTGCTGTCGCCCGAGGACCAGGCGCTGGTCGCCGGGTTCCTGGTCAACAAGTTCCGCGGGGACGTGTCGCTGCTGGAGCCGGGCCTGGACATGCTGCACGGCCTGACCGGACGGCACACCTACGGGGTGCTGCCGTTCCGGCACGGGCTCGGCATCGACGAGGAGGACGGCCTGCGGGTCTCCCTGCGCGGCACCGTGCGGGAGTCGAACGTGGCCCCGCCCGTCGGGGAGGACGTGCTGCGGGTCGCCGTCTGCGCCATCCCGCTGATGTCGAACTTCACGGACGTGGACGCGCTGGCCGCCGAGCCGGGCGTGGTGGTGCGGTTCGTCGACCGGCCGGAGGAACTGGCCGACGCGGACCTGGTGGTCGTCCCGGGGACGCGGGGGACGGTCCGGGCGCTGGACTGGCTGCGGGAGCGGGGACTCGCGGACGCCCTCAGGCGCAGGGCCGCCGAGCAGCGGCCCGTGCTCGGCCTCTGCGGCGGCTTCCAGCTCCTCGGCGAGCGCATCGAGGACGACGTCGAGAGCCGCCGCGGCCGGGTCGACGGGCTCGGGATCCTGCCGGTGCGGGTGCGGTTCGCCCGTGAGAAGACCCTCACCCGGCCGGTGGGCCGGGCCCTCGGCGAGCGGGTCGAGGGGTACGAGATCCACCACGGGGTCGCCGAGGTCACCGGAGGGGAGCCCTTCCTCGACGGCTGCCGGGTCGGCCAGACCTGGGGGACGCACTGGCACGGCTCGCTGGAGTCGGACGGTTTCCGGCGGGCGTTCCTGCGCGAGGTGGCCGCCGCCGCGGGCCGCCGCTTCGTACCGGCCCCGGACACGTCGTTCGCCGTGCTGCGCGAGGAGCAGCTCGACCGGCTCGGCGACCTGATCGAACAGCACGCGGACACGGACGCGCTGTGGCGGCTCATCGAGTCCGGCGCGCCGCAAGGACTGCCTTTCATTCCACCGGGAGCGCCCGCATGAGCACAGTGTTGTTGTTGTCGACCGCCGACACGGATCTGCTGGCGGCCCGAGCCTCAGACGCCGCCTACCGGATCGGCAACCCGACCCGGGTGGACGTGCGGGAGGAGCTGCCGGGCCTCCTGGACGGCGCGGACGTCGCCGTCGTACGGCTGCTGGGCGGCAAGCGCGCCTGGGAGGACGGCCTCGCCGCGCTCAAGGCGTCCGGCGTCCCCACCGTGCTGCTGGGCGGGGAGGCCGTGCCGGACGCGGAGCTGATGGCCGAGTCCAGCGTGCCCGCCGGAGTCGTCGCCGAGGCGCTGAAGTACCTCGTGGAGGGCGGCCCGGCCAACCTGGCCGAGCTGGCGCGGTTCCTGTCCGACACCGTGCTGCTGACGGGTGAGGGCTTCGCCGCGCCCCGGAAGATGCCGGAGTACGGGGTGCACGGCTCCTGCGAGCTCCACGACGGCCGGCCGACCGTGGGCGTGCTCTTCTACCGCGCGCACGAGCTGAGCGGCAACACCGCCTTCGTGGACACCCTGTGCGACGCCATCGAGGCGCACGGCGCCAACGCCCTGCCCGTGTACTGCGGTTCGCTGCGGGGCGCGGACGCCGGACTGTACGAGATCCTCGGCCGGGCCGACGCGCTGGTCGCCACCGTCCTGGCCGCCGGCGGCACCCACGCCTCGCAGGCGTCGGCGGGCGGCGACGAGGAGTCCTGGGACATCGGGGCCCTCGCCGACCTCAACGTGCCGGTGCTGCAAGGGCTCTGCCTGACCTCCTCGCGCGCCGCGTGGGAGGAGTCCGACGCCGCCCTGTCCCCCATGGACGCGGCGATGCAGGTCGCCATCCCCGAGTTCGACGGCCGCCTGATCACCGTGCCGTTCTCCTTCAAGGAGCAGGGCCCCGACGACGTTCCCGTGTACGCCGCCGACCCGGAGCGGGCCGCGCGGGTCGCCGGGATCGCCGTACGGCACGCCCGGCTGAGGCACAAGCCGAACGCGGAGAAGAGGATCGCGCTCGTCTTCACCGCCTACCCGACCAAGCACTCCCGGGTCGGCAACGCGGTCGGCCTGGACACGCCCGCCTCGGCGGTGCGGGTGCTGGACGCGCTGCGGGACGCCGGGTACGCGCTCACCGACTACCCCTCCGGCGGCGACGAGCTGATCCACCGGCTCATCGAGGCCGGCGGGCACGACGTGGAGTGGCTGACGCAGGAGCAGCTGGCCGCCGCGCCCGCGCGGGTCCCGCTGGCCGACTACCGGGCGTGGTTCGAGAAGCTGGACCCCGAACTCCGGGAGGCCATGCGGGAGGCGTGGGGCGAGCCGCCGGGCTCGCTGTACGTGGACGGCGACGACATCGTGCTGGCGTCCCTGCGGTTCGGGAACGTCGTCGTCATGATCCAGCCGCCGCGCGGCTTCGGCGAGAACCCCATCGCGATCTACCACGACCCGGACATGCCGCCGTCCCACCACTACCTGGCGGCCTACCGCTGGCTGGAGAACAGCTTCGGCGCCGACGCGATCGTGCACATGGGCAAGCACGGCACGATGGAGTGGCTGCCGGGCAAGGGGCTGGGCCTGAGCGCCGGCTGCGCGCCGGACGCCGTCCTCGGCGACCTCCCCCTGGTCTACCCGTTCATCGTCAACGACCCCGGCGAGGGCACCCAGGCCAAGCGGCGCGGGCACGCGACGGTGGTCGACCACCTCGTCCCGCCGATGGCGCGCGCCGACACCTACGGCGACCTGGCCAAGCTGGAGCAGCTCCTCGACGAGTACGCGCTGGTCAGCGATCTGGACCCGACGAAGGCCCCGGCCGTGCGGGCGCAGATCTGGACGCTGGTCAAGGCGGCGGAGCTCCACCACGACCTGCACGTGGACGAACAGCCGGACGACGACGAGTTCGACGAGTTCGTCATGCACATCGACGGCTACCTGTGCGAGATCAAGGACGTGCAGATCCGCGACGGCCTGCACATCCTGGGCGGCGGGCCGGTCGGCGAGCCCCGCGTGAACCTGGTCCTGGCCGTGCTGCGCGCCTCCCAGGTGTGGGGCGGGCAGGCGAACGCGCTGCCGGGCCTGCGGGCCGCGCTGGCCGGGCACTTCGGGCTGGTGGAGAAGGAGCTGCTGGCCGAGCCGGGCGCGCCGGTGAAGGTGCCGGTGGAGCTGACGGACCTGGTGGAGGGCCCGGCGCGGACCGCCGCCGACGCGATCGACCTGCTGGAGCAGCTGTGCCGGCGGATCGCGGAGGGGATGGAGGCGCGGGACTGGGCGGCCGCCTCGGTGCCCGGGCTGGTGCGCGAGGTCCTGGGCACCGAGCTCCCCGACGCCGTGGCCGTGCTGGAGTTCGCCTGTACCGAGGTCGTGCCGCGCCTGGCCCGTACGACGGACGAGATCGGGCACATCCTGCGCGCCCTGGACGGCGGTTACGTCCCGGCCGGTCCCTCCGGTTCGCCGACCCGGGGCCTGGTCAACGTCCTGCCGACCGGCCGGAACTTCTACTCGGTCGACCCCAAGGCGATCCCGTCCCGGCTGAGCTGGGAGGTCGGGCAGTCGCTGGCGGACTCGCTGGTACAGCGGTACCTCCAGGACACGGGCGAGTACCCGAAGTCCGTCGGCCTGACGGTGTGGGGCACTTCGGCCATGCGCACCCAGGGCGACGACATCGCGGAGATCCTGGCGCTGCTGGGCTGCCGTCCGGTGTGGGACGACGCCTCGCGCCGGGTCACCGGCTTCGAGATCGTCCCCCTGGCGGAGCTGGGCCGGCCGCGCATCGACGTCACCGTCCGCATCTCCGGCTTCTTCCGGGACGCGTTCCCGCACGTGGTCGGGCTGATCGACGACGCGGTGCGGGCGGTGGCCGAGCTGGAGGAGCCCGCCGAGTCCAACTACGTGCGGGCGCACGTGGAGCAGGACACCGCCGGGCACGGCGACCGGCGCCGGGCCACCGCCCGCATCTTCGGCTCCAAGCCGGGCGCGTACGGCGCGGGGCTGCTGCCGCTGATCGATGCCCGCAACTGGCGCTCCGACGCGGACCTGGCCGAGGTGTACGCGGTGTGGGGCGGCTACGCCTACGGGCGCGGGCTCGACGGGCGGGCGGCGCGCGGGGACATGGAGACGGCGTTCCGGCGGATCGCCGTCGCCGCGAAGAACGTCGATACGCGTGAGCACGACCTCGTCGACGCGGACGACTACTTCCAGTACCACGGCGGCATGGTCGCCATGGTGCGGCACCTGACGGGGGCGAGCCCCGAGGCGTACGTCGGTGATTCGGCCACGCCCGACCAGGTGAAGACCCGGACGCTGGGCGAGGAGACGCACCGCGTCTTCCGCGCCCGGGTGGTCAACCCGCGCTGGATGGCGGCGATGCGGCGCCACGGCTACAAGGGCGCCTTCGAGATGGCGGCGACCGTGGACTACCTGTTCGGCTACGACGCCACGGCCGGGGTCGTGGACGACTGGATGTACGAGAAGCTGAGCGCGGAGTACGTCTTCGACCCGGAGAACCGGGACTTCATGAAGAAGTCCAACCCGTGGGCGCTGCGCGGCATCACCGAGCGGCTGCTGGAGGCGGCGGACCGGGGCCTGTGGTCCGAGCCGGACGCGGACACGCTGGAGCGGCTGCGCGCCACTTATCTGGAGCTCGAGGGCGACTTGGAGGGCGACCAGTGACCACCCCCTTCCCTTTCACGGCCGTGGTCGGCCAGGACGACCTGCGGCTCGCGCTGCTGTTGAACGCCGTGTCCCCGGCGGTCGGCGGAGTCCTCGTGCGCGGCGAGAAGGGCACCGCGAAGAGCACGGCGGTGCGTGCCCTCTCGGCGCTGCTGCCCGAGGTCGCCGTCGTGCCCGGGTGCCGTTTCTCCTGTGACCCGGCCTCCCCGGACCCCGGCTGCCCGGACGGGCCGCACGAGCCGGGCGCGGGGACCGCGCGCCCCGCGCGCATGGTCGAGCTGCCCGTCGGCGCCTCCGAGGACCGGCTGGTGGGCGCCCTCGACATCGAGCGGGCGCTCGCGGAGGGCGTGAAGGCGTTCGAGCCGGGCCTGCTCGCCGGCGCGCACCGCGGGATCCTGTACGTGGACGAGGTCAACCTGCTCCACGACCACCTGGTCGACCTGCTGCTGGACGCGGCGGCGATGGGCGCCTCGTACGTCGAGCGCGAGGGCGTCTCCGTGCGGCACGCGGCGCGCTTCCTGCTCGTCGGCACCATGAACCCGGAAGAGGGCGAGCTGCGCCCGCAGCTCCTCGACCGGTTCGGGCTGACCGTGGAGGTCGCGGCCTCGCGGGAGCCGGAGCGGCGGGTGGAGGTCGTGCGCCGGCGCCTCGCCTACGAGGACGACCCCGCCGCCTTCGCCGCGCGCTGGGCCGACGAGGAGGCCGCCGTACGGCAGCGGATCACCGCGGCACGGGAGCTGCTGCCGCGGGTGCGGCTCGGCGACGGGGCGCTGCGGCAGATCGCGGCGACCTGCGCGGCGTTCGAGGTGGACGGCATGCGGGCGGACATCGTGATGGCGCGCACGGCGACGGCGCTGGCCGCGTGGGCGGGCCGGACCGACGTGCTCGCGGAGGATGTGCGGCAGGCGGCGCTGCTGGCGCTGCCGCACCGGCGCCGGCGCAACCCCTTCGACGCGCCGGGCCTCGACGAGGACAAGCTCGACCAGACCCTGGAGGAGTTCTCCGGGGAGGACGACGACCCGGACCCGGGACCGGACGGGCCCGGCGGGGGCGGTGGAAAGCCCGCTCCCGACAACGGCCCCCAGGGCGGTGACACCGCCGCGCGCCCCGAGGCCGGGGAGGGCGGCGAGCCGCAGCCGTCGGGCGCGGGTGAGCAGTCCCCCGTGCGGGCGGCGGAGCCGTTCCGTACGAAGGCGCTGAGCGTGCCCGGCATCGGCGAGGGTGCCGCCGGGCGGCGCTCGCGGGCGCGGACCGAGCACGGGCGCACGACCGGGGCGCGGCGTCCGCGGGGTGCGCTGACCAAGCTGCATCTTGCGGCGACCGTGCAGGCGGCGGCCCCGCATCAGCGGGCGCGCGGGCGGTCGGGGCCGGGGTTGGTGGTCCGCCGGGACGATCTGCGGCAGGCGACCCGCGAGGGGCGTGAGGGCAACCTCGTGCTGTTCGTGGTCGACGCCTCCGGCTCGATGGCGGCGCGGCAGCGCATGGGCGCCGTGAAGGGTGCCGTGCTGTCGCTGCTGCTCGACGCCTACCAGCGGCGGGACAAGGTGGGGCTGGTGACGTTCCGGGGGTCGGGCGCCGAGGTGGCGCTGCCGCCGACGTCGTCCGTCGATGCCGCCGCCGCGCGGCTTCAGTCGTTGCCGACGGGCGGGCGGACGCCGCTCGCGGCGGGGCTGCTCAAGGCCCACGACGTGCTGCGGGTGGAGCGGCTGCGGGACGCGGCGCGGCGGCCGCTGGTCGTGGTGGTGACGGACGGGCGGGCCACGGGCGGCCCGGAGCCGGTGGCGCTGGCGTCGCGGGCCGCGCGGCTGTTCGCGGCGGAGGGGGTCGCCTCGGTGGTCGTGGACTGTGAGTCGGGGCCGGTGCGGCTGGGGCTGGCCGGCAAGCTCGCCGCCGAGCTGGGCGGCACCGCCGTGACGCTGGACGAGCTGCGGGCCGACGCGATCGCCGGCCTGGTGAAGGACGTACAGAGGAGGGCCGCGTAATGCCGCAGGGACAGCCGAGTGTCGTTCCCGACGATGGTCTGACGACGCGTCAGCGACGCAACCGGCCGCTGGTCGTGGTGCACACGGGCGTGGGCAAGGGCAAGTCGACGGCCGCCTTCGGGCTGGCGCTGCGGGCCTGGAACCAGGGGTGGCCGATCGGGGTGTTCCAGTTCGTCAAGTCGGCGAAGTGGAAGGTCGGCGAGGAGCGGGCGCTGCGCGTGCTCGGGGACTCCGGCGAGGGCGGGAGCGTCGCCTGGCACAAGATGGGCGAGGGCTGGTCCTGGGTCCAGCGGGACGCCCAGATGGACAACGCGGAGAAGGCCCGCGAGGGCTGGGAGCAGGTCAAGCGGGACCTGGCGAACGAGACGTACCGGCTGTACGTGCTGGACGAGTTCGCCTACCCGATGCACTGGGGCTGGGTCGACACGGACGAGGTCGTGCAGGTGCTGCGCGACCGTCCGGGAACCCAGCATGTGGTGATCACCGGGCGGAACGCGCCGGAGAAGCTGGTGGACTTCGCCGATCTCGTCACCGACATGTCCAAGGTCAAGCACCCGATGGACGTGGGGCAGAAGGGACAGAGGGGCATCGAGTGGTGAACCCCTCCTCGTCCGTCCCCCGGCTCGTGGTCGCCGCGCCCTCCTCGGGGAGCGGCAAGACCACCGTCGCCACGGGGCTGATGGCCGCGTTCACCGCGCGGGGGCTCGCCGTGTCCCCGCACAAGGTGGGGCCGGACTACATCGACCCCGGCTACCACGCGCTCGCGACCGGGCGGGCGGGGCGCAACCTCGACGCCTACCTGTGCGGTCCGGAGCTGGTCGGTCCGCTGTTCCTGCACGGGGCCCGAGGCTGTGACCTCGCCGTGGTCGAGGGTGTGATGGGGCTGTACGACGGGGCGGCCGGGGAGGGCGAACTGGCCTCCACCGCGCAGGTGGCGAAGGTGCTGCGGGCGCCGGTGGTGCTGGTGGTCGACGCGTCCTCGCAGTCGCGGTCGGTGGCGGCGCTGGTGCACGGCTTCGCGTCCTGGGACCCCGGGGTGCGGATCGGGGGCGTGATCCTCAACAAGGTCGGCTCCGACCGGCACGAGGCGCTGCTGCGGGAGGCGCTGGACGCGGCCGGGGTGCCGGTGCTGGGCGTGCTGCGGCGGGCGCCGCAGGTGGACACGCCGTCGCGGCATCTGGGGCTGGTGCCGGTCGCCGAGCGGCGCGGCGCGGCGGTTCAGGCCGTGGCGGCGATGGCCGCGCAGGTCGAGGCCGGATGCGATCTTCAGGCGCTGGCGGGGCTGGCGCGCGGTGCGGGCCCGCTGTCGTGCGGGGAGTGGGAGCCGCCGGTGGTCTGCGGCGGGACGCGCCCCGTGGTGGCCGTGGCCGGTGGCGCGGCGTTCACGTTCTCCTACGCCGAGCACGCCGAGCTGCTGACCGCCGCCGGTGCCGAGGTGGTGACGTTCGATCCGCTGCGGGACGAGCGGCTGCCGGAGGGCACGGCGGGGCTGGTGATCGGCGGCGGCTTCCCGGAGGTGTACGCCGGTGAGCTGTCCGCCAACGAGCCGCTGCGCCGGGCGGTCGGCGAGCTGGCGCGTTCCGGCGCCCCCGTGGCCGCCGAGTGCGCGGGGCTGCTGTATCTGTGCCGGGAGCTGGACGGGCAGCCGATGTGCGGGGTGCTGGACGCCTCCGCGCGGATGAGCGAGCGGCTGACGCTGGGCTACCGGGACGCGGTGGCCGTGGGCGACAGTGTGCTGGCGCCGTCCGGGACGCGCATGCGGGGGCACGAGTTCCACCGCACGGTGGTCGAGCCCGGGGCGGGGGCGGCCCCGGCGTGGGGGGTGCGGGCGCCCGAGCGGCGCGTCGAAGGTTTCGTACAGCGCGGTGTGCACGCGAGTTATCTGCACACGCACTGGGCGTCCGAGCCCGGTGTCGCCCGTCGGTTCGTGGAGAGGTGCCGGACGTCATGAGCAGCAGGCTGGTCGGGGTCGGGGTCGGTCCGGGCGACCCGGAGCTGGTGACCGTGAAGGGCGTGAACGCGCTGCGCGCGGCCGAGGTGGTCGTCGTGCCCGTCATGGACACCGGTGAGCGGGGACGGGCCGAGGCGACGGTGCTGCACTACGTGCCCGCGGAGAAGGTCGTCCGGGTGGTGTTCGCGCTGAACGAGCGCACCGACCGGGCGCGGCGCGAGGCGGCGTGGGACGCGGCGGGCGAGCGGGTGGCCGGGCTGCTGCGGGCCCACGGCAGCGTGGCGTTCGCGACCATCGGGGACCCGAACGTGTACTCGACGTTCACCTATCTCGCGCAGACCGTCGCCGGGCTGGTGCCGGGCACGGTCGTCGAGACGGTGCCCGGGATCACCGCCATGCAGGATCTCGCGGCCCGTTCGGGCGCCGTGCTGACGGAGGGCACCGAGCCGCTGACGCTGGTGCCGGTGACGGCGGGCGCGGCCGTGCTGAAGGACGCGCTCAGCGGGCCGGGCACGGTCGTGGCGTACAAGTTCGGGCGGCAGGCCGCCGAGGTCGCCGAGGCGCTGCGCGACAGCGGGCGGATCGGCGGTGCCGTGTGGGGTTCCGCGCTGGGGCTGCCGGAGGAGTCGATCCGGCCGGCCGCCGAGCTGGACGGGGCGGCCCTGCCGTATCTGTCGACGCTGATCGCGCCCGCGCGCCGGGACGGCGGGCGGGGCGGGAAACTGTGACCCGCCGGGGGGCGTGGTCACTCGGCGATGCCGACCACCAGCCAGATGAACGCCGCGCCCGCGACCGTGCACAGCACGGTCGAGCGGGCCGGGTGCTCGTGGTGGGCCTCGGGCAGGATCTCGGCCGCCGCGAGATAGAGCAGCGCGCCGCCGAAGAAGCCGAGATAGCCGCCGAGCAGGGGCTCGGGGAGGGTGAACAGCAGCGTGGAGGCGGCACCGGCGACCGGGGCGACCGCGTCCGCGACCAGCATGGCGACGGCGCGGCGGCGGGCGTTGCCGTAGACGGTCGTGAGGGTGAAGGTGTTGAAGCCGTCCGCGAAGTCGTGGGCGATCACGGCGAGCGCGACGGCGAGCCCCATGCCGTGGCCGACCTGGAAGGCGGCGCCGATGGCGACCCCGTCCATGGCGCTGTGGCCGACCATCGCGGCGGCGGCGGTGAGGCCGACCTCGGGTGTCCGACCGTCGTGCTCCTCCGCACCGTGGGCGGCCTGTCGTGCCGCCAGCAGACGTTCCACCAGATGGGCTACGAGGAAACCGGCCACGAACAGCAGCAGGGCCGCCGGGACGCCGTGCACCTCGGTGCCCGCCGCCTCAAGCGCCTCCGGCAGCAGGTCCAGGCCGACGACGCCCAGCATCAGGCCGCCGGCCAGGCCCAGCACCAGGTGGCGGCGGTCGGTCACGCGCTGTGCCGTCCAGCCGCCGGCCAGCGTCATCAGGAACGCGCCGAGCGCGACGAAGACCGCCATGTGCCCTTGCTATCCGATCGGCGCCGGGTCGCGCACGTCCGACCCGGCCCGCGATGAACCCGCGTCGAACCCGTGTGGTCCGCGTGGCCGGCGTGGCCCACGTGACCCGCGTTGACTTCCGTACGAGAGGAACCGACCCCATGGCCGACACCCCCGCCGGCAAGGTGACCTTCGTCGGTGCCGGCCCCGGCGCCGCCGATCTGCTGACGTTCCGCGCCGCGCGCGCCATCGCCGAGGCCGACATCGTGATCTGGGCGGCGAGCCTGGTCCAGGAGGAGGTCCTGGAGCACGCGCGCGAGGACGCGCGGGTCCTGGACTCGGCGACGATGTCACTGGAGGACGTGGTCGCCGTCTACGAGCGGGCGCACGCCGAGGGCCTGAAGGTGGCCCGCATCCACTCCGGCGACCCGGCCCTGTGGGGCGGCACCCAGGAGCAGCTGGACCGGTGCCACGAGATCGGCATCGCCACCGAGGTGGTGCCGGGCGTGTCGTCGTTCTCGGCGGTGGCCGCGCTGGCCCAGCGGGAGCTGACGATCCCCGAGGTCGCGCAGTCGGTGGTGCTGACCCGGCTGGGCGGCGGCAAGACGCCGATGCCGCCCGGGGAGGAGGTCCGCGAGTTCGCCAAGCACGGCACGACCATGGCGGTCTTCCTGTCGGCGGCGCGCAGCGGGCAGCTGGTGCGGGAGCTGCTGGAGGGCGGCTATCCGACGACGACGCCGGTGGTGGTGGCGTACCAGGCGACCTGGCCCGAGGAGCTGGTCGTGAGGTGCACGATCGGCACGCTGGAGGAGACCGTCAAGGAGCACAAGCTCTGGAAGCACACGCTGTTCCTGGTCGGTCCGGCCCTCGACGCGCACGGCACCCGCTCGCACCTGTACCACCCGGGGCACTTCCACGGGTACCGCAAGGCCGACCCGGAGGCCCGCAGGGCGCTGCGCGCGCGGGGTGCCCAGACGTGATCACGGTCATCGGGACGGGGACCGGGGCGCCCGTGCCGGAGGAGGTCGTGGCCGGTGCCGGGCTGGTCGTCGGCGGGCGGCGGCACCTGGACGCCGTACGGCTCCCGGAGGGCGCCGGGCGGATCGTGCTCGGGCCGCTGGCACCCGCGCTGGACGCGATCGACGCGTATCTCGAAAAGGACGCGGAGGACCGGCCCGTGGTCGTGCTGGCCTCGGGCGACCCCGGGTTCTTCGGGATCGTGCGGGCGCTCGCCGAGCGGTTCGGGACGGAGCGGCTGGACGTGCGGGCCGGGGTGTCGTCGGTGGCCGCCGCGTTCGCGCGGGCCGGGCTGCCGTGGGACGACGCGGTGGTGGTCAGCGCGCACGGGCGCGAGCCGCGCACGGCGGTGAACGTGTGCCGGGCGCACCCCAAGGTGGCGGTGCTGACCGGGCCGGGGGCCGGTCCGGCCGAACTGGGCGCGGCGCTGCGGGACACCGGGCGGATCCTGGTCGTCGCGTCCGCGCTGGGCGATCCGGCGCGGGAGCGGGTGGAGCGGGTGACGCCCGCCGAGGCGGCGGCCCGGGACTGGGGTGCGGCGGTGAGCGTGGTGCTGTGCCTGGACCCCGCGCGGGCGCTGGGCGCGGTGCGCACGGTGGCCGGTGCGCCCGCCCGGCCCGCCGGCTGGGCGCTGGACGAGGCGGACTTCGCGCACCGCGACTCGATGATCACCAAGTTCGAGGTGCGGGCGCTGGCCCTGGCCCGGCTGGGTCCCCGCCTCGGCGACCTCGTGTGGGACGTCGGCGCGGGCTCCGGCTCGGTGGCCGTGGAGTGCGCCCGGCTGGGCGCGGCGGCCGTCGCCGTGGAGAAGGCGGCGGACGGGGTGGAGCGGATCCGCGCCAACGCCGCCGCGCACGGGGTGGACGTGCGGGTGGTGCGCGGGGCGGCACCGCAGGCGCTGGCCGGGCTCGCCGACGACCCCGACGCCGTGTTCGTCGGCGGCGGGGGGCGTGACCTGCCCGCGATCGTCACCGCCTGCGCGCGGCGCGCCCGGCGCACGGTCGTCGTCGCCATGGCCGCGCTCGACCGGGTGCCGGCCGCGCGGGAGGCCCTGACGAGCGCCGGGTTCTCCTGCGACGGGGTGCTGTTGCAGTCGTCCCGGCTCGCGCCGCTGCCGGGGGACGTGACCCGGCTCGCGGCGGCCAACCCCGTTTTCCTGCTGTGGGGCGTGCGGCGCCCCGCCTGTTTCGAAGGAGTTGCCCAGTGATCGGCCTCATTTCCGCCACCGCGGCGGGGGCGGCGGCGCGGGACCGGCTGGCCGCGGCGTGGCCGGACCGCACCCGCGTGTACGACGGCCCGGTGAAGGACGCCGTACGGCGGGCGTTCGCCGAGTGCGAGCAACTGGTGTGCTTCCTGGCGACGGGGGCGGTCGTCCGGCTGGTCGCGCCGCTGCTGGGCGGCAAGGCGACCGACCCGGGCGTGGTCTGTGTCGACGAGGCCGGGCGGTTCGCCGTGTCGCTGGTCGGCGGGCACGGCGGCGGCGCCAACGGCCTCGCCCGCGAGGTCGGCGCGGTGCTGGGCGCCGAGCCCGTGGTGACGACGGCGACGGACGCGGCCGGCATCGCCGGGCTGGACACCCTCGGCCTGCCGGTGGAGGGCGATGTCGCCGGGGTGTCGCGCGCCCTGCTCGACGGCGAACCGGTGGCGCTGCGGGCCGAGGTGAGCTGGCCGCTGCCGCCGCTGCCGGTCGCGGAGCACGGGCCGTACACGATCCGGGTGACGGACCGTCTCGCCGGGCCCGCCGAGCGTGAGGTGCTGCTGCGCCCGCCGTCCCTGGTCGTCGGCGTCGGCGCCTCGAAGGGCGCCCCCGTCGAGGAGGTGCTGGGGCTGGTCGAGGAGGCGCTGCGGGAGGCGGGGCTGTCCGTGCGCAGTGTCGCGGAGCTGGCCACCGTGGACGCCAAGGCCGAGGAGCCCGGCATCGTCGGGGCCGCGGCCCGGCTGGGCGTGCCGGTGGTGACGTACGCCGCCGAGGTGCTGGCCGGGGTCGAGGTCCCCAACCCGTCCGACGCGCCGCTCGCCGCGGTGGGCACACCGTCGGTGGCGGAGGCGGCGGCGCTGGCGCGCGGCGGCGAACTGCTGGTGCCGAAGCGGAAGTCGGCGGCGCGGCCCGCCATGGCGACCTGTGCCGTGGTACGGCGGCCGGCCCGCGGGCGGCTCGCGGTGGTCGGGCTCGGGCCGGGCGCCCGGGACCTGCTCACCCCGCGCGCCGAGGCGGAGCTGCGGCGGGCCTCGGTGCTGGTCGGGCTGGACCAGTACGTCGACCAGATCCGCGACCTGCTGCGGCCCGGCACCCGGATCCTGGAGTCCGGGCTCGGCGCCGAGGAGGAACGGGCGCGGACGGCCGTGGCCGAGGCCCGCAAGGGGCACGCCGTGGCGCTGATCGGCAGCGGTGACGCCGGGGTGTACGCCATGGCCTCCCCCGCGCTCGCCGAGGCGTCCGACGACATCGACGTGGTCGGCGTGCCGGGGGTCACCGCGGCGCTCGCGGCCGGGGCGGTCCTGGGGGCGCCGCTGGGCCACGACCACGTGTCGATCAGCCTGTCCGACCTGCACACCCCGTGGGAGGTCATCGAGCGGCGGGTGCGGGCGGCGGCCGAGGCCGATCTCGTCGTGACGTTCTACAACCCGCGCAGCCGGGGCCGCGACTGGCAGCTGCCCAAGGCGCTCGCGGTCCTCGCCGGGCACCGGGAGCCGGGGACACCGGTCGGTGTCGTCCGCAACGCCTCCCGGCCCGACGAGTCCAGCCGGGTGACGACGCTCGCCGCGCTCGACCCGGCGACGGTCGACATGATGACGGTCGTGACGGTGGGCAACACCGCGACCCGCCTGGTCGCGGGCCGCATGGTGACGCCGCGCGGCTACCGCTGGCAGACAGCGCGGGAGGGCGCCCAGTGAACCGTGTGGTCCATCCGATCGAGCAGGAGTCCTTCCGCCGGCTGCGCGCCCGCCTGGACACCTCGCACTTCCCGCCGCTGACCCGGGCGGTGGTGGAGCGGGTCATCCACTCCGCCGCCGACCTGGAGTACGCCTCCGACCTCGTCATGGACGAGGGCGACCTGGTGAAGGCGCACGCCGCGCTGCACGCAGGGGCGCCCGTCGTCGTGGACGTGGAGATGGTCGCCGCCGGGATCACGCGCCGGGAGACCGTGTGCCGGCTGAAGGACGCCGTCTCCGGTCCCGGGCTGACCCGTTCCGCACACGCCATGCGGCTGGCGTACGAGCAGGTCGGGCCGGGCGCGCTGTGGGTGATCGGCTGCGCGCCGACCGCCCTGGAGGAACTGCTCACGCTGGACGCCTCTCCGGCGCTCGTCATCGGCCTGCCCGTCGGTTTCGTCGGGGCGGCCGAGTCCAAGGCCGCGTTGCGCGAGAGCGGGCTGCCCGCCGTGAGCAACGTGTCCGAGAAGGGCGGCTCGGCGGTCGCCGCCGCCGCGCTCAACGCCCTGCTGTACCACCCCACCCCGTACTCCGAGGAGACATCGTGACCACCCCGCCGCCCGCCCTGCTCATCGCCGGCCATGGCACCCGGGACGAGGCCGGAGCCGAGGCGTTCCGCGACTTCGTGCGGGAGCTGGGGCGCCGCCACCCGGAGCTGCCCGTCGCGGGCGGCTTCATCGAACTGTCCCCGCCGCCGCTGGGCGAGGCGGTCGCCGAACTGGTGGAGCGGGGCGTGCGCCGGTTCGCCGCCGTGCCGCTGATGCTGGTGTCCGCCGGGCACGCCAAGGGCGACATCCCGGCGGCGCTGGCCCGCGAGAAGGAACGCCACCCCGGGATCTCGTACACGTACGGCCGTCCGCTGGGCCCGCACCCGGAGCTGCTGAACGTGCTGGAGCGGCGGCTGGAGGAGGCGCTGGGCGCGGACGGGGACCGCTCCGACGTGACCGTGCTGCTGGTCGGGCGCGGCTCGACGGACCCGGACGCGAACGCGGAGGTCTTCAAGGCGGCGCGGCTGCTGTGGGAGGGCCGCGGGTACGCCGGGGTGGAGACGGCGTTCGTGTCGCTGGCGGCGCCGGACGTGCCGAGCGGCCTGGACCGGTGCGCGAAGCTGGGCGCCGGGCGGATCGTCGTCCTGCCGTACTTCCTCTTCACGGGCATCCTGCCGGACCGGGTGCGGCGGCAGACCGAGGAGTGGGCGGCCGCCCACCCCGAGACCGAGGTGCGGTCGGCGGACGTCATCGGTCCCGAGCCGGAACTGCTGGACCTGGTGTGGGAGCGGTACGAGGAGGCCGTCGAGGGCGATCTGCGGATGAACTGCGACAGCTGCGTGTACCGCGTCGCGCTGCCGGGCTTCGAGGACAAGGTGGGGCTCCCCCAGCAGCCGCACTTCCACCCCGACGACGACGGCCATGATCACCACGGGCACCACCACGGCCACGGGCACGCGCACTCCCATGCGCACTGACGCGGAGGACGAGGGCCCGGATCTGCGGCACCACGGGGACGCCGAGGTGCGCGACGGGGGCGGGGCGCTGGTGGACCTCGCGGTCAACGTCCGCGCGGACACACCGCCGGACTGGCTGCGCGACCGCCTCGCCGCCTCGCTCGGCTCTCTCGCGGCCTACCCGGACGGGCGGGCCGCGCGGGCGGCGGTGGCGGCACGGCACGGGCTGCCGGCGGAGCGGGTGCTGCTGACGGCCGGGGCGGCGGAGGCGTTCGTCCTGCTGGCGCGGGCGCTGAAGGTGTCCCGTCCGGTCGTGGTGCACCCGCAGTTCACCGAGCCGGAGGCGGCACTGCGGGACGCGGGCCACACGGTGGACCGGGTGCTGCTGCGCCCCGCGGACGGCTTCCGGCTGGACCCGGCGGCCGTGCCCGAGGACGCCGATCTGGTCGTGATCGGCAACCCGACCAACCCCACGTCGGTGCTGCACCCGGCCGCCGCGCTCACCGCGCTCGCCCGTCCCGGGCGGACCCTCGTGGTGGACGAGGCGTTCATGGACGCGGTGCCCGGCGAGCGCGAGGCCCTCGCCGGGCGGACCGACGTCCCCGGACTGGTGGTGCTGCGCAGCCTGACCAAGACGTGGGGGCTGGCCGGGCTGCGGATCGGGTACGTACTGGCGGCGCCGGAGACCGTCGCGGAACTGCAACGGGCCCAGCCGCTGTGGCCGGTGTCCACGCCCGCCCTCGCGGCGGCCGAGGCGTGCGTGGGGCCGCGCGCGCTGGCGGAGGCGGCCCACGCGGCCCACCGCGTCGCCGCCGACCGGGCCCACCTCGTCGCCGGGCTCCGGGAACTGGCGGACCGGGGGCTGCGGGTGGCCGAGCCCGCCGAGGGCCCCTTCGTCCTGGTCCGGCTGCCGGAGGCCGCCGCCGTACGGCACCGGCTGCGCGGCCTCGGCTACGCGGTCCGGCGCGGCGACACCTTCCCCGGGCTCGGACCGCAGTGGCTGCGGCTGGCGGTGCGGGACCGGACGACGACGGACGGGTTCCTCGCCGCGCTGCGGGCGGCGCTGGGGTGAGACCGCCGGGCGGCGGCGCCGTCAGCCGCGCCTGCGGCGGCGGGCCAGGGCCAGGGCCCCGCCGCCCGCCACGACCAGGGCGAGGGCGCCGCCCGCGATGTACGGGGTCGCCGAGTCGCCGCCCGTCTCGGCCAGCCCGGGCCCGGCGGGGGCGCCGCCCTGGGGCCTGACGTCGGCGGTGGTCTCCCCGGCCGGCGCGGGCCGCTGCCCGGCCGGGGTCTCGGAGGCCGCCGGGGCCTCGGAGGCCTCCGGCGCGGCCGGGGTCGTGCAGTCGGCCGCCGCCAGGGTGACCGTGCCCCGGGCCTCGGCCACGTTCAGCTTCAGCGGATCGACCGACACCGTGAGCTCCAGGGCGGTCGCGGCGGCCGTACGGGAGGTCGTGCGGCGCTGGGACAGGTCGAGTCCCACCTCGCCCACACCCGGCACCCGCACCCGCGTCGTCCCGCCCGCCGTGAGCGTGACCTTCCTGCCGAGGACGGTCACCGTGCCCGGCAGGGTGGCGGAGGCGGCCGGTGCCTTCCCGGCCTCGCAGGTCGCCCGGGAGGTGACCTTCTCCACCTCGATGAGGGAGAGCAGCGGCAGGCCGGGCACATGGACCCTGGCCTGGACGAGGTCGGTGCGGGCCTCGGCCTTCGCCGGGGTCACCGTCGCCGTCGCGTCCGCCGCCTCGGCGCGCAGGACGCTGAAGGGCTTCCCGCCGTCGACGCCGTCCAGGCGCGCGGTCAGCGCGGTCTCGCGGGCGCTGTGCGGGGCCCGGACCTCGTTGAGGGAGACCGCGAGGGGAACCCGCACGGTCCGGTCGAGCAGGGACACGTCCAGCGCGGTGCGCAGGACGGCGGCACTCGCCCGCCCCTCGCCGCCGGTCGCGTGGGCGGGCCCGGCGCCGGCCAGGACCGCGGGTCCGGCGGCCAGGGCCATGGCCGCCGTGACGGTGACGAGGCGGCGTGCGGGCATCGGGAAGGTGTTGCCGTTCAAGGTGGTGGAACCCCCAGAGAGGACACGCGGAGACACGCGTGCGATCAGGTGCTCGGGACCCGGCAAGAATGTCTCCGCCCGCCGCCGGCCGTCAGCGATCCAGGAGTACTTCACTCCATCGTGGCGTTTCGGCGAACGTGTTCGAATCAAGCGGCACGGGCGTTCCCCGGTGTCACTCGCGTCGGCTATCCGACGACCCGCCCGTTCAGCACCACCCGGCGCGGAGCGGCGAGCACGCGCACGTCCGCGCGCGGGTCCCGCTCGTACACCACCAGGTCCGCCGGCGCGCCCTCCTCCAGGCCGGGGCGGCCCAGCCACTCCCGGGCGGCCCAGGTCGTCGCCGCCAGGGCCCGCAGCGGGGGGATGCCCGCGGTGACCAGTTCCGCGACCTCGGCCGCCGCCAGGCCGTGCGGGAGGGAGCCGCCCGCGTCGGTGCCGACGTACACCGGGATCCCGGCGTCGTAGGCGTCGCGCACGGTGTCGTAGCGGCGTTCGTGGAGCCGGCGCATATGGGCCGACCAGCGCGGGAACTTGGCCTCGCCGCCGGCCGCGAGCCGCGGGAAGGTGGCGATGTTGACCAGCGTCGGGACGATGGCGACGCCCCGCTCGGCGAAGAGCGGGATGGTGTCGCCGGTCAGGCCGGTGGCGTGCTCGACGCAGTCGATGCCGGCCTCGACCAGATCGCGCAGGGAGTCCTCGGCGAAGCAGTGCGCGGTGACGCGGGCGCCCAGGCGGTGGGCCTCGGCGATCGCCGCCTCGACCGCCTCGCGGGGCCAGCAGGCCGACAGGTCGCCGAGGTCGCGGTCGATCCAGTCGCCGACCAGCTTCACCCAGCCGTCGCCGCGCCGGGCCTCCCGGGCGACGTACGCCACCAGGTCCCCGGGCTCGATCTCCCAGGCGTAGTTACGGATGTAGCGGCGGGTGCGGGCGATGTGCCGCCCCGCCCGGATGATCTTCGGCAGGTCCTCGCGGTCGTCGGCCCAGCGGGTGTCCGAGGGCGAGCCCGCGTCGCGGATCAGCAGGGTGCCCGCGTCGCGGTCGGTCAGCGCCTGCTTCTCGGCGACCTCCCGCTCCACCGCGCCGTGCTGGTCGAGGCCGACGTGGCAGTGGGCGTCGACCAGGCCGGGCAGCGCCCATCCCTCGACGGTGCGGACGTCGCCGACCCGGACGGGACGATCGTAGGTGACGCGTCCGCCGACCACCCACAGCTCGTCGCGGACGTCCTCCGGCCCGACGAGCACCCGTCCCCTCACGTGCAGCACCGCGCGATCGCTCATGACCCGCACCTTAGACGGTGGCCCGGAGGGTCCCTCAAGGGCCGGTCCCGCGGCCGCGCTCCCGCCCGCGCCCCGCCGCCGCACGGCCGGCCCCGCGGCGGTCCTCCCGGCCGGGGCCGCCGGCACCGCGTTCCGCGCCGGCCGGCGGGCCCCCGCGCACGAGCCGGTCTCCGGCCGCGGGCGGGCCGGGGGCTGCGGCTAGTCTCGACTCCGTCCGTTTCCGTACCCCCCTTGACGTGAGCGAAGAGAGCACCGCCGTGACCCATCCCTTCCTGGACCTCGCCCCCCTGAGCGCCGACCACTTCGCCTCGATCGAGGACCGGGTGGCCCGGCTGCTCGGCACCGAGCAGGACGTCGTGATCATGCAGGGGGAGGCGCTGCTGCCGCTGGAGGGCGCGATCCGCGCGACGGCGGGCCCGGGCACCACCGCGCTGAACGTGATCACCGGGCCGTACGGCCAGACCTTCGGCGACTGGCTGCGGGACTGCGGCGCGACCGTGTACGACCTCGCCGTCCCCTACCACACGGCGGTCACGGCCGACCGGATCCGCCAGGCCCTCGCCGAGCACCCGGAGACCGACTTCGTCTCGCTGGTGCACGCGGAGGCGGCGACCGGCAACACCAACCCCGTCGCGGAGATCGGCGAGGTGGTGCGGGAGCACGGCGCGCTGTTCTACCTGGACGCGGTCGCCTCGGTCGGGGCCGAGCCGGTGCTGCCGGACGCGTGGGGCGTGGACCTGTGCGTGATCGGGGCGCAGAAGGCGATGGGCGGCCCCGCCGGGGTGTCGGCGGTCTCGGTGAGCGAGCGGGCGTGGGCCCGGATGGCGGCCAACCCGCGGGCGCCGCGCCGTTCGTACCTCTCCCTGCTGGACTGGAAGGAGCGCTGGATCGACGGCGGGCGCACGGCGCTGCTGCACGCGCCGGCGCAGCTGGAGATGCTGGCGCTGGAGGCGTGCGTCGAGCGGATCGAGGCGGAGGGGCTGGAGTCGGTGATGGCGCGGCACGCGTCGGCGGCGGCGGCCACCCGGGCCGGAGCGCTCGCGCTCGGCGGCGGGCTGGAGCCGTACGTGCGCGAGGCCCGGGACGCGGCGCCGGTCGCCACCACGCTGCGGGCGCCGTCGGGGGTGCTCGCCTCCGAGCTGGTGGCGCGGGCCCTGCGGTCCGACCCCACGCTGCCGCTGGCGGCCGGCGGGGGCGCGCTGGCCAAGGAGATGATCCGGGTGAACCACTACGGGCCGAACGCCACGCCCGGGGCGGTGCAGGGCAGCCTGGCGGCGCTGGGCTCGGCGCTGGCCGAGCAGGGGCTGGAGGTGGACCTGGAATCCGCCCGGCAGGCCGTCGAGGGCGCCTGGAAGTAGCCTCTGCCCGCCGAATTAATAACTCTTTCCGAATTTATCCGAGGCACAATTCCGCAATTCTTTTCGAGTGGCTTCCCGCCTTCTTCTGCCCGCTTCCTCCGAAGCTAAACGCGTGGATTCTGTGAACGCCGGCCGGTAGGGCGCGGGCGGGTCCCGGACCGGCGACATGGGTGTGACGTATTACACATCACGCCCATTTTGCCCCGTATTTTCCGGACAGACCACCACATAACTGCGGCCGGTCGCGTAGACACACGCACCCGCGCGATAACACGGAACACGCCTGCGCGTAACCCCATCCGGCGATGCAATTTCGAATTCCGCTGGGTAAGTTCAATTTGCATGACTGCCGCGCAAGCAGACCTGCACATCGACTCTCCGACAGTGACGGACGGAGCCGCGCTGTGGCGGATAGCCAGGGATTCGAAGGTCCTCGACCTGAACTCGTCGTACAGCTATCTGCTGTGGTGCCGGGACTTCGCCGCCACGTCGGCCGTCGCCCGCGACGAGCGCGGGCAGGCGGTCGGCTTCGTCACCGGCTATGTGCGGCCGGAGCGCCCCGACACCCTGCTCGTGTGGCAGGTGGCGGTGGACGCCGCCCACCGCGGGCGCGGGCTCGCCGCCGCACTGCTGGACGGGCTGGTCGCGCGGGCCGTGGCGGAGCGCGGCCTGTCTGCCGTGGAGACCACCATCACGCCGGGCAACACCGCCTCCGAGCGGCTGTTCACCTCGTTCGCCGAGCGCCACGGCGCCCGGCTGGAGCGTACGGAGCTGTTCGGCACGGCCCTGTTCCCCGACGGCCCGCACGACCCCGAGGTCCTCTACCGCATCGGCCCCCTGTCCGCCTCCGGCCTCTGAACCCCCCGGCACCCGTACCCCGCACCGCACGGGCCCCCGCCGGCCCCGGCCACCGACCTCCCACCGACCCTCACCCGACGAGGAGCGATCCGCCGTGACCATCACCCAGCCCGACCTGAGTGTCTTCGAGACCGTGGAGTCCGAGGTGCGCAGCTACTGCCGCGGCTGGCCCACCGTCTTCGACCGTGCGCAGGGCAGCCGCATGTACGACGAGGACGGCCACGCGTACCTGGACTTCTTCGCCGGGGCCGGCTCACTCAACTACGGCCACAACAACCCGGTCCTCAAACGGGCGCTGATCGACTATCTGGAGCGGGACGGCGTCACGCACGGGCTCGACATGTCGACCACCGCCAAACGCGCCTTCCTGGAGTCCTTCCAGAACCTGATCCTGCGCCCGCGCGACCTGCCGTACAAGGTCATGTTCCCGGGACCGACCGGCACCAACGCGGTGGAGTCCGCGCTGAAGCTGGCGCGGAAGGTGAAGGGACGCGAGTCGATCGTGTCGTTCACCAACGCCTTCCACGGGATGTCGCTGGGCTCGCTCGCCGTGACCGGCAACGCCTTCAAGCGGGCCGGCGCGGGCATCCCGCTGGTGCACGGCACGCCGATGCCGTTCGACAACTACCTGGACGGCAAGGTCCCCGACTTCCTGTGGTTCGAGCGGCTCCTTCAGGACCAGGGCTCGGGCCTCAACCACCCGGCCGCCGTGATCGTCGAGACCGTGCAGGGCGAGGGCGGCATCAACGTCGCCCGCGCCGAGTGGCTGCGCTCCCTCGCCGAGCTGTGCCGGCGGCGGGACATGCTGCTGATCGTCGACGACATCCAGATGGGCTGCGGCCGTACCGGCGCCTTCTTCTCCTTCGAGGAGGCCGGCATCACGCCGGACATCGTCACCGTCTCCAAGTCGATCAGCGGCTACGGACTGCCCATGTCGCTGTGCCTGTTCAAGCCCGAGCTGGACGTGTGGGAGCCGGGCGAGCACAACGGCACCTTCCGCGGCAACAACCCCGCGTTCGTCACCGCCACCGCGGCGCTCGGCACCTACTGGGCCGACGGCGCGGCGATGGAGAAGCAGACCCGGGCGCGCGGCGAGCAGGTCGAGCGGGGCCTGATCGCCATCACCGAGGAGAACCTCGCCGACGTCAAGGAGTACCGGGGCCGCGGCCTGGTCTGGGGCCTGGAGTTCCACGACAAGGGGCGGGCCGGCCGCGTCGCCCGGCGCGCCTTCGAGCTCGGCCTGCTGGTCGAGACGTCCGGCCCCGAGAGCGAGGTCGTCAAGCTGCTCCCGGCCCTCACCATCACGCCGGAGGAGCTGGACGAGGGGCTGGAGACCCTCGCCCGGGCGGTCCGCGAGACCGTCTGACCCCGCCCGCGGCACCCCCACCCACCCGACCCCCATCTAGGAGGCATCGCAGCACCGTGATTGTCCGTTCGTTCCAGGAGATCGAAGGCACCGACCGGCACGTGAAGGCCGCGTCCGGGACATGGGAGAGCAAGCGCATCATCCTGGCCAAGGAGAAGGTCGGCTTCTCCCTGCACGAGACGATCCTCTACGCGGGCACGGAGACGTCGATGTGGTACGCGAACCACATCGAGGCCGTCGTCTGTGTGGAGGGCGAGGCCGAACTGACCGACCAGGAGACCGGGCGGACGTACACCATCACGCCCGGGACCATGTACCTCCTGGACGGGCACGAGAGGCACACGCTGCGGGTCAAGGAGGACTTCCGCTGCATCTGCGTCTTCAACCCGCCCGTGACCGGACGGGAGGACCACGACGAGAACGGCGTCTACCCGCTGCTCACCGAGGAGGTGTGAGTCACCGTGACCACGACCGCGACCGTCACCGACCTCTACCCCAGCCGCGGCACCGCGGAGGTGTCCGTCCCCCGGCAGGACCCGGTCGTCTGGGGCGCCCCGGACACGCCCGGCCCGATCGCGCCGGCCGACCTGCTGTCCTATGAGCGCGACGGCTTCCTCGCCGTCGACCAGCTCATCACCGACGACGAGGTGGCCGTCTACCGGCGGGAGCTGGACCGGCTGGTCACGGACCCGGAGATCCGCGCCGACGAGCGCGCGATCGTCGAGCCGAAGTCGAAGGAGATCCGCTCCGTCTTCGAGGTCCACAAGATCAGCGAGGTGTTCGCGAACCTGGTGCGCGACGAGCGGGTCGTCGGCCGGGCCCGGCAGATCCTCGGCTCCGACGTGTACGTCCACCAGTCGCGGATCAACGTCAAGCCGGGCTTCGGCGCCAGCGGGTTCTACTGGCACTCGGACTTCGAGACCTGGCACGCCGAGGACGGCCTGCCCCGGATGCGCACGGTGTCGGTCTCGATCGCGCTGACCGAGAACCACGACACCAACGGCGGGCTCATGATCATGCCGGGGTCGCACAAGACGTTCCTCGGCTGCGCGGGGGCCACGCCGAAGGACAACTACAAGAAGTCGCTGCAGATGCAGGACGCGGGCACGCCCTCGGACGAGGCGCTGACCGAGATGGCCTCCGCGTACGGCATCAGGCTGTTCACCGGCAGGGCCGGGTCGGCGACCTGGTTCGACTGCAACTGCATGCACGGCTCCGGGGACAACATCACGCCGTTCCCGCGCAGCAACGTCTTCATCGTGTTCAACAGCGTGGAGAACACCGCGGTGGAACCGTTCGCGGCGCCGGTGCGGCGGCCGGAGTTCATCGGGGCGCGGGACTTCACCCCGGTGAGGTGACCGGTCCGCGCCGGTGAGGTGACCGGTGACGCCGCGCGGCCGCCGGGCCGGGACCCGTCCGTGCGGGACGGCGGGCCCCGGCCCGGTTCCGTGTGCCGGCGGCGTCAGCCGGCGCAGAGCGCGTCCAGCAGCCGGTCCGCGTCGGCCGCCGTGTTGTACATATGGAACGCGGCCCGCAGGTTGCCGGCCCGGTCGGAGACCTCGATGCCCGCCCGGCTCAGCTCCCCCTGCCGGTGGCCGAGTCCGGGCACGGACACGATGGCGGAGCCGGGCGCGGGCACCGGCTCGTGGCCCAGGGCGGCAAGGCCCCGGCGGAAGCGGTCGGCGAGGGCGACGTCGTGGGCGTGCACGGCGTCCACGCCGAGCTCCTCGATCAGCGCGAGCGAGTGCCGGGCACCGGCGTAGGCGAAGGGCGAGGGACTCTCGTCGTAGCGGCGGGCGGAGCGGGCGAGCTCCGCCACCGGGCCGTAGGTGCTGGCCCAGGGCTGTTCGCCCGCCGCCCAGCCGGCGAACAGCGGCGGCAGCCCGCCCAGGTCCTCCGGAACGACCAGGAAGGCGACGCCGCGCGGGCAGAGCACCCACTTGAAGGCGATGGTGACGACGTAGTCGAAGTCGTCCGCGGCCAGCGGCAGCCAGCCCACGGACTGGGAGACGTCGACGAGGGTGCGGGCGCCGTGGGCGCGGGCGGCCTCGCGCAGCGCCGCCAGGCCGGCGATCCGCCCGTCGGCGGACTGCACGGAGCTGACCGCGACGAGCGCGGTCTGGGGGCCGACCGACTCGGCGATCCGCTCCAGCGGCACGCTGCGCACCTTCAGGTCGCCGCGGACGTGGAAGGGGTTCACCAGGGAGCTGAAGTCACCGTCGGCGGTGAGGACTTCGGCGCCCTCGGGCAGCGAGGCCGCCACCAGACCGCTGTAGACGGCGACGGAGGACCCGACCGCCACCCGGGAGGCGGGCACCCCGGCGAGCCGGGCGAAGCTCTGCCGGCTCGCCTCCACGTCGGCGAACATGTCGGACGGCTTCCCCGCCGCGGCGCGGGCCACCGCGTCACGCATCGCGACCACGGTCCGGGCGGGCAGCAGAGCGGTGGTGGCGGTGTTCAGGTAGGTGGTCTGCGGGGCGAACTCGGCGCGGACGAGGCTGTCGAAGGAGTCCATGGGACCACTCTGCTGGCCCGGGACCTCCCCGTCCATCGCCGTTTTCCGCGCGCTTCCCCCAAGCGGTGCTTATGGAAGGCGACTGACCTGCGGTTTCACCGCTGGGGCGCCGCGCACCCGTCCGGCCCGCACGCGTCGCCGCCGTCGCCCGCGACCAACCGCACGGGCGTCCGCTCGCCCCATGCCTGGGTGAGCGCCCGGGCGAAGACCTCGGCGGGCTGGGCGCCGGAGACGCCGTAGGCACGGTCGAGGACGAAGAACGGCACGCCCCGGGCACCGAGCTGCGCGGCCTCCCGCTCGTCGGCGCGCACCTCGTCGGCGTACGCCGCGGGGTCGGCGAGCACCGCGCGGGCGCCGTCGGCGTCCAGTCCGGCGGCGACGGCCAGCGCGACCAGCCGCTCGTCGTCACCGAAGACCGAGCGCTCCTCGGCGAAGTTGGCCCGGTACAGCAGGTCCAGCAGCGCCTCCTGCCGTCCCCGCTCCCTGGCGAAGTGCAGCAGGCGGTGCATGTCGAAGGTGCTGCCGTGGTCCCGGCCCCGGGTCAGGTACGGCAGTCCCTCGGCGGCGGCCTGGGCACCGAGGTCGTCCTCACCGGCCTGCGCCTGCGCCTCGCTCATGCCGTACTTGGCGGCGAGCATGGCGAGGACCGGCTGGACGTCGTCCTTGGCGCGGCCCGGGTCGAGTTCGAACGAGCGGTGGACCACCTCGACCTCGTCCCGGTGCGGGAAGGCCGCCAGCGCCCTCTCGAAGCGGGCCTTGCCCACGTAGCACCACGGACAGGCGATGTCGCTCCAGATTTCGACGCGCATGGTCTCGGTCTTCTCCAGGTCGCACGGGTGGCGGAGCCGGCCTCCGCCCGGTACGTGAACCTCCTAGGGCCTGGTCTCATTCCCCGGCCCGGGCCAGGCGGGTGAACTGGGCGCGGTAGGCGCTCGGGGTGAGGCCGGTGCGGCGGACGAGGTGGGCGCGCAGGGAGTCGGCGGTGCCGAGGCCGCAGGCCCGGGCGACCTGGTCCATGGGCAGGGTGGTGGTCTCCAGGAGTTCCTTGGCGCGCTCGATGCGCTGGTGCAGCAGCCATTGCAGAGGGCTGACCCCGCTCTCGGCGTGGAAGCGGCGGGTGAGCGTGCGCACGGACACGCCCGCGTGCCGGGCCAGGTCGGTGAGGGTGAGCGGCTTGTCCAGGTTGCGCATGGCCCAGCCGCGGGTGTCGGCGCAGGCGGTGCCGCGCTCGGGCGGCAGCGGGGTCTGGGTGAACTGGGTCTGGCCCCCGGGGCGGACGGGGGCGACCAGGGCGAGGCGGGCGACCCGGTTGGCGACGGCGGCGCCGTAGTCGCTGCGGATGATGTGCAGGCACATGTCGATGCCGGCGGCGTAGCCGGAGGAGGTGAGGACGCGGCCGTCCTGCACGTACAGCACGTCGCCTTTGAGGTCGAGGGCCGGGTAGCGGTCGCGCAGCTCGGCGGCCAGTTCCCAGTACGTGGTGGCGCTGCGCCCGTCGAGCAGGCCCGCCTCGGCGAGCACGAAGGCGCCGCTGCAGATGGCGGCGACGCGCTTGCCGGCGCCGGCCGCGGCGCGCACGGCGGTGACGGCGCGCGGGTCGGGGACGTACCGGTCGCCGGTGCCGGCCACCAGCACGGTGTCGGCGGTGTCCACGGCGTCCAGGCCCCGGCCGACGTACAGGTCCAGGCCGCCGGTGGTGGTGATCGGGCCGGGGTCGGGGGTGCAGATGGTCACCTCGTAGCCGGGGGCGCCGTCGACGCGGGCCCGGTCGAAGAGCAGTTCCGGGATGGCGAGGTTGAACATCGACACCCGGGCGGGCGCGACGACGGCGACGCGGTGGGGTGTCCGACGCTGCGGCATGGCCAGAACCTCCGGTTGCATGGCATTCAGGCCACTACTGTAGGCCGTTCGTGATCTTCAGCATGGAGACATGAGTACGCATCACCCGGTCAGGGGAGCCCGCATCGCCGCCTCTCGACCCAGCGGATACGACGAGGGGTTGGGGGACCGGAGGCCCTCCCCCGCGCTGACCCTGGCCGCCGCCCTCCTCGGCTTCGCGCTGATCACCCTCGACGCGTCCGTGGTCACCGTGGCCCTGCCCGCCGTCGGGGGCACGCTCGGCGGCGGGATGACCGGCCTCCAGTGGGTCGTGGACGCCTACACCCTGGCGTTCGCCGCGCTGATGCTGTCCACCGGCGCCTTCGCCGACCGGGCCGGGGCGAGCCGGGCGTACGGGATCGGCATCACGGTCTTCACGCTCGCGTCGGCCGCGTGCGGGCTGGCCCCGGACCTGGGCTCGCTGATCGGTGCGCGCGTGGCGCAGGGCGTGGCGGCGGCCGTCGTGCTGCCCGCCTCGCTGGCGCTGGTGCGGCAGGCGTACCCGGAACCCGCCCGCCGGGCCCGGGCGGTGGCCGCGTGGGCGGCGGGCGGGTCGGTGGCGGTGGCACTCGGCCCGGTGGCGGGCGGTGCGCTGACCACCGCATGGGGCTGGCGGGGCATCTTCTTCATCAACCTGCCGCTCGGCGCGGCGGCCCTGCTGCTGCTCGTCCGGGCCCCGAAGTCGCGGCGCCGTCCGGCGCCGCTGGATTTGCCGGGGCAGGTGACGGCGGTCCTCGCCCTCACCGCGCTCACCTTCGCGGTGATCGAGGGCGGCGTGCGGGGGCTGGTGGCGCTGGGGATGGCCGTCGTGGCGGCGACGGCGTTCGTCCGGATCGAGGCGCGGCAGCCGCACCCGGTCGTCCCGCTCGGCCTCTTCCGCGACCGGAACGTCGCGGCGGCGGTCGCGGCGGGGGCATCGTGCAGCGTGGCGTTCTACGGTGTGGTGTTCGTCTTCTCGCTCTTCTTCCAGCAGGCGCAGGGCCGCTCGGCGCTGTACGCGGGGCTGATGTTCCTGCCCATGACGGGGCTGATCGCGGTGACGAACGTGGTGTCGGGCAAGCTGGCCGCCCGCCACGGGGCCAGGCTGCCGATGCTGGCGGGCCAGGGGCTGGCGGCGCTCGGGCTGCTGCTCCTGCTCGGCGTCGGCGAGGACACCCCGCCGCCCGTGGTGGCCGCGCTGCTCGTACCGATGGCGCTGGGCTGCGCCCTGACGGTCCCGCCGCTGACCGCCGTCATGATGGACGCGGTGCCGGCCGAGCGGGCGGGGCTGGCGGCGGGTGTGCTCAACGCGGCGCGGCAGGTCGCCGGAGGGCTCGGCGTCGCCGTGTTCGGGACGCTGGTGTCCGGCTCCTTCACCGGCGGAATGCGGGCGAGCCTCGGCGTCAGCGCGGCACTGCTGGCGGTGACGGGTCTGCTGAGCCTGCGTCTCGGGGGCCGTCCGAGCGGCTCGCCCTGAGCGGGGACGGCCGTACGCCCGCTCCGCCCCCGCGGGAGGCCCGGGAGCCCGGCGGGGTCCGTGCTCCTCCTCCCCTGGGCGCGGCGCGGCGAGGGCGGCCCCGTGACCGCGGGTGCCGCGGCGTCCGCCGTGGGGGGCCGCGCGCGCCCCGGCGAAGGCGCCCGGGCGCACCCCGCGGGGGCACCCGGGCGCGCCCCGCAGGCGCACCCCCGGGGGTTACCGCTCCAGGCGCCCGTTGAACCGGCGCGGCAGGCCGAGCGGGTTGTCGTCCCGCAGCTCCGGCGGCAGCAGCGCCTCCGGCGTGTTCTGGTAGGCCACCGGCCTCAGCCACCGCTCGATGGCGGTGCCGCCCACCGACGTCGACGTGGAGGTCGTCGCCGGGTAGGGGCCGCCGTGGTGCTGCGCGGGCGCCACGGCGACGCCGGTCGGCCAGGCGTTGACGAGGACGCGCCCGGCGAGCGGGGTGAGCTCGGCGAGGATCTCGGTGCCCCGGCCCTCCCCGGCGGCCTCCCGCTCGGACAGGTGCACGGTCGCGGTGAGGTTGCCGGGCAGGCGGGTGAGGACGGAGCGGACCTCCGCCTCGTCCTCGTAGCGGGCCACCACGGTGACCGGGCCGAAGCACTCCTCCAGCAGCAGGTCGTGCGCGCCCTCCTCGGCCAGCCGGCTCGCCGGGACGGTCAGGAAGCCGGGGCTGACGGTGTGCTCGTCGCCCGCGCCCGGCGTCACCGGGGCCTCCACGTCGGGGAGCTGGGCGCGCTCGGCGACCCCGGCGACGAAGTTGTCGCGCATGCGGTGGTCGAGCAGGACCCCGGCCTCGGTGCCGCCGACGGTGTCGGTCAGGGACTTCAGCAGGCGGTCACCCGCGTCGCCGGAGGGGGCGAAGACCAGGCCCGGCTTCACGCAGAACTGGCCGACGCCGAGCGTCATCGAGCCGGCCAGCCCCGAGCCGATCTCCTCGGCGCGCTCCGCCGCGGCGGCCTCGGTCACGAGGACCGGGTTCAGCGAGCCGAGCTCGCCGTGGAAGGGGATCGGGACCGGGCGGGCGGCCGCCGCGTCGAAGAGTGCGCGGCCCCCGCGGACCGACCCGGTGAACCCGGCCGCGGCGATCAGCGGGTGCTTGATCAGCTCGATGCCCGCCTCGAAGCCGTGCACCAGCCCCACGACGGCCTCGGGGATGCCGTGCCGGGCCGCGGCGCGGCGCAGCACCGCGGCGACCCGCTCGGACAGGGCCGGGTGGTCGGGGTGGGACTTGACCACGACCGGGCAGCCCGCGGCGAGGGCGCTCGCGGTGTCGCCGCCGGGGACGGAGAAGGCGAAGGGGAAGTTGGACGCCGAGTAGACGGCCACGACGCCGAGGGGCACCTTGTAGCGGCGCAGGTCCGGGACGGGCGGGGTCGCCGTGTCGTCGGGGTGGTTGATGACGACGTCGAGGAAGGCGCCCTCGTCGACGATGTCCGCGAAGGACCGCAACTGGTAGCAGGTGCGGGCGAGTTCGCCGGCGAGCCGGACGGGGCCGAGCGCCGTCTCGGCGTCGGCGGTCTCGACGAGTCCGTCCTTGGCCGCCGCCAGCTCCTCGGCGGCGGTGCGCAGGAACGCCGCGCGGACGCCGCGGTCGGCGAGGGCGCCGCGCGCGTCGTGCGCGGCCCGGACGGCGGCGTCCACCTCCTGGGCTGTGGCCTCCACCGCAACCTGTTCACGCTGCTTCCCGGTACGCGGGTCGACACTCCAGACTGGTGCTGCTGCCACCGTGGGCCCTCCCTACTGATGCCGCAGGCGAATCGCTTGCCATGCCGCAGGATGTACGTCGTCCACCAGGGGCGTTCGATATACTGAACGCTGTCTCTGATGATGAATGGCTGTCGGAGACTATATCTCCAGCTTCCCGTCGAACGAAGGGGTCAACGGCGATGTCGGCAGGCGAGACAGGCGGCGGAGCACAGGTCAAGTCCGCGGTGCGGACCGTGGAACTGCTCGAGTACTTCGCCGGGCGTCCCGGCATGCACTCCCTCGCTGCGGTCCAGGAGGCGGTCGGGTACCCCAAGTCGAGCCTGTACATGCTGCTGCGCACCCTCGTGGACCTCGGCTGGGTCGAGACGGACGCGACGGGCACCCGGTACGGCATCGGGGTGCGGGCGCTGCTGGTCGGCACCTCCTACATCGACGGCGACGAGGTGGTCGCCGCGGCGCGCCCGACGCTGGACCGCCTCTCGGACGACACCACGGAGACCATCCACCTCGCCCGCCTCGACGGCACCAACGTCGTCTACCTCGCCACCCGCCAGTCCCAGCACTACCTGCGCCCCTTCACCCGGGTCGGCCGCCGGCTGCCCGCGCACTCCACCTCCCTCGGCAAGGCGATCCTCGCGACCTGTTCCGACGAGCAGGTCCGCAAGATGCTCCCCGAGACGCTCCCGGCGCTGACCGAGAACACGATCACCGACCGGGAGAAGCTCATCGAGGAGCTGCACCAGGTGCGGGAGCAGGGCTTCGCCGTGGACCGCGAGGAGAACACCCTCGGGCTGCGCTGCTTCGGCGTGGCGATCCCCTACCGCACCCCCGCGCGGGACGCGATCAGCTGCTCGGTGCCAGTGGCGCGGCTGACGCCGGCGCACGAGCAGATGGTGAAGGACGCGCTGTTCGACGCGCGGGACCGGCTGACGCTGGCGACCCGGAGGCTCTGAGCCATGCGGGTGGCGCTGCGCGAGGTCCACGACAGCGACCTGCCGGTGTTCTACCGGCAGCTGAACGACCCGGAGTCCCTGCGGATGGCGGCCTTCACCCCCGAGGACCCGGCCGACCGGCACGCCTTCGACGCCCAGTGGGCCCGGCTGCGGTCCTCCGCGCGCCTCGTGCGGACCATCCTCGCCGACGGCGACGTGGTGGGCAGCGCGGCGGTGTACGGGGAGCCCGGCGAGCGCGAGGTGACG
Source organism: Streptomyces sp. NPDC052020 (assembly GCF_040680575.1). Lineage (NCBI taxonomy): Bacteria > Bacillati > Actinomycetota > Actinomycetes > Kitasatosporales > Streptomycetaceae > Streptomyces > Streptomyces sp. NPDC052020. The sequence continues at coordinate 76,040 of NZ_JBFAWY010000014.1, forward strand.
TACTGGGTGGACCGGGCGTACTGGGGCCGCGGCGTGGCGACGGCGGCGCTGCGCCGCGTGCTGGCGGAGGTGCCCGAACGCCCGCTGTACGCGCGCGCGGCGGCGGACAACGCCGCCTCCCGGCGTGTGCTGGAGAAGTGCGGGTTCCGCCTCACCGCCCGGGCCCGCGGGTTCGCGCAGGCGCGCGGTGCGGAGATCGACGAGGTCGTGCTGACGCTGGAGGGCTGAGCCGCCCCCGCGCCGTCCCGGGCGCGGCCGCCGGGGCGGGCCGGTGCCCGTCCGGTCCGCCCCGGCGGTCGCGCCCCGCCCGTCGGGCCGCACCCGTTCTTCATGAACGGACGATGAGAAATCGGTCCGGAAGGGAACGATTCGCTCCCGTCCGTTCGTCTTCTGGGCGGGATGAACAAGACGATCAGGCGCGCATCGGTCTTCACGCTGCTCCTGGTGCTCGCTCTGCTGGTCAGGGCGACCTGGGTGCAGTTCTACCAAGGCCAGGCGCTCGCGGACGACAAGGACAACCGGCGCAACGCGATCGAGACGTACGCGGAGCCGCTCGGGAACATCGTCGTGGCCGGCGAGGCGGTCACCGGCTCGGCGCGGACGAAGGGCGGCGACCTCGCGTACAAGCGGACGTACGAGGACGGCGAGCTGTACGCGGCGGTGACGGGCTACGCCTCGCAGGCGTACGCCCCGACGCAGCTGGAGGGCATCTACCAGGACCTGCTCAACGGCACCGACAGCCGGCTGAAGACCGTGCTGGACACGGTCACCAACAAGCGGGCCGACCCGGGCGGCGTGGTCACGACGATCGACCCGGAGGTGCAGAAGGCCGGGTACGAGGCGCTCGGGGACAAGAAGGGCGCGGCCCTCGCGATCGACCCGAAGACCGGCCGGATCCTCGCGGTGGTCTCCACGCCGTCGTACGACCCGTCGGCGCTGACCGACGCCAACACCGCCGGGCAGGCGTGGAAGCGGCTCAACGCCGACCCGGACAAGCCGCTCACCAACCGGGCGCTGCGCCAGCCGCTGCCGCCGGGCTCGACGTTCAAGCTGGTCGTCGCGGCGGCGGCGCTGGAGGACGGGCTGTACAGCTCGGTCGACCAGCCCACCGACAGCCCGGACCCCTACCGGCTGCCGGGCACGGTGCGGGACCTGACCAACGAAAACCCCAACGCCCCCTGCGAGAACGCCACGATCCGCACCGCGCTCCAGTACTCCTGCAACAACGTCTTCGCCAGGATGGCGGTGGCGCTGGGCCAGGACAAGGTCAAGGCGATGGCCGAGAAGTTCGGGTTCAACGACGAGGCGCAGGACGTGCCCGTGCGCGCGTACACCAGCGTCTACCCCTCGGACATGAACGACTCCGAGACCGCTCTGACGGGCATCGGCCAGTTCGACGTGACGGCGACGCCGCTCCAGATGGCCATGGTGTCCGCCGCGATCGCCAACGGCGGCAAGCTGGTCGCCCCGCACATGGTCTCGCAGATCACCGACAGCGGCGGCGACGTGCTGGAGAACTACGACGACGACCCCGGCACCAAGGAGGTCGTCAGCTCCGCCACCGCCGGGCAACTGGAGTCGGCCATGCGGACGGTGGTCGAGAAGGGCACCGGCTCCAACGCGCGGATCGCGGGCGCGACCGTGGGCGGCAAGACGGGCACGGCGCAGCACGGCGAGAACAACAGCAAGACGCCGTACGCCTGGTTCACCTCCTACGCCACCTCGGACTCCTCCGGCGAGGAGGTCGCCGTGGCGGTCCTGGTCGAGCAGTCCGACGCGGCCCGCTCGGAGGTCAGCGGCAACGGGCTGGCGGCGCCGGTGGCCAAGGCGATGATGGAGGCGGCGCTGAAGAACTGAGGCCCGTCGTCCACTCCCGTCTGCCCCAGGGGGCGCCCGCGCAGGGCGCCCCCTCTTTCATCCCCTGGCGCCGGGCGGGCGCGGCCCCGGTACTCTCCCGTCCCCTCGCGCCGGGCGGGCGCGGCCCGGCGCTCTCCCCTCCGGCCTCTCCCCCGCCCCGGTGAACCGGTCGCAGATCCTTTCCGTGGTACGGAGTCGGGCCGCCTTCGGGTTCGGTCTGCCATACGGCGTTCGAAACACCGTACAAACACGCGGTGAACGCTGCTACAGTTCCGGATCTCGTCCCGGCGCACGGCTGTTCGACGCCGGGGAAGCCGCTGCGAGGAGTGACCGCTCGTGGGGACAGTCGTCGACGACGCCGCTTCCGCGGAGTTCCGCGCCTTCTTCGAGCGCCACTACGCCGAACTGTCCCGGCTCGCCCATCTGCTGACGGGTGAACCGGACGCCGCCGACGACCTGGCGGCGGACGCGCTGCTGGCGCTGTGGCACCGCTGGGACCGGGTCCGCGCCGCCGACCACCCGGCGGCCTACGCCCGGGGCGTGGTCGCCAACCTGGCCCGCACCCGCGTGCGCAGCGCGGTGCGCGAGCGCCGCCGGGTCGCCCTGTTCTGGTCCCAGCGCGAGGAACGGACCGAGAACCCGGACGTGCCCGGCGTCGTCGACGTGCAGGAGGCGCTGCGCCGGCTGCCGTTCCGCAAACGGGCCTGCGTGGTGCTGCGGCACGCCTTCGACCTCTCCGAGCGGGACACCGCGCTCGCCCTGGGCGTGTCGGTGGGTACGGTGAAGAGCCAGACGTCCAAGGCAATGGCGGAACTCCAGCGGCTGCTGGGCACGCGCCACGTTCCGCAGCGGGTGCGCGTGGCCATGGTCCGCACCGGTGAGGCCGGAGGAAGGAACCGATGACCGTGCGGCGGGACGTGCACGAGGATCTGCGTGCCCGGCTGCGCGAGGCCGCCGCGGCGCGCGAGCCCGACCGCGCGCGCATCCGGGCCCGGGTCGAGCGCGGCATGGCGGGCGCGGCGCCTCCGGCTCACCGGGCGGCACGCCCCCGGGCGGCCGGCTGGGCCCGGGTGGCCGGGGCGACGGCCGCGGTGGCGGGCGTCCTGGCGGTCGCCGGCTACGCGGTCGCCTCCGCGCTGGGCAAGGGCGCTCCCCCGCAGCGCACGGTCGCCGTCTCGCCCACCCCGACGCCGGTGCCCACGCCGACTCCGACACCGACGCCGTCGTCCGGGCCGTCCCAGGAGGCCACCGGCCGCACGCCCGTGCCGCCGGCCGGTCCGGCCTCCGGCACGGCGCCGGAGGCCACCGGGCCGAGCGCGCCGCCCGGGCGGCGCCCGCCCTCCCCCGGCGGCGTCGCGGACGGCCCCCTGTGGTCGGACGGATCGGTGGACCCGCACAGCCATGAGTTCTGGGCGCAGAGCAACATCACCCTCAGGACCGGGGTACGGCTGACCGCGCTCACCGTGCGGCTGGAGATCCGGCAGACGGGCGGCGTCTCCGCCACCGGCGCCTGGCGGTCGCTGCCCGAGGACGACTTCACCCTCACGGTCGGCGAACGCGACGGCTTCCTCGTCTACACCTGGGCGCTGAAGCCGGGCCGCACGGTCCCGGCGGGCGAGTGGATGTTCGCCGGGCAGTACGACCACGAGCGCGGCGGCCGGGACGCCACGGGCGACCGCTACACCGCGACCGCCACCACCGCGGCCGGGGCGCGGCGGCTCGCGGTGGAAGGCGACTTCGCCGCCCGCGGTGCCGCGGCCCCGGCCGACGGGGACGGGACCTGAGAACACGTCACCCACGGGGTTCCCCGCGGCCGCGTCACAGGACGCGGTCCAGCCAGGCGAAGACCTCCTCCTGCATGGGGCGGGTGAAGACATGGCCGACGCCCGGCCACATCCGCGTGCGCAGCCGCTCCCCGGCGTGGCGGGACTCCCACACGGCGCGCATCCTGGCGTGCGCGGCCCGGACGCCGTCGGGTGTGAACAGCGGGTCCCGCTCGCCGTGGAGGAACAGCATCGGCCTGGGCGCGGCGATGCTCGCCACGTCGGGGAGGTCCAGGTGGCGGGCGAGCCCGGGGTGCAGCATGTGGAAGGCCGACTGGCCGCGCAGCGTGTTGCCGCCGGGCACCATCAGCTCCTTCAGGCCGGTCATCCAGCACACGCTCGCCGCGGCCGTGACGGCGTCGCCGAGCGCGGCGGTCTGCCAGGCGCGGTAGCCGCCCAGGGAGAATCCGAGGGCCGCGACGCGCCCGGCGTCCACCCGGTCCAGACCGGCGAGGAAGGCGGCGGCCCGGACGTCCTCGCGGGCCAGCAGACCGGCGAGCGAGCTGCCGAGGTGGTAGAGGTTGCTCGCCAGGGCCTGCTGGCGTTCGTAGGCGAGGGGGCCACGGTCGCCCCAGCCGAGGGCGTCCAGGCAGAGCACGGCATAGCCGCGCCGGGCCAGCTCGTCGCCGACGAAGCGTCCGCCGTAGCAGCGGCCGGCCCACTGGCGGGCCGAGGCGAGCCGGGCGTCGTCGTACCAGGGCCGGACCAGTTTCTCCTTGCCGATGTCGAAGCGGGAGCCGTGGTCGTGCAGGAGGAGGACGGCGGGGAAGGGGCCGGTGCCGTGCGGGGTGAGCAGGGCACCGGGGACGCGTGCGTAGCGGGTGAGGGAGACGGTCACCCGCTCCCGGGTGTAACCGTTCGCCTCGGAGCGTTCGGTGAACTCCGGGGCGTACGGGGTGTCGTCCTGCCGGTCGACGAGGAGCAGTTCCTCGACCCGGGCGCGGGCGGTGCGGCGCCAGGTGTCGAAGTCGCGGATCGGCGAGGTGGCCCAGGCGAGCGGGAAGCGCAGCTCGTCCTTGAGTGCCTGGTGGAAGCCGGGGAGGTCACCGGCGAGCATCCGGCCGCCAGTCGCCCAGGTAGACCGCGCGGGTGTGCGACGCCGCCTGGGCGCGGGTGAGCTGGGGCCGGTTCTCGGGGACGGTGACCACGGCGCCGGGGCCGGTGTTGCGGTACTCCGAGAAGCGCATGCTCTGCCAGGGGTGGGCGTCCCGCATGTTGGCGTAGGGCGCGACCGCGTCGATGCCGGGGCCGAGGCGGGTGTCGCGGACGATGAGCATGGGGTGGGCGGTGAGGTCGGAGCTGGGCACCCAGGGGCGGGCCAGCTTGTAGAAGCCGTCCGGGGCCTCGCTGGTGATCCGGCTCTTCGTCACCAGGAAGCCGCGCGGGCCCGCGCCCGCGGTGGAGGGGGCGAAGACGAAGCCGTAGGGGGCGCCGGACAGGTCGGTGCGGTTCAGGGTGCGGAAGTGGCAGTGCTCGAACACCGCGGTGGCCCGGCCGAAGACGAAGTCGACGTCGCCCTCGATGTGGCAGTGGGCGAAGTACTGGCGGGCGAAGTGGCTCAGGTGCCGGGTGTCGGCGTACAGGGTGTCCTGGTGGCCGAGGAAGCGGCAGTGGTGGAAGGCCGAGCGGTCGCCCTGCGCCTTGAGCGCGACGGCCTGGGTGCCGCTCACGCCGGGGTGGTCGGCGCGCAGCCAGTCGTTGGCGAAGGTGATCCGGTGGGCGGTGAAGCCGTCGGCCTGCACGGTGACGGTGGCGGAGCCGCTGGTGCCGTAGGTGCCGCCGCCGGGCTTGGGGGTGCCGGCCGCGTTGTCGTACACGATCACCACGTCGCGGGGGTCCGCGCCGGCGCCGATCCAGGTGGCGTCCGTGCGGGTGGCGTCGACGGCGACCGTCTCCCGGTAGGTGCCTGGGGCCAGGACCAGGATCCGGCCGCTGCCGGACGCGGCGGTCACGGCGGCCTGGACGGAGGTGAAGTCGCCGCGGCCGTGCGGGTCGACGTACAGCGTGCCGGGGGTCAGGCGGGCGGCCGGGGAGCCGTACCGCCCGAAGGGGCGCGGGCCGGCCGTGGCGGGGCCGGCCGCGAGGCCGAGCGCGGCGCCCGCCCCGGCGGCCGTCAGCAGGAGGGCTCTGCGGGAGAGGGAGGGTCGGTGCATGCGCGTGCTCCTTGGGGGTGCGGTCCGCCGGGCCGGGGCGGTGCGGACGTCCCGGCCCGGCGGAGTCTTGACGTCAGCGCAGGCGGCCGGCGCCCGCGTGGTGGCCGACGATCGCGGGGACCGCCCGGGCCGGGTGGACCTGGGTGCGCAGGGTGGGCGTCCAGCCCGCGCCGGACCGCAGGGTCTCCCCGGGGATCTCCGCGTTGTGCACGGCGATCAGGTCGACGGGGCGCCCGTTGACCCGGTTGTGCGCGGCGGTGACCGGCGCCTCGCTCCACTTCTTGAGGATCTTCGCGGGGCTGATCCCGGCGGGCAGCGTGAAGGCGTTGTGCTCGGCGACGAGCTGGGACTCCTTGCCGATGCCGAAGCTGTAGGAGTAGGACTCGCCGGCCACGAAGTGGTTGTTGTACGCGTCGACCTGGCCGAAGCGGATGCGGGGGGCGCGCTCGACGAGGTTCTTGAACAGGTTGTGGTGGAAGGTGACCTTCAGGTGTCCCCGGTCGCCTGCGGCGGTGGACTCGCTGTCGCTGTTGCCGATCAGGATCGTCTTGTCGTGGTCGGCGAAGACGTTCCAGGAGACGGTGACGTGGTCGGCGCCGCGCACGATGTCCAGCTGGCCGTCGTGCTGCTGGTAGAGCATGCCGAAGTACGCCGGTGCCGCGCTGTCGGGGTGCTCGCCGTCGGTGAAGGTGTTGTGGTCCAGCCAGACGTGGGTGGAGCCGTACACCACGGCGCTGTCGTACTCGGAGTTCCAGTTGCCCTTGCTGCCGTCCGTGGGGTCCCACTGGGGGAAGCAGTCCACGGGGCTCTCGAAGGTGAGGTTGCGGACGATGACGTTGTCGACGCCCTTGATCTGGAGGCTGGCGCCCTTGAAGCCGGCGTTGCGGCCGATGCCGATGAGGGTGGTGTTGGCGGGGATGCTCGCCTTGACGGCCTGGTCCTGGCGGGCGGCGGAGGCGCGGCGCAGGCCCTCGGGGCTGTCGGCGGGCTCGCCGCTCAGGTCGGTGTCCAGGCCCCACTTCTCGGGGGCGTACTTCTCCAGGTAGGCGTCGAAGTCGTAGCCGGGCACGGCGAAGGCGTCGCATCCGTCGGCGACCGCGTCGATGGTGCCCTTCACCTTGATGATCTTCGGCGCGCTGCCGCCGGCGGCGAGGGCGGCCTTGAACTGGGCCCAGGTGGTGACGGTGTACACGTGCTCGGCGTCGGCGGCGGCCCCACCGGTGGTGCCGGTGCCGTGGGAGGCCCAGCCGTCCTTCGCCGGCAGGGTCTGCCGGGCGGGGTCGCGGGCGTCGTCCCGGGCCTGGGCGGTGGTGTCGGCCAGGGACAGCACGAGGGCGGTGCAGCCGGCCAGCACGGCGGCTCTCTTCATGGCATGCCCATGCCATGTGCGAACGGTCACGATACGGCTCTCCTTCTTCGGGTCGGGGTCACGCGGCGGGCTGCGGCGGCCAGTCGATCCAGGACGCGGGGATCTCCTCGTCCAGCCGGCGCACGTCCCGGGGCGCCAGCACCCGCGTGCGCACCAGCTCCCGCGCCACCAGCCGGGCCACCTCGATCGCGCCCGGCGGGTTGAAGTGCGTGTTGTCCTGCTCGGTGGGCGTCCAGTTGAAGTACGTCTTGGTCTCCTCCGCGCCGAGCCGCTGCCACAGCTCCAGCGACCGCGCCTGGAGGTCCAGCAGGGCCACGCCCTCCTCGGCGGCCAGCGCCCGCATCGCCGCCGGGTACTCGCCGTGGCTCGGCAGGGCCCTGCCCTGCGCGTCGAACCGGCGCCGCTCGACGGACGTGGCGAGCACGGGCCGCGCCCCGCGGGCCCGGGCCCCGTCGACGTACCGGCGCAGGTACTCCCGGTACGTGGTCCAGGGCTCGGTGTACCGGGCGGGGTCCTGGCTCTTCTGGTCGTTGTGCCCGAACTGGACGAGCAGGAAGTCCCCGGGCCGGATCGCGGCGAGGACCGCGTCGAGCCTGCCCTCGTCGGCGAAGCTCTTGGAACTGCGCCCGTTGACCGCGTGGTTGGCGACGGGCCGGTCCCGGTGGAGGAAGAACGGCAGCGCCATGCCCCACCCGGTCTCGGGCGCGGCGTCGGCGTACTTCTGGGCGGCGGTGGAGTCCCCGGCGATGTACAGGGTGCGGGGGCGGGGGGCGGCGGCCCGGGCGGTGCCGGCGGCCGCGAGGGCGAGCGGGGCGGTGGCCAGGGCCGCGGAGGCGACCTGCCTGCGGGTGAGGGACACGGTGTGCCTTTCGGGAAGCGGACGGACGACCCCTCGGGGGCGCGCTGCCGGCCGCGCCGCACGGGCGCGGCCGGCCGGGGACGGCCCGCGGGCCGCGGCACCGCGGGCCGTCCCCGGCGAGACCCGGCGGGTACTCAGCCCCGCTGCTGCTTCCACTCGGCCTGCGCCTCGTTGAGCTGCTCGGCCATCTGGTCCAGGAACTTCTTCGCGCTCATCTTCCCGAGCAGCACCTTCTGGAAGTTCGGCTCGTTCTCGGCCTTGGAGATGGTGTTCCAGTCCGGCAGGTAGTACGGCAGCTGGACGATGGTGGTGGACCCGTCCGACAGCGCGTCGGCCGCCAGCTTGGTCGGCTCGGCCTTGGAGATCCACGCGTCCTTGGCGGCCTCGGTGTTGGCCGGCACCTGCCCCGCCGACTCGTTGAACTTCGAGTTCTCCTCGTGGCTGAGGGCGAACTCGATGAACTTCCAGGCGGCGTCCTTGTTCTTGGAGCTCTTGAACAGGCCGAGGCCGTCGACCGGGTTGGAGACCTGGACCCGCTTGCCGCCGGGCCCGGTCGGCTGCGGGATGCCCCGGAACTTGTCGGTGCCGAACGCGTTCACGTGGTCCTGGTACGACCCGAGGTTGTGGTTCAGCATGCCGATGGTGCCGGAGTCCCACTGCGCGACCATCTTGGTGAAGTCGTTGTTCAGGTCGGCGGCCGGGGTGACCGTCTTGTAGAGGCCGGCGTACTTCTCCAGCGCCTCGACGTTCCTCGGGTCGTTGAGCGTGGTCTTCTCGCCGCTGGAGTCCCAGAACGAGGTGATGCCGGACTGCCCGTACATCGCGTCCAGGGCCTGGGCGATGGAGCCGGCGCCGCCGCGGATGGTGTAGCCGAACTGGTTCTTGCCCTTGTCGGTGAGCTTGCGCGCGGCCTCGAAGAAGGCGTCCCAGGTCGTCGGCGCGTCCAGCCCGGCCTTCTCGAACAGGTCGGTGCGGTAGTAGAGCACGCCGTTGTTGGCGGAGGTCGGCACCGAGTACAGCTTGCCGTCGCCGCCGCCGGCGGCCTTCATCGACTCCAGCATGTCCTCGTTGAGCTTGCCGTTCAGGGACGACCCGGTGACCCGGTAGTCCAGCGGCTCCAGCGCGTCCTGCGCGGCGAACCCGGCGAGCATCGCGGCGCCGACGCCGCCGACGTCCGGCAGGCCGCCGCCCTGGATGGCGGTGTCCACCTTGGACTGGTACTCGGTGGAGGCGATGCCGACGTACTCGACGTCGATGTCCGGGTTCGCCTTCTCGAAGTCGGCGATGATCTCCTTCCAGATGTCGGTGCGGACACCGCCGTTGTTGTCCCAGAAGACGATCTTGCCGGTGCCGCTGCCCTCGGCGCCCTTGTCGCCGCCCGCCCCGCTGCCGTCGTCACCGCACGCGGTGGCGGTCAGCGCGAGCACGGCCCCCAGGGCGACGGCGGCCGGGATCCGGCGCCTGCCTGTGCTGCTGGTGCGAATGCTGATCTTCATTGGTCGGCTCTCTTCTTCTGGATCCAACGTCAGATGTGCGGTGCTGCGGGGGGGTCAGTGGCGGGCGTGCGGCGCCCAGCCGTCCGTGCCCTTCAGGTACGCGGCGACGGTGTACTCGCGCGCCTCCTCGGCACCGAGCTGCGGCCGGTCCGCGGTGACGGCCGCGCCCGGCCCGCTGTTGCGGTACTCGGCGAAGCGGGCGTCCTTCCACGAGAAGCCGCTCATGTCGGTCCACGGCGCGGCCTTGACCGCGGCCGGCAGCCAGGTGTCCCGGATCAGTACCTGGCCGACCGCGTCCGGGTCGCCGCCCGGGTGCCAGGGGCGCCCGAGGTGGAAGGTCCCGGCGGGTGCGTCGCTCACGATCCGCGACCGGGTGATCAGGAAGCCGTACGGGTTGCCCTTCCAGGTCGAGGGGGCGGTGATGTAGCCGTTGTTGGTGGCCGAGCCCCGGCTCAGCGCCTTGATGACGCCGCGCTCGACGACGGTGGTGGCCCGTCCGTAGAGGAAGTCGACGTCTCCTTCGAGGTAGCAGTCACGGAGGTAGACCCGGCTGACGGTGGCCGGCGCGGGGCTGTCCGTCATCAGGGTGTCCTGGTTGCCCAGGAAGGCGGTGTCCTGAAAGACGATCCGGTCGCCGGTCGTCTTCACCGCCAGCGCCTGCTCGCCGTTGAGCTCGTGCGCGGCCTCGTCGAAGTCGTTGGCGAAGGTGAGGTTGCGCGCGGTGAAGTCACTCGCGGCGATCCGCACGGTGGCGCTCCCGCTGGAGCCGCCGTACGCGGCGGGCGTGTCATGGACGATGACGGTTTCGGACCGCTTCTGTCCAGTCCCTTGCAGGGAAATGTTCGGCTTGGTCGCCGGGACGTACACCTTCTCGCGGTACGTGCCCGGGGCCACGGCGACGGTCACCCGGCCGTCGTTGCCGGCGGGCACGGCGTCCACGGCCGCCTGGACGGTGGGGTAGTCGGCGGGAACGCGCAGCGTCACCGCGTCGCCGACCCGCTTCTGCGGCCCGGAGAAACGCTTGACCAGCGCGGGGACGGCCGCCGCCGGGTCGGGCCGGTAGGCGTAGAAGGCGTGCGGGTCGAACGCCTCGCCCCACTCGTCGTGCCGGCCGGTGGTGTTCCTCAGGATCGACCCGCGTTCCACCAGCTCGGCGGTCGCGTCCGCCTGGTAGGGGTGCTGGACGTCCCTGTAGTAGCTGTTCTCGATGACCATCTTCGTCTTGCCGCGCGACCAGTTCCCGTACGTCCACACCGGGTCACCCGGGTCCGCCTGGGCCGTGAGGTAGTTGTTGTACAGGTGCGCGTAGGCGGCGTTGTCCACGGACGGGTTGCGCTGCTTGGTGCCGGCGAACCAGTTGTGGTCGACGGTGATCTGCGTCCTGACGTTGCTCGTCCAGCCGATGCCGAAGGTCTTGTTGTTGTTCTCGAAGCGGTTGTAGGAGACGGTCACGTACTCGCTGTCCTTGCGGATGTCGAGCTGCCCGTCGCAGATGTTCGAGAAGCGGTTGTGGTCGACCCACACATGGTGGACGGTGTCCATCTGGATGCCGTCGAAGTCGGTGTCCTTGCAGTCCCAGTTGCCCTCGACCGCCGAGTCGCGGATCGTCAGGTTCCGGATGATCACGTTGTGCGTCCCGGGGGCGAGGTGCAGCTCGCCGTGGACGATCTCGCCGGTGTCGCCCGCGCCGATGATCGTCTTGTCCGAGGCGACCGCGATGTCCGCGCCGAACGGCTCCACCGCGATGGAGCCCTTCACCCGGATGATGTACGGCTCCTCGGCCGCGGCGTACTTCGCCAGCCCGGCCTGGTCGGTGACGGTGACGACCTTGCCGCCCGCGCCGCCGGTGGTGCCCCCGGCGAGCGAGGCGAACCCGTGCGGCACGTCGGACCACCGGCCGCCCGGGTCTCCCCGCCCGGCCTCGGCGGCTCCGGCGGACCGGCCGGTCTCCGCGGCGGCCGCGGCGGCCGGAGCGGCCTGGGCCTGTCCGGCCGTTCCGAGGGCCAGGGCGGTGACCAGGCCGAGGACGGCTGCCAGGGTTCTTCCCGCTCCGGGCGGGCGCTTGCTGGTCGGGTGCGTCATGGCGGCTCCAACGGGCTCGCGGATGAGAGGGGGCGTCACAGGGCGTGGACGCGGAACTGCGTGAAGGTGGCCGTGCCGGCGTGTCCCTCGCCGTCGGGCGCGAGCGCGAACAGGCCCAGCAGGGCGCCGACCCACCGCCAGGGGGTGGCGGCGAAGACCTGTCCCGCCTCGCGGAAGCCGTCGCCGGCGTCGTACGAGAACCGGCAGCGTGCCCCCGCCCCGATCTCGACGCGCAGCCGGGCCCGGCCCTCGGGCGCGGGGCACGCGTGGGCGGCGTCCCGCTCCCGGTCGGCGACCGCCTCGGCGAACCGGTGCACGAGGTGGACCGCCCCGTCCGCGCCGCGCTGGAGCCCGATCCAGCGGTAGGCGTCCCCGAGCACGGCGAGTCCGGCGCGGGCGCCGGGCTCCTCGCTCTCCAGCCGCAGCTCCACCTCCACCGCGCAGGGCATGCCGGGCAGCCGCTGGGTGAGGACGCTGGGGAGCTTGCGCAGGTCGTGCGCGTCGGCGGAGCGGACACAGGCGAGCTTGAGCCCGTCCCCGGAGTGCTGGGTGGCCCAGCCGTCCCGGGGGTTGGCGGTCCACTGCCACTGGCGGCCGTACCGCCCGCCGGGGAAGTCGTCGTCGGTGGCGGGCGCGGCGGGCGGCTGCGGCGGGAGGGCCGGCCGCCGGTGTTCGGCGACGGGCGCGCCGTCGTTCCCGAGGACCGGCCATCCGTCGTCGTCCCAGCGCATCGGCTGGAGGTGGACCACCCGGCCGTAGGCGCCGCGCTGCTGGAAGTGCAGGAACCAGTCCTCGCCGGAGGGGGTGCGCACCCAGCCGCCCTGGTGCGGCCCGTTGACGTCGGTGTCCTTCTGCTCCAGGACGACCTTCTCCTCGTACGGCCCGAAGAAGCCGCGCGAGCGGAAGGCGCCCTGCCAGCCGGTCTCCACGCTCCCGGCGGGGGCGAGGATCCAGAACCAGCCGTCGTGCCGGTAGAGCTTGGGCCCCTCCAGCGTGAACCAGCCGGGGATGCGGTCGGCGTCGACGATCACCTTCCCCTCGTCGAGGAGCGAGGTGCCGTCGGGGTGCATGCGGTGGCCGGTCAGGCGGTTCTTGACGCCGGAGCGGGATTTGGCCCAGGCGTGCACGAGATACGCCTCGCCGGTCTCGTCGTCCCACAGCGGGCAGGGGTCGATCAGGCCCTTGCCCGGCTTCAGCAGGTGGGGCCGGGTCCACGGGCCCCGGATGCCGGGGGCGTTGATCTGGAAGACGCCCTGGTCGGGGTCGCCCCAGAAGATCCAGAAGCGGTCGTCGTGGTGGCGCAGGGAGGGGGCCCACACCCCGCAGTCGTGACGGGGCGCCGCGAACTGCTCGGCCGGCTCCAGGCGTTCCAGCGCGTGGCCGACGAGGGTCCAGTTGACCAGGTCGCGGGAGTGCAGCAGCGGCAGGCCGGGGGCGCGGCCGAAGCTGGAGGCGGTCAGATAGAAGTCGTCGCCGACGCGGACCACGTCCGGGTCGGACCAGTCGGCGTTCAGCACGGGGTTGCGGTAGGTGTCGGCGCTCATGGGCTCACCGCCTTGCGTATGAGGGTGGAGGCGCCGTCCCGGTCCAGGCGGCCGGCGGCGACGACGGTGACGATCCGGCGGACCGCGGTGTCGCCGGGGGCGATCGCGAGCCGTTCGCCGTGCGCCAGGGACGAGCCGACGCCGGGGTATTCGGTGGTGCGGACGAACCAGGGGTCCCGCCGGGTGCGGTCGGTGGCCCCGGCGAAGACCAGCGACCAGTTCTCGCCGGTCAGGGCGAGCCAGTCGGCGCACCGGCCGTGGACCCGCTCCTCGCCCTCGGCGTCGGCGGTGAAGACGTCCGGCGCGGCGGACTCCTTGCGGGCCCGCCAGAAGAAGCCGCCGTAGGCCGCGCCGGGGCGTCCGTTGGTGGCGGGGCTGCCGATGGTGAGGGGGCCGGGGGTGGTGTTGGTGAGGGAGAAGGTGAAGTCCAGCGCCCAGGCGGTGTCGGTGAGGGCGCCGGCGGCGACCGTGCGGCGCTCACGCAGCAGCTCGCGCCCGTCGGCCACCCAGCGCAGCTCCTCCACGAAGCCGTCCGGGTCGCTGAGCTGGAAGGCGGTGTGCCGCTGGCTGCCGTGGTTGTCCAGCTCGGTCGGCCCCCGGTCGCGGACGAAGGTGCGCCCGCCCCAGAAGTTGTGCCCCTCGACGTCGGGAACGGCGACACCGACGCCGAGGTGGTGCAGGTGGTCGGCCGGGCTGAGCTCGGTGACCGCGGTGCCGGCCAGGGTGGTGACCGGGTGCAGGTAGGGGCGCGGGGAGAGCCGGGCGGGCAGGGCGGGCCGGGTGACGTACCGGCCGACCGGGCGGCCCGCCACGCGCAGGACGAGGTGGTCGTTGCCGGTCATCGGGTGCTCACCTCCTTCGGGGCGGCCGGGCGCGCCCAGGGGGCGCCCAGCTCGGAGTAGAGGGCGAGGGTGTCGGCGGCGGCGGCCACCAGGGCGTCGACGCCGGGGACGACGCGGCGGTCCTCCCCGGGGACGCGGCGCCAGGCGGTGTCCGGCAGCGGCGCCGGGTCGGGGGCCCGCCGGATCTCCTCCACCACCCGCATGAAGGCGCCGGTCGCCGCCGGGGGGACGAGCAGGGCGGCGCCGGTGGTGAGATGGGCGACGAGGTTCTCCAGCAGGTCGGTGCGGCCGTGCACGTACTCCTCGGGGCCGTGGCCGGCGCGCTGGAGCAGCACCCGGTCCTGCTTGTACCAGAAGGTGATCCGGCCGCGGCTGCCGTGCACCACCACGTACGGGTCGTCCGGCCGTTCGGCGCACAGCGTCGCGGCGACGGTGACCCGGTGGCCGCGTGCGGTGGTGATCCGCACGCAGGAGGTGTCGTCGGCCTCGATGTCGTTGGCGTGCAGCAGTTCGGTCTCGATGCCGGTGACGTCGTCGGCGGCGGTGGTGCCGCCGAGGGCGAGGGCGGTGGCGACGGCGTGCGCGAGGGGGTTGGTCAGCGCCCCGTCGATCACGTCGGCGCCGTTCAGCCGGCGCCTGCCCGCCCAGGGCGCGCGCCGGAAGTAGGACTCCTCCCGCGCCCAGGCGCCCGCCCCGCCGATGCCGGTGAGCTCGCCGATCGCGCCGTCGGCGATCAGCTCCCGGATGGCCGGCACGGCGTGCGAGCCCAGCGACTGGAAGCCGATCTGGCAGGCGACGCCCGCCTCGGCCATCCCGTCGGCCATGCGGCCGAACTCCGCGTACGACGGCGCGGGGGGCTTCTCCAGCAGCAGGTGGACCCCCCGCGCGGCGGCGGTGAGCGCGAGGTCGGCGTGGGTCGGGATCGGTGTGCAGATCACGGCGATCCGGGCGCCGGTGGAGTCGAGCAGGGCGCCGAGGTCGGCGGACTGCTCGGGGAGCTCGCCGCCGAACTCCTCCTCGGTCAGCGGTGTGATCTCGCAGACGCCGGCCAGCCGTACCAGGCCCTCGGCCTGGAGCCGGCGGATGTTGGCGACGTGCCAGCGGCCGTGGCCGCGGGCGCCCGCCAGGACGACGGGCACGGGTACGCTCGTCGGGCCGGTCTTCGGGCCGGTCATCGCATCCTCCCCGCGCCCGCGCCGCGCGCCACCGCCCGGTCGGCCGCCGCCGCGCTGTCGATCGGTCCGTGCAGGGCGGGGCTCCAGCCGACGTCGGCGCTCAGGTCGCGTTCGCTGCCCGAGTTGTAGGCGTTGTAGATGGTCAGCAGGTCGACCGGGTAGCCGTTGAAGAGGGTGCCCGACGCGTGCAGGGCGGTGCCGTTCCAGCTCTTGACCAGGTCGGCGGCCTCGACGTGGGCGGGGGTGGTGAAGGCGTTGTTCTCCGCGTGGATGCGCGACTCGGTGGAGACGCCGATGGAGTAGCGGTAGTCGTGGGCGTCCTCGGGGACGACGTACCGGTTGTTGTAGAGGTGCACCTGGCCGAAGCGGACGCGCGGGGCGCGCTGGACGACGGACTCGAACTCGTTGTGGTGCAGGGTGACCCGGAGCTTGCCGCGGTCGCCCGCGACCGTGTCGCCGTTGCCGATGAGCATGGCCTTGTCGTGGTCGGCGAACCGGCTCCAGGAGACGGTGACGAGGTCGGAGCCGTTGGTGATGTCCAGCAGGCCGTCGTGGCGCAGGTAGTTGCGGGCGAAGTACACCGGCTCCTTCTCGTCCGGGTGCCCCTTGTCGGAGGCGGTGACGTGGTCGATCCAGACGTGGGTGGCGTTGTTGAGCCAGAGGGTGTCGTAGGCGGCCTTCCAGTCGCCGAGGCCGCCGGTGTTGGGCTGCCAGACGGGGAAGCAGTCGTAGGCGTCGCGCAGTTCGAGGTTGCGGACGATGACGTTGTCGGCGTCCTTGACCTGGAGGGCGGCGCCCTTGAGGACGGCGTCGTCGCCGAGGCCCACGATCGTGGTGTTGGAGCCGACCGGCAGCACCACCCGCTCCGCCTGGCGGGCGGCGGAGGCCCGGCGGGCCTCCTCCTGCGGACCGGACGGCTTGGCCGCGCCCCAGGTTCGGGGGTCGTAGGCGGCCAGGTACTCCTTCAGGCTGTAGCCGCCGGTGGTGTAGTCGGCGCAGTCCAGGCGGCGGCCGGAGTCGTCGGTGTTGGCGTCGATCGTCCCGGCGATCTTGATGATCTTCGGGGTGTCGCTGCCGCCGTCCAGGGCGCGGACCAGCCCCGCCCGGTCCCGCACCGTGAAGACATGGGCGGCGTCGGCCGCGGCGCCACCGGTGGTGCCGCCCTCGGCCGCCGCCCAGCCGTCGTAGGGGGCCAGGGTGTCGCGGCCGATGTCGCGGCCGCTGTCACGGGCGTCCCCGGCGTGGGCGGGGACGCACAGCAGGCCCAGCAGGCCGAGGGCCGCGGCGCAGTGCCGGAGCCTCATCCCTTCACCGCCCCCGCGCTGAAGCCGGTGATCAGCCACTTCTGGATGAACGCGAACACGATCACCACGGGGACCGCGGCGATGATGCCGCCGGCCGCCAGGGCGCCCAGGTCGACGCTGTCCGCGCTCATCAGGGTGTTGAGGCCCACCGGGATGGTCTGCTTGTCCTGGTTGTTGAGGAACATCAGGGCGAACAGGAAGTGGTTCCAGGAGTGGACGAAGGCGAAGGAGCCGACGGCGATCAGGCCGGGCCGCAGCAGCGGCAGCACGATGATCCGGAACGACCGGAACCGGTCGCAGCCGTCGACCCAGGCCGCCTCCTCCAGCGAGTACGGCACGTTCTTGATGAAGTTGCTGATCAGGATCATCGACAGCGGGAGCTGGAAGACCGTCTCGGCGATGATGACGCTGCCCAGCGAGTTGATCATCTGGAGCTCGGCGAAGATCTCGAACAGCGGGACCAGCAGCAGGGCGCCCGGCACGAACTGGGAGCACAGCAGGCCCAGCATGAACGCCCGCTTGATCTTGAAGTCGAACCGGGCCAGGGCGTAGCCGCCGGCCAGCGCGACGACCGTGGTCATCACCAGGGTCGCCAGGCCGACCAGGACGCTGTTGCCGAAGTAGGTGCCGAAGCTGCGCTCGGTCCACACCTTCTCGAAGTGCTCGAACGTCATCGGCCAGGGCACGAGCGAGGTGGAACCGGCCGGGCGCAGGGCGAACAGCAGGATCCAGTAGAAGGGGATGAGCGTGAAGATCAGGTAGATGCCGAGCGGCAGGTAGATCTGCCAGCGCGGAACCTCGTCCCAGGCGCGGTGCCGCTTGGCCGGCCGCGGCGGTTCGGGGGCGGCCGCGACGGGAGCGGGTGCCACCTCGGTGGCCTCCTTGGTGATCACTTGTTCTCGCCTCCGAACTTGCTCAGCCGCAGGTAGACGATCGAGCAGAAGAGCAGGATCACGAACGCGACCGTGGTCAGGGCCGACGCGTAGCCGAAGTCATGGGCGTCGATGCTGGTGTTGGCGATGTACAGGGGCAGCGTCGTCGTCTCGCCCGCGGGTCCGCCGCCGGTGAGGGTGTAGAGCAGGTCGACGTTGTTGAACTCCCACACCGCGCGCAGCAGCGTGGACAGGATGATGGCGTCCTTCAGATGGGGCAGCGTGATGTGCCAGAACTGCTTGAAGCGGCTGGCCCCGTCGACCTCGGCGGCCTCGTACAGGTCCTTGGAGACGGACTGGAGGTCGGCGAGGATGAGGATGGCGAAGAAGGGGACGCCGCGCCACAGGTCGGCGACGACCGCCGCCGAGAAGACGGTGGAGGTGTCCGACAGCCAGCTGGTGCCGTAGGAGCCGATGCCCAGGTCCGCGAGGTAGCGGCTGATGCCGGTCTGGGAGTTGTAGAGCAGCACCCAGATCGCGGAGGTGAGGACGCCCGAGACCGCCCACGGGGAGAAGACCAGGGCGCGGCCTATGGCCCGGCCCACGAAGGTCTGGTTGACGATGAGGGCCAGCGCCAGCCCGAACAGCAGTTGCAGGCCGACTTCGACGAAGACCCACTTGGCGCTGAAGACGAGGGTGTCCCAGAACTGGGGGTCCTCGGTGAAGATGCGGACGAAGTTCTCGAAGCCCGCGTACCCGTTCCGCCAGGGCTTGGTGGGGTTGTAATCCTGCAAGCTGTAGTAGAAGACGCTGATGACCGGGTAGGCGATGAAGCCCAGCATCAGCAGGGCTGCCGGGGCGATCAGCAGATAGGGCAGCCTGCGCGGTGTGGCGGAGGCACGGCGCCGCCTCGGTGGCGCGGGCGGTTTCGCCACGGCTGCGGCTTGGGCCATGACTGTTCTCCGTTCTCGTGCGTCGTGCGGTGCGTGCGGTGCGCGGTTCCTCCGGGTGTTCACCAGGGGGGAAGCGCTTTCTATCAGGGGTGCGGCAGTCCGGCCGCCGGGCGGCGGCCGGAACGTGGGGGCGGGATCAGCCCGCGTAGGGGTCCTGGACGGTGCCCGGCCGGGCGAGGAACTCGAAGTCGCAGCCGGTGTCGGCCTGGGTGATCTGGTCGAGGTAGAGGGCGCCGTAGCCGCGCTCGTACGGCACGGGCGGCGGCGTCCAGGCGGCGCGGCGCCGGTCCAGTTCCGCGTCGTCCACGTGGAGGTGCAGGGTGCGCGCCTCGACGTCGAGGGTGATCAGGTCACCGCTGCGGACGAGCGCCAGCGGCCCGCCGACGTACGACTCCGGTGCCACGTGCAGTACGCAGGCGCCGTAGCTGGTGCCGCTCATCCGGGCGTCGGAGATCCGCACCATGTCCCGCACCCCCTGTTTGAGGAGGTGGTCCGGCAGGGGCAGCATCCCGTACTCGGGCATGCCCGGGCCGCCCTTGGGTCCGGCGTTGCGCAGCACCAGCACGCTGTCCGCGGTGATGTTCAGGGACGGGTCGTTGATGGTGCGCTGCATCGTCTTGTAGTCGTCGAAGACGACGGCCGGTCCGGTGTGCTTGAGCAGGTGCGGCTCGGCGGCGATGTGCTTGATGACGGCGCCGTCCGGGCACAGGTTGCCGCGCAGGACGGCGACCCCGCCCTCCTGGGCGACCGGGTTGTCCCGGGTCCGGATGACGTCGTCGTCGTGGACGAGGGCGCCCGCCAGCTGCTCGCGCATCGTGTCGTGGCAGACCGTGGGCCGGTCCAGGTGGAGCAGGTCGGGGATGCGGGAGAGGAACCCGGGCAGGCCGCCGGCGAAGTGGAAGTCCTCCATGAGGTACTTCTGTCCGCCCGGCCGGACGTTGGCCAGCACCGGGACCCGGCGGGCGAGGCGGTCGAAGTCGTCGAGGGTCAGGGTGACGCCCGCGCGGCCGGCCATGGCGATCAGGTGGATCACGGCGTTGGTGGAGCCGCCGAGGCCGAGCACGGTGGTGACCGCGTCCTCGAAGGCGTCCCGGGTCAGCAGGTGGGACAGCCTGCGGTCCCGGTGGACCAGGTCGACGGCGGTCATCCCGGCCCGCGCGGCCATCCGGTCGTGACCGGAGTCGACGGCCGGGATGCTGGAGGCGCCGGGGACGGTCACGCCGAGCGCCTCGGCGGCGGCGGTCAGGGTGGAGGCGGTCCCCATCGTCATGCAGTGGCCGGGCGAGCGGGCCAGGCCGCTCTCCAGCTCCTGCATCTCGCAGTCGCCGATGAGTCCGGCCCGCTTGTCATCCCAGTACTTCCACATGTCGGTGCCGGAGCCGAGGGTCTCCCCCCGCCAGTGTCCCGGCAGCATGGGCCCGGCGGGGACGAAGACGGCGGGCAGGTCGACGGAGGCGGCGCCCATGAGGAGGGCGGGCGTGGACTTGTCGCAGCCGCCCATCAGGACGGCCCCGTCGACCGGGTAGGACCGCAGCAGTTCCTCGGTCTCCATCGCGAGCATGTTGCGGTAGAGCATCGGGGTCGGCTTCTGGAAGGTCTCGCTGAGGGTGGAGACCGGGAACTCCAGCGGGAAGCCGCCCGCCTGCCACACGCCGCGCTTGACCGCCTGGGCGCGGTCGCGCAGGTGGACGTGGCAGGGGTTGATGTCGGACCACGTGTTGAGGATCGCGATGACCGGCTTGCCCAGGTGCTCCTCGGGCAGGTAGCCGAGCTGGCGGGTGCGGGCCCGGTGGCTGAACGAGCGCAGGCCGTCCGTGCCGTACCACTGGTGGCTTCTGAGCTGCTCGGGGCGCTTGTTGTCGGTCGTGCTGTCGGTCATATGGACCACCCGGCGACGATGGCGGCGACCTCCGCGCGCTCGCTCTCGGGCAGCGGCCTGCTCGGAGGGCGGACCTCCCGGCGGCACAGCCCGAGCGAGGCGAGGGCCTCCTTGACGACGGTGACGTTGTTGGCGTTGCCGTTCGCGGCGCGCAGCTCCTCGAAGCGGCGGATCTGCTCCCAGACCTTCATGGCGGCCGGGTAGTCGCCCGAGCGCAGCGCCGAGAGCATGTTCAGCGAGACGGCCGGGGCGACGTTCACCAGCCCGGAGGTGAAGCCGGTGGCGCCCGCGGAGAAGTACGAGGGCGCGTACGGCTCGGCCAGCCCCGCCACCCACACGAAGCGGTCCAGTCCGGCGTCGCGGGCGAAGGCGGCGAACCTGGCGGCGTCCGGGACGGCGTACTTCACGCCGATGACGTTGGGGCAGGCGTCGGCGAGTTCGGCCAGGCGGGCGCCGGTGAGCGCCGCGTTGCGGACGTAGGGCACGACGCCCAGCTCGGGGACGGCCTCGGCGATGGCGCGGTGGTAGTCGACCCAGCCGGCCTGGGAGACGTACGGGTGGGCGGGCTGGTGGACCATCACCATCTGGGCGCCCAGCTCGCGGGCGTGCCGGGCGGAGGCGATCGCGGTCGGCACATCGTGGCCGACGCCGACCAGGATCGCCGCCCGGCCGCCCGCCTCCTCGACGGTCAGCTCGGTGACCAGGCGGCGCTCGGCGGGGGTGAGGGCGTAGAACTCGCCGGTGTTGCCGTTGGGGGTGAGGGTGGTGATGCCCGCGTCGAGGAGACGGCGCAGCAGGGCCCGGTGGGTGGCGGAGTCGACGGAGCCGTCCCCGGCGAACGGGGTCACCGGGATCGCCACCACGTCGGCCAGCGCCGTCCGCTGGCTCTCGAACGTCGTTGTCATGCCTGACCGTCCTCTTCCTGGGCCGCGGTCCCCGTCTCGGGGAAGGCCCGCTCGACGAACGACGCGATGTGCGCGCGCAGGGCGCCGGCGGCGCCGTCCGCGTCACCGGCGAGGGCGAGCCGCAGGATCTCCCGATGCTCGTCCGCCTCCCGCTCCCAGGAGGGATCGGCGGCCCAGGCGACGGCGGAGACGAGTGCCGCCTGGTCGCGGACCTCGTCGAGCATCCGGCCGAGCAGCGGGTTGCCGCACGGCAGGTACAGGGCGCGGTGGAACTCGCGGTTGGCGAGCGACCGTTCGGCGGTGTCATCGGCCTCGTCGGCCCGGGCCAGCGCCTGGCGGGCGGCGTCCAGGGAGGCCCCGCGCCGCACGGCGCGCTTGAGCGCCTCGGGCTCCAGCAGCAGCCGCACGTCGTAGACCTCGCGCGCCATGTCCGCGTCCACCATGCGCACCGTGACGCCCTTGTACTGGCTCATCATGACCAGACCGGTGCCGGCCAGGGTCTTGAGCGCCTCGCGCACCGGGGTCTTGGACACCCCGAACTGTGCGGCGAGCTCGGTCTCGACCAGGGCCTGACCCGGCGTCAAACGCCCGGTGAGGATGCGGCGTTTGATCTCCTCCAGCACGTACTGCGTGCGGGAGGGGATCGGCGTGGGGACAGAGGTCATGCGCGCCTCTCGGGTCTCGTGTCTCGAACGGACCGCGTGTCGGGACTCGGGTGGGAACTCTTGCCGGGGACTCGTGCGGAACTCGTGCTCGTCGTGCCGGATCCCGGGAACCGGATGGGATCTCGTGTATCGGATCTCGCGTATCGCGTCTCATATATGACGTACGAAGTACGACGCGTTGAAGGTAGGAGCGGCTCTGTGTTTCGTCAATGCTTCCGGCAGAGGAAGTTGAGGTTGACTCTGGCCGAGACCCCCGTTCCGGCGCGGTGAGCGCTGGCCTGGCGGGCGGTGCGCCCAGCCTCCCCACCCGCGGCGTGCGGCCGTTCGCGTTCGCGACGCGCGTCGGCGCCGGTTTCGCAGCGCGGCAGTTGGGCGTGGCACACCGGCCCGGCCGGACCCGGCGGGCGCGGTGCCGGGAGTGTGCCGTAGCAACGCCGGGAAGGCCCCGGGCCCGGCTCCCCCGGCCCGCGCGGCGCCCCGCCGCCCCGTCCTGGGGCGCCGGGTCCGGCCCGTGTTCTCGTTCGGTGTCTTCCGCTCCCGCGGGCCCGTTCCGGCGGGCCCATCACCCGCCTGCGCCCAGCCTGGACCAAGGCCGCGGACACACGAGCCTCGCCAAGCCGCGGCCTCGCGGCTCTGGCGCGACGATCACGCCCCCAGGTCGGCCACCCGCGAAGTGGTGCCGCCGACGGAGTCGGATACGGCGACCCGGCCGGCATGGGCCACAGGCGGTTTTTCGCCCTGGTGCCGAAGTGCTGCTCCGTGGGGCGCCAGGTCAGCCCCGGAGTGGAGACCTCGAACGATCGCGGTCGTCCCCGGCGATGCCCGCCGGTCGGCGGGCGTGTACTGCCGGAGAGCCATCACCCGCGGGGAGGAGAGGAGCGTGTGGATCTCCTCGGCCCTTGGGCCGTCCCGCATCGTTCATCCCTTCTTCGCGCCGCCGGCTTCGCGCGGCCGGTGATCCGCGTCCGGCTCGGCGGGCGGGACGGCGCGGGGGCGGCCGGTGACCGCGAGCAGCACAGCCGTCGTCAGACCGAGCACACCGGCGGCGAGGAGCTGAACCCTGTAGTCCAGGGTGGCCACCAGGGCTGTGCCCGCGAGGAGGGCGAGTCCGGTCGGTGCGAACACCAGTGTGTTCGCGGTGGCCGCCACCCGGCCGAGCAGTTCGTCCGGTGTCTCCTTCTGGACCGTGGTCAGGGCGCTGATGAGCGGCCAGGGCAGGCCCAGGCCGATGAGCAGGCTGCCGGCCACCACCACGGGGAGGAAGCCGGTGATCCGGGCCAGTGCCCCGAGGGCGAAGAGTGTGAGCCCGAGCGCTGACAGGACGCGGGCCGGGACGCGGCGCAAGAGCGCCCCGGCCGCCAGACCACCGATGACCGACCCGAGCCCTTGGACCGAGCTGAGAACGCCGGCGAATGCCGCGGGCTGCCGCAGCCCGATGTCGAGGAGCGCGTAGGTCGCCGCGCCGCTGAGGCTTGATGCCGTCATGGCGCAACCGCCTGCGACGACCAGGGCGCGCAGCGTCGTGTGCCGCCACAGGTAGCGGATGCCTTCCGCGGTCTCGGCGGTCCAGTACCGCCGTGGCCGGTGTGCGGGCGCGGCTTCGCGCACGCGGATCATGCTGAAGGCGGCCGCGCCCAGCAGGAAGGACAGCGCGTTCAGCAGGGCGACGGCCGGGCCGCCCAGCACAGTGAACAGGCCCGCGCCGATCAGGGGGCCGAGCAGGCTGGTGCTCTCGATCGCGGCCCGGGACAGGCCGTTGAAGTC
Source organism: Streptomyces sp. NPDC052020 (assembly GCF_040680575.1). NCBI lineage: Bacteria > Bacillati > Actinomycetota > Actinomycetes > Kitasatosporales > Streptomycetaceae > Streptomyces > Streptomyces sp. NPDC052020. The sequence continues at coordinate 99,582 of NZ_JBFAWY010000014.1, forward strand.
CCCGCGTATCTCGCCCGGTATGGCGGAGGCGATCAACGCGGTCTCAGCGGCGTCCATGAGCACGGTTCCCGTGCCCACCATGGTCAGCACGGCGAAGAGCAGCCAGACATCCTCCGGAGAGCGCACGGCGACGGGTGCCGTCATGACAGCGGCCAGCACCAGGCTCGTGGCGATCAGGAGCGTGCGGCGGCGTATCCGGTCCGCCATATTGCCGAGGAACGGTCCCGCGAGGGCCGGTGCCCAGGCGCAGAAACCCACCAGGGCGGCCAGACCGTCCGAACCGGTGAGCTCTTTCACCCAGACCCCGGAGGCGAGAAGCATGGCCGAGTCCCCGAAGCCGGAGACGATCATTCCCGTCAGGTAGATGCGGGCGTTGCGGTCCCGCAGCACCGTGAACAGACCCACGCTCATGCCCGGCCCCCCTTGATGATGTCGCTTCATGGGGTTCGGCACATTACCCCCAACAGATTGGTTGGGGGTAGGGGTGCCGTGGTGACGGCATGCGCTTTACTGGCTGGCGTGACCGACGTAGACCCCGTCCTGAGGGCGCTCGCCCATCCCGTACGGCTGCGGATGCTCACGCTCATGTGGACCGGCCCGATGTCCGCTGCCGAACTCGCTCGTGAGCTGGACATCTCGCATGCCCTGGCCAGCCGGCACCTGCGGCGCCTGGATGCCGTCGGTCTGGTGGAACTGGCCGAGGAACGCATCCGCCGCGGGGGCCGGGAGCGCCGCTACCGGACCGTCCACGGCTCCCCGCTGTCCGACCGCCGCGATGGGGCCCGGATGCTGGCGGCGACCCTGGCACACACCCTTCAGGAGCGTGCCGCGCGCCGGAGTCCAGACGGCGGAGGCGTGACGGTCGACGCGGAACTGTGGGTGGCGCCGGAGGCGTGGGAAGCGGCCAGGGGGCGGCTCGCTGATGTCGCGGCCGAACTCCACGACGCCGCGCGCCCGCCACGCGCGCCCGGAACGATCCCCGTGGGCATGAGCCTGATGGCCTTCCCTCTGCAAGAGGCGCCACATGCCGGTGCCGACCGGGAACCGTAGCGAGCACCATCGTTTACTGGTCTTGTCCGGGAATCGCCCGATTCCCGGACAAGACCAGCACGATCGCCGAGCTCCTGGGCAGAGGGATCAGCAGCTACCGCCGCGGATGGGGCGTCGCGCTGCCGGTTCAGCGCCGGGCGAGCGCGTCCCGTACCGCCGCCAGGTCCCCGTCCGACGCCAGCCCGGCGTGGTACAGCCGCAGCTCTCCGGCGCCGAGCCGCCGGGCCTCGGCCAGGTCGGCCGCGAGCGTGCCGGGGCTGCCGCCCATGCCGGAGACGACGGTGAGGTTGGCGGCGAGGACGGCGTCCGCCCGGCCCTGGCGCGCGAACGGCTCCAGCAGGCCGGAGCCTCCCGTGCAGGGCACCACGACCCCGTCCGCGACGGACAGGATGTGCGCGGGGTCGACGCCGGCGTTGGCGCCGCAGTGGTACGACACCGGGTCGGCGTGCAGCAGCACCTGGAAGCCCTCGGGCGCGGCGGCGCGCACGGCGGCGACAGCCGCCTCCTGGAGGGTGCGGGCGGTACCGTCCCGCCACGCGCGCGTGGCGTTCGCCCGGTCCTCGCCGAGCAGCTTCTCCACTCCGGCCCAGCCCCCGTCCGACGGCGCTCCCCGCCACACCGGCTCCAGCGCGGCGCGTACGGCCGCCGCGAGCTCACCGGCGTCCAGGCCCTGTCCGCCGTAGCCCTCCCGGCAGGCCGGGCAGAAGCACAGCGACATCAGGTACTGCCCGGCGTCGCCGAGGCCGACGCCGCCGGTCTTGTCGTGGGCGTGCAGATGGGCCAGTCCGTACCAGCCGAGGGACTCCAGTTCCGTACCGCGCGCTCCGGGCCGCACCGCCGCCTCGGCGGCCAGGTCGACGAGGTACGCGCGCGTGGCGGGCTGCGCGATGCACGGCGCCCACGGGTAGCGGTCGCCGTAGGCGTTGACGACGGAGGTGTCCGGGTGCTCGGCGCCCAGGCGGGAGCTGTGCGCGAGCACGACCCAGGTGTGGACCTCCAGTCCGGCGCCGGCGAGCGCGGCGGCCGCCTCGCCGTAGGCGTCTCCCGGGGCCCAGGCGCCCGCCTCGTACGGCCGCAGGGCACGTCCCTCCCAGCGGTCGCCGGGGGGGTAGAGCACGGCGGCGTACTCGGCGGTGACGATCCGGTGCCGGGGGTGGCGGGGGGTCAGCGCGCGCGTGGAGTGGTAGGCCGCCGCGAGGGTGGCCTGCTCCACGCCGAGGGAGGCGAGCCGCGCGGGGGCCTCCGGGTCGCCGTTGACGTCCCAGGGGTAGACGAACGCCGAGGCCTTCACCGGTCCTCCTCCAGCAGGGCGTACCCGTGCTTGATCACCTGGGCGAGCTGTTCGACGTGGTCCGCGGCGGGTTCGTGCAGCGGCGGGCGCACCTCCCCCACGTCCAGCCCGCGCAACCGCACCCCGGCCTTGACCAGGGAGACGGCGTAGCCGGGCCCCTGGGCGCGCAGGTCGCAGAAGGGCCCGTAGAAGCCGTCCAGCAGGCGGCGCACGGTGGCGCCGTCGCCGGTGTCCAGCGCCCGGTGGAAGGCGAGGGCGATCTCGGGGGCGAAGCAGAACACGGCGGAGGAGTAGAGCGTGACGCCGAGGGAGCGGTAGGCGAGCTGGGTCTGCTCGGCGGTCGGCAGCCCGTTGAAGTACAGGAAGTCGCCGGGGGCCTCGCCGCGGACGGCGCTGACGATCCGCTGCATCAGACCGAGGTCGCCGAGACCGTCCTTCAGGCCGATGATCCCGTCCGTGCGGGCCAGCGCGGCCACGGTCCCGGGGGTGAACACCGCGTTGTCCCGCTGGTAGACGATGACCGGCAGCGGGGTCGCGGCGGCCACCTCCCGGTAGTGCCGCAGCAGCCCTTCCTGCCCGGCCGCCACGAGGTACGGCGGCATGGCCAGGAGCCCGTCCGCCCCGGCCGACTCGGCCAGGCGCGCATAGCGCACCGCGAGGGCGGTGCCGTATCCGGCGCCCGCGACGACCGGGACCCGGCCCTGCGCGGCCTCGACGGCCGCCCGGACGCACGCCTCGAACTCCTCGGGCGCCAGCGCGTGGAACTCGCCGGTGCCGCAGCAGGCGAAGACGGCCGCGGCCCCGGCCTCGACGCCGCGGCGCACATGGGTGCGGTAGACGTCGAGGTCGACGGCGCCGCCGGGGCCGTACGCCGTGACGGGGAAGAACAGCGGCCCCGTGGGGACGGTGAGCCGGGCGGCGAGAGGGGCTGACGTCACGGGCTCTCCCAATCCATCGCTACGTTTTCTATATGTATGATCTACGTCCATATTTCTGAACGCCGCCACGCTAAGGGCCCACGGCGGGCCGGTCAAGCGCACCGACACCGCGACACGGCAGCCAACTTCCCCCTCCCGTCCACCCCTTGACGCAGCGCACCCCCACTCCTTAGCGTGCCCACGAATATGAACGCCGTACGTCCATGTGTACGGCCGCCGATGCAAGGAGAACCGAGGATGCCCGCTCCCCGCACCGTTCTGCTCACCGGCGCCGCCGGTGGCCTCGGCACCCTGATGCGGGGCCTGCTCCCCGCCTACGGCTACACGCTGCGCCTGTTCGACGTGCGCCCCGTCGAGGGCGAGCCCGACGCCATCATCGCGGACCTCGCCGACCGGGACGCCGTGCGCGAGGCGGTCCGGGGCGTCGACGCGATCATCCACCTGGCGGGCATCTCCCTGGAAGCCCCGTTCGAGAAGATCCTCAAGGCGAACATCGAGGGGACCTACAACGTCTACGAGGCCGCCCGCGAGGAAGGGGTGCGCCGCGTCGTCTTCGCCTCCTCCAACCACGCCGTCGGCTGCACCCCCCGCCCCCAGGGCGACGACCCCCTCATCCCCGTCGACACCCCGCGCCGCCCCGACACCTTCTACGGCCTGTCGAAGTCCTTCGGCGAGGACCTCGCCCAGCTCTACTGGGACAAGCACGGCCTGGAGACCGTCTCGGTGCGCATCGGCTCCTGCTTCCCCGAGCCGACCAGCGTGCGCATGCTCTCCGTCTGGATGAGCCCCGCCGACGGCGCCCGCCTCTTCCACGCCGCCCTGACCGCCGAGAACGTCGGCCACACCGTGGTCTACGGCTCCTCCGCCAACACCCGGCTGTGGTGGGACCTGTCCACCGCGCGGGCCCTCGGCTACGAGCCGCAGGACGACTCCGAGCCGTACGCCGGGAAGCTCGTCGCCGAACAGGGCGAGCTCGACCCGGACGACCCCGCGCACGCCTGCCTGGGCGGCCACTTCGTGACCGACCCGCCGATCTGGCCGTACTGAGCGGGGCCCGTCCCGCCCGGCCGCCCGCCCCGCCCGGTCATCCGCCGCGGGACGGCGGCCCGGCCGAACGAGTCCGGTAAGGGAACGGTAAAACGGACTCATTCGTTACTCATGGCATGACAGCTATGACCCCCGGCTCGAACATCCCCCTCCCCACCGCCCGTGTGACGGTGGACGTCGCCGCCCCGGTGCGGCTCGACGTATCGGGCCTGCTGCTCACCGCCGACGGCAAGGTGCGCTCCGACGACGACTTCATCTTCTACAACCAGCCCGCCGGCCCGGGCGTGACCTACCGCTCCGGCGGCGGCACCGCCCCGGACGCCATCACGATCGACACCGCCGCCCTCCCGCCGGGCATCGAGAAGATCGTCGTCACGGCCAGCCCCGACGCCCCCGGGCAGACCTTCCAGGGCATCGAGCCGACGGCCACCCTCCGCAACGCGGACGACCACTCCGTCCTGGCCACGTTCACGCCGCCGCGCCTCGGCGGCGAGACGGCCCTGGTGGTCGTCGAGATCTATCTGCGCAACGGCCAGTGGAAGGCGCGCGCGGTCGGCCAGGGATACGCCAACGGCCTCGCCGGCATCGCCACCGACTTCGGCGTGACGGTCGAGGAACCGGCCGCCCCCGCCCAGCCGGCCGCCCCGGCCCAGCCTGCGGCGCCCCCGCGGCAGGTCGCCCCGCAGGCGCCGCCCGCCCCGGCCGCCTCCCCCGCGCCCGCCCCCGGCACCGGGAAGATCAACCTGGACAAGGGCCGCGTCAGCCTCCAGAAGAACCAGACCGTCTCCCTCGTCAAGGGCGGCCGCCCCCTGCTCTCGCAGGTCAAGATGGGCCTGGGCTGGGAACCGGCCTACCGCGGCAAGGACATCGACCTGGACGCGTCGGTCATCGCCTACGGCCCGCAGCGCAACCACATCGACAGCTGCTACTTCGGCAAGCTCCAGATCGTGAACGGCGCGATCCGGCACTCCGGCGACAACCTCACGGGCGAGGGCGGCGGCGACGACGAGGTGATCTCCGTCGACCTGGGCCGGCTGCCGCAGGACGTCACCGGTCTGGTCTTCACGGTCAACTCCTTCTCCGGCCAGAAGTTCACGCAGGTCGCCAAGGCGTACTGCCGCCTCCTCGACGCCGCGACCGGCGAGGAACTGGTCCGCTTCGACCTCACCAACGCCGAGCCGCAGACCGGCGTGATGATGGCCAAGCTGATCCGCCAGTTCTCCGGGGAGTGGGAGATGACGGCGATGGGCGACTTCGTGAAGTCCCGCACCGTGCGCGGCATGGTGAAGCCGGCGGCCCAGGCCCTGTAGCGGCGCGCGACCCGGTGGCGCCCCCGCTCCAGGGGGCGCCCGGCGTCCGGCCGCCCCGGCACTCCGCGTCCGCGCCGGGTGCCCGCCGTCAGCGCCCGGCCGTCAGCCGCCGGCCCCCGCCCGCAGCCCCTCCGTCAGCAGCGACAGATACCGGCGGATGGCCCTGCCCTCCCCGTCCGCCAGTTCCGACGCCGTCGCGACGCCGTGGGCCAGCCGCAGCACCTCGACCGGCTCGACGTCCCGCCGCAGGGTCCCCTCCTCCTGGGCCGCCGCGACGAGCCGGGCCGCCGCCGCCCTCACCGCGTCACCGCAGACGGTGGGAACCGGGGAACCGCCGTCCGTGACGGCCGAACCCAGCAGCGCCTTCAGCCCGCGCACCCGGATCATCCCGGCCGCGAGTTCGTTCAGCCACTCCAGCAGCGCCTCGCCGGGCGGCAGTTCGCCCGCGAGCACGGCGGCCCGCGCCGCGATCGCCTCGATCCGGTCCAGGTACGCGGCCTCCAGCAGCGCCCGGCGGGTCGGGAAGTGCCGGTACAGCGTGCCCGAGCCGACCCCCGCCCGCTTGGCGATCTCGTCCAGCGACGCGCTCTCCCCGTGCTCGGCGAAGGCCTCGGCGGCCGCCTTCAGCAATCGTTCGTGATTGCGCCGGGCGTCCGCCCGCATGGGCCTGACCCGCGTCATCCCGCCACTCCTCGCCGACCGGGGCCGCTGCGCGTTCATCGTATCGGGCGGCCGGACCCCGGCGGCGTACGGCGGTTCTCCCCGGCACCCCGGGCGAGCGGCGGACGGGGGCTTACCGCCGCTGCCGCTTCCAGGGGCCCGTGATGGCGAGCAGGATGCCGGGCTTCTGGATGCCGGCGAACAGGGTCTTGCCGTCCGGTGAGAAGGTGACGCCGGCGAACTCGCTGTACTCGGGCTCCTCCTCGGTGCCGATGTTCAGCTCGTTGCGGGCGATGGGGTAGGTGCGGCCGCGGTCGGTGGCGCCGAACAGGTGCTGGGCGCCGTCGCCGTCCTCGGCGACGACCAGGCCGCCGTAGGGCGAGACGGTGATGTTGTCGGGGCCGTCGAGGGCGCCGTCCCGGGAGGGGTCCGGGTCGACGCCGAACAGGACCTTCAGGGTCAGGGTGCGGCGCCTGGGGTCGTAGAACCAGACCTGGCCGTCGTGCGCGGCCCCGGGGCTCTCGGCGCGGGCGAAGGAGGAGACGACGTAGGCGCCGCCGTCACCCCACCACATGCCCTCCAGCTTGCGGGCCCGGGTGACCTGCCCGCCGGTGAACTGCTTGCGGACGGACGTCGTCCGCGCGTCGCGGTCGGGGACGTCGATCCAGTCGACGCCGTAGACGGTGCCGGTCCGCGTGGCGTGGGAGAGGTCGTCGACGAACCGGCCGCCGGAGTCGAAGCACTTGAACGCCTGGAGCCGCCCCGCGTCGTCGGACAGGCCCCGCAGCCGGCCCCGCCCGTGCCGGAAGCCCTCCGGCGGGGTCCAGCGGTACAGCAGGCCGTTGGGGTTCGAGGCGTCCTCGGTGAGGTAGAGGTGGCCGCGCCCGGGGTCGACGACGACGGCCTCGTGGGCGTAGCGGCCCAGGGCCTTGACCGGCTTCGGGTCGCGGTTGGCGCGGCGGTCGGCGGGGTCGACCTCGAAGACGTAGCCGTGGTCCTTGGTCATGCCGTTGGAGCCGGCCTTGTCCTCGGTCTCCTCACAGGTCAGCCAGGTCCCCCACGGGGTGCTGCCGCCCGCGCAGTTGGTGGAGGTGCCGGCGATGCCCACCCATTCGGCGACCCGGCCGCCGGGGCGGACCTCGACGACCGTGCAGCCGCCGGCGGCCGCCGGGTCGTAGACCAGGCCCTCGGCGAGCGGCACGGGGTGGTCCCAGCGGGAGCGGGGGCCGCCCAGTTCGTGGTTGTTGACGAGGAGGGTGGTGCCGCGGGGGCCGTCGAAGGCGGCGGTGCCGTCGTGGTGGGAGGGGGTGGGCTCGCCGGACTCCAGCGTCGTCCGGCCGGCGTGCGTGAGGATCCGGTACGTGAAGCCGGCGGGCAGGGCCAGGATGCCGTCCGGGTCGGGGACCAGCGGCCCGTACCCGGCGCCGCCGTGCCGGTCCGCCGCGTCCGCCGTGTCCTGCCCCACGCGGTAGGTCTCCGTGGACGCCAGCGCGTTGGGGGCGGAGGCGAGGGCGCCGACGCTGCCCGCCAGCGCGATGCCGGCACCGGTGGCCGCGGATCGTCTGGCGAAGTCCCTGCGGGTGAGCGACATGGTGTCTCCTGTGACGGTGGGCGGGCCGTGGAGGGCGGCGGACCTGGCTTCCGCGTCACCGTTCCGCCCGCTCCTGAACGGCGGTTGAACACCACGGGACGGCACCGGGCCCGCTTGCGTGAATCCGCGCGGGACCGCCCGCCGGCTCCCCCGGCTTCCCCGCACGCTCCGCGCCCCGGGCGGGCGGGGAGGCCGGAGGCGCCGCGCCGCGTCATCCCCCGTGCTGGGAACGCGCCTTGAAGGCGGCCTTCCGGGCCTCCTTGGCGATCTTCTTGTCGGGGTGCAGCCGCCCCATCGCCTCCAGTACGTCCGCGGTGGCCGGGTGGCCGACCCGCCAGGCCGTGCTGAAGAAGCCGCTGTGCTGCCGGGCCAGCCCTTCCACCAGGCCCCGCAGTTCCTCGGAGTTGCCCTCGGCGGCGAGCTGGGCGGCGACCGTGTCGATGGTGAGCCAGAAGACCATCGCCTCCGACGGCGCGGGCACGTCCCGGGCGCCGTGCTCGGTGAGCCACACCCGGGCCAGCCCGCCCAGCTCGGCGTCGTCGAGGACCTCCCGCAGGGCGGGCTCCGCGTCGGCGCCGACGAGGGACAGCGCCTGCTGGCAGCGCAGCCGCCGCAGCGGCGCCCCGGGGTCCGAGCCGCGCGCCGCCGCCAGCAACTCGCGCGCGGCGGCGAGGGGTTCCCGGCGGGCGAGCCACTGCTCGGTCTCGGCCTGCGCCGCCGCCGGCCCGAACCCGGCCGTCCCGTCGAGCAGCGCGTCGGCGCCCTTGTCGGCGAGCTCCCCGACCGCGGGCACGTCGAAACCGGCCTCCAGCAGCCGCGTCCGCAGCCCGTACAGGCCGAGCGGAGTCAGCCGCACCAGGCCGTACCGGGTCACGTCCATGTCGTCGCCGGGCGCCGCGGCGTCGTCGGCCGCGTCCCCGGACTCGGTCAGCAGCGCCTCGTCGACCGGCCGGTACTCCACCAGGCCGATCGGCTCCAGCAGCCGGAACTGGTCGTCCAGCCGCACCATCGCGTCGGAGACCTGCTCCAGCACGTCGTTGCTGGGCTCGGCCATGTCGCCGGGCACGAGCACGGAGGCGGCCAGCGCGGGCAGCGGCACGGGGCCCTCGCCGGGGCCGTCCTCGCTGACGGTCAGGAGGTACAGGTTGCCGAGCACCCCGTCGAGGAACTCCGCCTCCGCCTCCGGATCGAAGTCCAGGGACGACAGGTCCACCTCGCCGCCCTCGGCCATCGCGTCGACGACCCCGCCGAGGTCGGGCACGCTCGCGTCGGCGAGGACCGCCTCCAGGGCGCCGAGCCAGACCTGGAGCACGTCGTGGGGCGAGCCGCCGGTGAGCACCGCGAGGTCCGCGCCCGCGGCGACGGTGCCCTTCCCCTCGTCGGTGATCTCCACCAACCCGGTGTCCACGGCGACCCGCCACGCCTCGCTCGCGTACGCCGCGGCGTCGTCCCCGCTCAGTCCGAGCACCTCGGCCGCCGCCGGCAGCTGCTCGTCCACGAGCCCGCCCCCGGCGTCCACCCGGGTGTCCGGCCCGGCCCAGCGGGCCAGCCGGGCAGCCCGGGAGAGCAACGGCGTGGACAGCGCGTCGCGGGCCAGCTCCGCTTCGGCGTGCAACCGCACCGGCGGCAGGGGGGAGCTGTCTGACATCGGCTGTTTCTCCTAGCGCGCCTCGAAGGCCGTACGTCCGTGTCGAGGGCCGTACGGCCGCCTGGGAGGTCCTGCGACCACCTGGAACACCGCACGCCCACCGGGCGACACGGCTCGACCGCTCAGCCTAGACGGGTTTGGCACCATGCCGCCCGGTTCATCTCCCCGTCGGCCGCCGTACATGGCCGAAACCTTGACAACGGGCGCGGCCAGGCAGGAGATTGACGCGCGTAGAAGCCAGGGACACGTGTGCGAGCACGCCGCCCGTCCGCCGCGTACGCGGTGCGAGGCGCGCGCGACCGCCCGCCTCCCCGGCCCCTCACCGTTCCACCTCCGCTCCACCTCGTCCCGGCGCTCCGTCACGTCCCCGGAGGGATCCCTTGCCGACCACGTCGTCCGCGCGGCTGGCCGCGCTCACCGTCGCCGCCGTGTGTTCCGCGGCGTCCACCGTCGTCCTGAGCGCGCCCGCGCACGCCCAGTCGGTGCGCGTCCACGACATCCAGGGCACCACCCGTATATCCCCGTACGCCGGACAGCAGGTCACGGACGTGACCGGAATCGTCACCGGCGTGCGCGCCTACGGTTCCGCCAAGGGCTTCTGGATGCAGGACCCGTCCCCGGACGCCGACCCGGCCACCAGCGAGGGCGTGTTCGTCTTCACCTCCTCCGCCCCGAAGGTCGCCGTCGGCGACGCGGTCACCGTCTCCGGCACGGTGACGGAGTACGTCCCCGGCGGCACCTCCTCCGGGAACCAGTCGCTGACCGAGATCACCCGCCCCAAGGTGACCGTCGTCTCGGGCGGCCACCCGGTCCCGGCCGCCGTGACCGTCGACGCCGCCGCGGTGCCCGGCCGGTACGCGCCCGACGGCGACAGCGCCGCGAACGGCTCGGTCAACGGGCTCCCCCTGCGCCCCGATCGGTACGCCCTGGACCTCTACGAGTCCCTGGAGGGCATGAACGTCGAGGTCGCCGACGTCCGCGTGGTCGGCGCCACCGACCCGTACACCGAGCTGTGGGTGACGGTGAAGCCGGACGAGCACCGCAACCGGCGGGGCGGCACCGTCTACGGCTCGTACGCGGCGCAGAACACCGGCCGGCTCCAGATCCAGTCCCTCGGCCGGGTCGCGGACTTCCCGAAGGCGAACGTGGGCGACACGCTGGCCGGCCCCACCGCCGGCCCGCTGGACTACAACCAGTACGGCGGCTACACCCTGGTCGCCCGCGAGCTCGGCACCCTGGAGAGCGGGGGCCTTCAGCGCGAGACGACGCGGGCGCAGCGGGGCGGTGAGCTGGCGGTGGCGACGTACAACGTCGAGAACCTCGACCCGTCCGACGACACCTTCGCGGCACACGCCGACGCGATCGTGCGCCACCTCGCCTCGCCCGACATCGTGTCCCTGGAGGAGATCCAGGACAACAACGGCGCCACCGACGACGGCACGGTGGCCGCCGACGAGACGGTGGGCCGGCTCATCGACGCGATCGTCGCGGCGGGCGGTCCCCGCTACGACTGGCGCTCCGTCGACCCGGCCGACAAGGCCGACGGAGGCGAGCCGGGCGGCAACATCCGCCAGGTGTTCCTGTTCAACCCCGGGCGGGTCTCCTTCACCGACCGTCCCGGCGGCGACGCGACCACCGCGACCGGGGTGACGAAGGTGCGCGGCAAGGCGGCCCTGACCGTCTCCCCCGGCCGGGTCGACCCGGCGGACCCCGCCTGGGCCAACAGCCGGAAGCCGCTGGCCGGCGAGTTCGCCTTCCGCGGCCGGACGGTGGTCGTGGTCGCCAACCACTTCAACTCCAAGGGCGGCGACCAGGGTCTGACCTCCCAGTACCAGCCGCCGGCGCGGAGCTCGGAGACCCAGCGCCACCTCCAGGCGAAGGCCGTGAACGCCTTCGTCCGGCAGATCCTCGACGTCCAGAAGAACGCGGACGTGGTGGTGCTCGGCGACATCAACGACTTCGAGTTCTCCACGACCACGCGCGTCCTGGAGGGCGACGGCGAGCTGTGGTCGGCGGTCAGGTCGCTGCCGGGGAGCGAGCGCTACTCGTACGTCTACCAGGGCAACAGCCAGGCCCTGGACCAGATCCTGGTCAGCCCGTCGATCCGGCGCGGCGACGGGCTGGAGTACGACAGCGTGCACCTCAACGCCGAGTTCCACGACCAGATCAGCGATCACGACCCGCAGGTGCTGCGGTTCCGTCCCTGACGCGTCCGGAGGGGCGGGTTCAGGAGGGCACGAGGCCGAGGGCGTGGTCGTACCGGCTGCCGGTGAAACCGGTCACGCCCGGGTACGTCCGCACCCGCTCCCACAGCCGCGCCGACGGACCGGCCGGTGCCGCCAGGGCCTCGTCGTAGGCCCGGGCACTCTCCCACTCGGCGTAGTTGAGCACATGGCAGTCGTCGGTGCCGAGGTGGAAGTGGGCGGCGATCAGACCGCCGTGCTGCCCGGGCTCGTCGGCGAGCGCCTTGGCCACCAGGCCGATCCAGTCCGCGCGCCGCTTGGCGGCCGCCGGCTCGAAGCCGATCCGCACCGTCACGATCAGGCCGGGGACGCGGTCGTCGCCTGCGGCGCGCTCGTGGCTGCGGTGGTAGCGGTAGCGGCGGAGCCCCAGCCGCTCGGTGTCCGGCACCGCGGTGTCGATCTCGTCGACGCGCTCCTGCCGGTGGGTCTTGGCGAACGTCTCGTACGCCTGCTCGCTCGCCCACTGCGAGTGGTGCATCAGCGTCGCCCCGTCGTGCCCGGTGTAGACGTGGTAGGCCCGCAGGGCGTCGGCGGGCCAGGGGCGGCGCTCCCAGGCGCGGGCGATCGCCTCGACGGTCCGCCGCTGCCGCTCGGGGGTGCCTACGCGCCAGGTGCTGAAGAGGGGCGCCGCCACGTCCGTGCGGGTCGGATCGGGGTGTGCTGCGGTACGGCGGGTCATGCCGGCCTCCGGGGTGGGTGAGCGAAGGTGGTGTTGCACGCACCGCCCACCCTTCAACCTCCACCTGACTCGAGGTCAAGAGAGGGGCGCGAGGCGGGCCCCTCCCCCGGTGCCGGTCTCAGCGGTGCCGGTCTCAGCGGTGTCCGTTGTGCCGCCTCAGCAGCACGCCCGCCGCGACGGCGGCGCCCGCCGCCGCGCCCGCGAGCAGGACCGGAGCCGGGTGCCGGCGTCCGGCCCGGACCAGGCCGCGGACGGGTCCCGGCACCCCGTGCTCCACGGCGTGCCCCGCCCGGTTCGCCCGTTCCTGCACGGTGTGCCCGGCCTGGGCGGCGCTGCTGCGCAGTTGCACGGTCATCGCACCGGCCCGGTCCCTCAGGTCGGCCGCCCGCGCCTTGGCGCGGCCCTTCACATCGGCCTTGCCCGCGAGTTCCTCGACGGTGTCGCCGAGTTCGTGGCGGGTCTGTTCGATCTGCCGCCGCAGTTCGTCGGGGCCCTTGGCCCCGCCGGCCGGCCGCCCGGCCGGCCCGGTCCCGGCGTCCCCGCTCGCCGGGGTGGCCGGTGCGGTCCGCTCCGTGGGATCCGTCATCGATGCGCCCTTTCCCTGATCTCCTCCACGTCGGCCCTGACGCTGCCGAGGGTCGCCTCGGGTGTGGGGGGTGCGGCCCGGCGGAGCTGGGCGCGGCCGGCCACGGCCAGCAGGCCCGCGGCCGCGAACAGCACCGCCGTCACGATGAGCGCCGCGGCCCAGACGGGCAACGCCAGCGAGAGTGCGGCGGTGGCCGTGCCGGCCAGGGCGAACAGACCCACGTAGGCGACGGCGCCCGCGGCGCCGAGCAGCCCGCCGCCGCGTCCGGCGCGCCGCCCCTTCTCGGCCAGTTCCTCCTTGGCGAGAGCCACTTCCTGGCGTACGAGCCGGGAGAGCTGTTCGGTGGCCTGACCCACGAGGTCGCCCACGGAGTGGTGCTCGTCGCGCACGGGCCTGGTTGCTGTGGTCCCGGTCACGGTGTTCCGCCTCCTCTCGGTTCGGGACACCCGGGTACCCCGCGCCGGCCCCCGCTACCCCTGCCCCGCGCCTCCTGCTCCCCGGGCGCCGAGCCGGGCCAGCTGGGTCTGGAACCAGTCGAGGCGGGCCTGCAACAGCGCCGCCTCGGCGACCAGTTCGGGCACGCCGAATTCCGCGTCCGCCGGCGCCTCCCCCGGCGGACGCCGCCCCGCCGCCCCGCCCCCGGCGACCACCCGCAGCCCGTCCCCGGCCAGCCGGGCGAAGGCGGCGAGCGAGAGGGCGTACCGGCCGCGCAGGCAGCCCGCGCAGGCGGGGGCGAGGGCGCGCCAGCCGGGCCGGCCCCAGCCCGCGTCGGCCAGCGCCACGGCGGCCGTGCCGCACGCGCAGGGCCCGACGGTCGCCGTCCGCACCCGCTGGCGGGCGTAGCGGAAGCCGCGTTCGAAGCGGATGTAGGCGCCCAGGACCGTGACCTCCAGCAGGACGGCCGCGCGGTGCTCGGCCGTGCACAGCAGCGCCTCGGCCGCGGCCCGGTCGTGCACGCAGTGGAAGCCGCAGTCGCAGTGGCGCTGGGGCGGCCGGTGCCGCAGGCCGTAGACGCAGGACGCGTCGGCGCGGACTCCGTACGGCAGGGCGCCGCCCAGGGACACCCCGGTGAAGGCGGCCCGGGTGCCGTCCTGGGAGAGCACCGCGTGGGCGATCTTGTATCCGGTCGGCGGCTCCGCAGGGCGTTCCTCCGGAAGCCGCAGCCTCATCGGGCGGCCGGCACCTCTTCGCGCGCGGCCGGGGCGGGCTCCCGGGCCTCCTCGGGAAGCCGGAGCTCCTCCTCGTGGGCCTCGGGCCGCTCCTCCGCGATCCCCGTGGCGAGTGCCTTGCCGAGCTTCATGACGCCTCCCATGACCCTGACGTGGTGCCGGTGACCGTCCCCGCCATGGTGCCCGAAGACGGCCGCCTTGCCCATAGGCCCCCGCCCCGCCCCGGCGGAACCGGCCACGGCCCCACCCTCAGCACCTGAAGTATTTCTTACGAATACCTCGTAGAAGATTTAAGTAGAGCTACAGCTTCCGCCCGCCGAGACTGCTGCCATGACGACGGACCGCTCCCTGCTCCCGCCCTTCGGCCGCACGCTCTGCGCCATGATCACCCCCTTCACCGAGGACGGCGCCCTCGATCCCGGCGGCGCGGCGCGTCTCGCCGACCACCTGGTGGCCCGCGGCTGCGACGGCCTGGTGCTCTCCGGGACCACGGGCGAGTCGCCCACCACGACCGACGCCGAGAAGGCCACCCTGGTCAGGGCGGTGCGGGAGGCGGTCGGCGACCGGGCCGCGATCGTGGCGGGCGTCGGCACCGCCGACACCCGGCACACGGTGGAACTGGCCCGGGCGGCCGAGAAGGCCGGCGCGGACGGACTGCTGGTGGTGGCGCCCTACTACAGCAGGCCCCCGCAGGACGCGCTGGAGGCTCATTTCCGGCAGGTCGCGGACGCCTCCGGCCTGCCTCTGATGCTCTACGACATCCCGGCCCGCACCGGCACCCGCATCGAGCCCGGCACGGTCCTCCGCCTCGCCGAGCACCCGCGGATCGTGGCGGTCAAGGACTGCTCCCACGACCTGCTCGGCATCCAGAAGGTCCTGTCGCGCACAAAGCTCGCGTACTACGCGGGCTGCGACGAGCACAACCTCGCCCTGTACGCGATCGGCGCCGCGGGCTACGTCAGCACGGTCGCCAACGCCGCCCCGGCCAGGCTCCGGCGCGTCCTCGACGCGTTCGACGCGGGCGACACGGCAGGGGCGGCCCGGCTCCAGCAGCGGGCGACGCCGCTGATCGAGCGGATGATGGCGGCGGGCCTGCCCGGCACGGTCACGGCGAAGGCACTGCTCACCGCGCTGGGCCTGCCCGCGGGCCCGGTCCGTCCGCCCCTGCGCCCCGCCGGCCGGGATGCGGCCGACGGCCTGCTGGCGGCATACGAGGAGCTTCTGGGTTCCTGAGTCTTCGAGCTCCCGACGGCCCCGGAACCGGCTCAGTTCCAGGCGTAGCCGTCACCGAAGAGGAGCGTGTGCTCCAGCACGTCCTCCATGGGGTCGTCGACCTGGCCGATGTTGATCAACGCCACCCGGGGACCGTTGTGCGACGCCGTGTTGGTCTCGTCGGCGTGCGCGGTCCCCGCCGGGAGCCAGCACACCGCGGCCACGGCGCCCGCCCCGGTCAGCCAGCGCCCCACGGTCCTCACCCGCTCGTTCGTCATACCAGGCCCTCGTTTCATCGGTTCGGCGTCTGATCGGACTCTGCGTCCACCCGTTCATCCGCCAAGACCACCGCGAGGTCACGCCGATCATATGTACGCCGGGGGACACACCCGCCCGCGGGGCGCGGCCCTCGCCAAGGGGCTCAGACCGGACACTGACGGGTGCACGTGCTCAGCGGCGCGTCCCTCGGCCAGGCTTCCTCCCCACCGGACAGGTGGTGCACTCCGACGGCGATCAGCCGGGCCACGGTGAGCGGCGGGCAGAGCAGGCCGGGGGACGCCATGGCCACCGACCAGTAGCTTTCCAGCGTCTGCGGACGGAAATCCGTCGCGTGGGCCCGGGGCACTCCTAGGTAGCTCCCCCGACCAAGGCATTCGACGTCCGCCGACCGACGCCAGTCGTCCGCGGCCTGCCGCCAGGTCGTCGGTACGCTCGCGGGTACGAGTGCGTAGTACCGGGGGCCGCGCGGATCGCAGATGACGGGGCCGCCATCGAGGAACTCGTCGAGGAAGTCGTCGATCTCCTCGGCGTCGGCACTGGCGATGACCGCCTGCACCAGGCGGCCTGGAATCCGTACGGCGGAGAACAGCGTCCCCAAGGGCAGCAGGGCCACACCGCGCTCCGTCCATTCCCCCCGTGCCTGGCTGGGGACCGGATGGGCGGACAACAGCCAGCGTTCGGCAGCCAGCCGACGGCCGGCACGGGAACGCAGCGGAGCCCCGGCTCGTACCCGATGTCGTGCAACCACGCGGCGGCGACGAGCAGATCACGGTCTTCCTCGGACACGGCCGGAGCGGCTTCGCGCGCGAGCCGCCACGGCCCGGGTGTGCAGTCAGCGGTTGCGGAGCGGAGCCAGAAGCGACTCGGCCAGTTCGGCCGCGCCTTGGGGCGTATCCAGTCCGGAGGACATACAGCGCACGGTAGCCGAAGCGACCGGACCGCCAACAGCCGGCGCCGGCTGCCGCGCGCAGCGGACAGAGCAGGGAAGCCCTCTGCGGCCGGAGGCGGTCGCACCGTTGGCCCTAGGTGGCGGATATGTGACGTAGACCACTACCCTGACGACTCATGGCTATCATGGGGGACGCAGGGCGATCTGGGTCACATGCATACCGCGGCTTCCGGGCTCTGAAGAGAGTCGTGCATCGGCGCGCGCTCTTGGCCGACATCCGCTACAAGGCCGTCGTCGAGGCCCTTTACCCGGGTCACAAGCGGGACGATCCAACCCCTCCCAACATCGCGCAGGCCGCCAAGCTGTTATGCGATGAGCTGGACCACACGCCGATCCCCGGCGAACGCAGTCGCGGGGTGATCAGGGCAACGACGCGCCTGACCCGGGAGCACGTCACTTACGGCGTCCGCTTTCCCGAGTGGCGCAACGGGATGAACACCACGTTCTTCAAGCGCATGGCGGACTGGGGGCAGCGCGCCGCACAGACGGAAAAAAGCAACGAAGTCTTCGAACTGGCCGGCGTGGAACCGACGTCAGATCGCGCCGTCCTGTTCGGCAAGCGATTCTCCGTCGCAACCTACGGCCTCCTGATCGACTCGCGGGGACCTTCGGATGATGAAGAAGCCCTGCGGATCGAGATGGCGAACGAGATTCTGCACGGCATACCTGACGACGTCCGGATGGGTCGTTATCGACTCCTCCAGGATGGGGTCAACTCCCTGGCAGCGGGTGTGGCCACGTGGGCCACGAGCTACCTGGGATTCAACCAGTCCCTTACGGACGCGGTGCAGTACGGTGGCGCCACCTTCGGTCTGGCAGCCGGTGTGACCGCCGTCCGCCACCTGGGCGTTCAATTCCTCAACGATAAGCAGCAGGAGGCCCGCCGGCAGGCCAGGTACTGGCTGCTCTCACTTCACGCTTGGATGATCGGTTACGTCGTCTGGGGGCGAGACGCGGTCCGCACCGGCGAGTACGAGGGGCTCGACCAATTGGCGTACGTAGCCCGCGCCCTCGCCACCAGAGAGGCACAGATCCGGGAGCTGCCAAGGGACGAGCTGATCCAGGGAGACCTGCAACTCCTGATCGAGAACTCGGAACGGGCCGCTGACGGTGAGCTCACAACGGCCCTCATGAGAATTCAGGGGGTCCTGCGCTGGAGAAGTGAACATCTGGGCTCCGCCATCGGAAATCTCATCGCCATCGTGCAGAACGTCCCCGATATCGCCGATGATTTCCCTTCATCCATCGCACTGAACACCGGAGATCTCGATCCACCGCAACTTCCCTCCGCACGCGCGGCGGAGAACCCTCATCACGACCCGACCGGGGAACCGCCCCGAAACTGAAACGGCGCACCGGAATCCGGGCAAGCGAACGGCCCCTGACCCACTACCCGGGTCAGGGGCCGTTCTTCACGCCCTCGGCACGGAGGCCATGGCCGCCGGTGATCAGTTGTGGCTGTGCAGAACCTCGTTCAGCCCGCCCCACACCGCGTTGTTCGGGCGGGCCTCGACCGCGCCCGTGACCGAGTTGCGGCGGAAGAGGATGTGGGAGGCGCCGGACAGCTCGCGGGCCTTGACGATCTGTCCGTCGGGCATCGTCACGCGGGTGCCGGCGGTGACGTACAGGCCGGCCTCGACCACGCACTCGTCACCCAGCGCGATACCGACGCCCGCCTCGGCGCCGACCAGGCAGCGCTCGCCGATGGAGATGATCACGTTGCCGCCGCCGGACAGGGTGCCCATGGTGGAGGCGCCGCCGCCGATGTCCGAGCCGTCGCCGACGACGACGCCCGCGGAGATACGGCCCTCGACCATGGAGGTGCCGAGCGTGCCCGCGTTGAAGTTGACGAAGCCCTCGTGCATGACGGTGGTGCCCTCGCCGAGGTACGCGCCGAGGCGGACCCGGTCGGCGTCGGCGATCCGCACGCCCTTGGGGGCGACGTAGTCGGTCATGCGCGGGAACTTGTCGATGGAGGTCACCTGGAGGTGCAGCCCCTCGGCACGGGCGTTGAGGCGCACCTTCTCCACCTCGTCGACGGCGACCGGGCCCAGCGAGGTCCAGGCCACGTTGGCGAGGTGGGCGAAGATGCCGTCCAGGTTCTGGCCGTGCGGCTTGACCAGGCGGTGGGAGAGCAGGTGCAGGCGCAGGTAGACGTCGTGCGCGTCGACCGGCTTGTCGTCCAGGGAGGCGATGACCGTGCGGACCGCGACGACCTCGACGCCGCGGCGGGTGTCCGGGCCGATCGCCGCGGTCGCGCCGCCGCCGAGCAGCTGGGCGGCCTGCTCGGCGGAGAGCCGCTCGGTGCCGGACGGGCCGGGCTCGTCGACCAGCTCGGGGGCGGGGAACCAGGTGTCGAGGACGGTGCCGTCGGAGGCGATCGTGGCGAGGCCGGCGGCCACGGCGCCGGTGGTACGGGGAGCAGTCGTGTCGGTCATGAGGGCAACCTAACCGGCCGGGGGCCGAGGAGGCCAACCCGCCCCGCGGCCGTCTCGCGTGCCGGGCGGTACACGCCCCGCCGACGTCAACGACCTGGGGAAACGACCCGCGACAGCGCCTCGCGCGCGTACGCCTCGTCGTAAGGAGCGCCGGTCAGCAGCACCTCCAGGCAGATGCCGTCCATCAGGGCGATCAGGGCCCGCGCCGTGACCGGGTCGGTGCGGCGGGCCAGCCGCTCGGCGACGCCCTCGGCCCACTCGGCGGCGACCGGGCGCAGGGCGGGACGCCGCAGGGCGGCGAGGTAGAGCTCGTACTCCAGCTCGGCGCCGCCGCGGTCGCCGCCCAGCCACTCACCGAGGACGCGGGCCAGCTCCGCCGCCAGGTCGGCCCGGGGGTCCGCGAGGGCGGGGTGTGCGGCGACCACCGTCGCGAACCCCTCCTCGGCCTGGCGCAGCGCCGCCACCAGCAGATCGTCGAGGGAAGCGAAGTGGTACGTCGTGGAGCCGAGCGGCACATCGGCCTCGTCCGCCACGGAGCGGTGGCTGAGCCCGGCGATGCCCTTCTCCCCCACCACCCGGATCGCCGCGTCGATGATCCGCTGCCGCCGTCCGGGGTCGTGGCGGCGGGGCATCAGTGCGCTCCTCCCAGGTTCAGCACCACCACGCCGACGATGATCAGCGCGATGCCGACGGCCTTGGCGAGGGTCATCCCCTCACCGAGGAAGACGATGCCGATAGTGGCGATGGCGGCGGTGCCGACGCCGGACCAGATGGCGTAGGCGGTGCCGATGGAGAGGGTCTTCAGCGTCTGCGCGAGCAGGCCGAAGGAGATCAGATACCCGAGGAGGGTCAGCAGCGACGGCCACAGCCTGCTGAAGCCCTCGCTGTACTTCATGGCGGTGGTCCCGGCGACCTCGGCGGCGATGGCTCCGGCCAGCAGCAGGTATCCCATGTGTACGAGCGTACACAACGGGCCGGGCCCCCACAGCGGAACGGCGGCACCCGTGGGTGCCGCCGTTCCGGTGGGACCGCTCGGTCCCGGGGTGTCTCAGACGTTGAACCCGAGCGCCCGCAGCTGCTCGCGTCCGTCGTCCGTGATCTTGTCGGGGCCCCACGGCGGCATCCAGACCCAGTTGATGCGCAGCTCGTTGACGAGGCCGTCCGTGGCGGACTTGGCCTGGTCCTCGATGACGTCGGTCAGCGGGCAGGCCGCCGAGGTCAGGGTCATGTCGACGGTCGCGATGTTGGCGTCGTCGATGTGGATGCCGTAGATCAGGCCCAGGTTGACGACGTCGATGCCCAGCTCGGGGTCGACGACGTCCATCAGGGCCTCGCGGAGCTCCTCCTCCGAGGCCGGCTTCATCTCCACGGTCTCGCTCATGCCGTCTTCCTTTCGGCGTCGGCGCCGTCCAGCGCCTGGGCCGTCGCGTCCTTCCAGGCCATCCAGCTCAGCAGGGCGCACTTGACCCGGGCCGGGTACTTGGACACCCCGGCGAACGCGACCGCGTCCTCCAGGATGTCCTCCATGGCGTCGTCGGGCTCGATCCGGCCCTTGGACTGCATCAGTTCCAGGAAGGTCTCCTGGATCTTCTGCGCGTCGGCGAGGTCCTTGCCGACGAGGAGTTCGTTCAGCACGGAGGCCGACGCCTGGCTGATGGAGCAGCCCTGGCCCTCGTAGCTGACGTCTGTGATGGTCGTGCCGTCGTACTTCACGCGCAGCGTGATCTCGTCGCCGCACGTGGGGTTCACGTGGTGCACCTCGGCGTCGCCGTCCCGCAGACCACGCCCGTGGGGGTTCTTGTAGTGGTCCAGGATGACGTCCTGGTACATGGAATCCAGCTTCACCTTTTCAGCACGCCCCTCAGCCGAAGAAGTTCCGTACGTGCTCCAGGCCGTCGACCAGAGCATCGATCTCGGCCGGCGTGGAGTACAGATAGAACGACGCTCGCGTGGTCGCGGGAATTCCGTAGCGCAGGCAGACCGGGCGCGCGCAGTGGTGGCCGACGCGGACGGCGATGCCCTGCTCGTCGAGGACCTGGCCCACGTCGTGCGGGTGGATGTCACCGAGGGTGAAGGAGATCGCGGCGCCCCGGTCCTCGGCCGTGGTCGGGCCGATGATGCGCAGGCCGGGGACGTCCGCCAGCCGCTTGACCGCGTACTCGGTGAGCGCGTGCTCGTGGGCGAGGATCTTGTCCATGCCGATCGAGTTGAGGTAGTCGATCGCCGCGCCCAGACCGACCGCCTGCGCGATCGGCGGGGTGCCCGCCTCGAACTTGTGCGGGGCGGGAGCGTACGTCGACGAGTGCATCGACACGGTCTCGATCATCTCGCCGCCGCCGAGGAACGGGGGCAGGTCCTCCAGCAGCTCCTGGCGGCCCCAGAGCACGCCGATGCCGGTCGGGCCGCACATCTTGTGTCCGGTGAAGGCGACGAAGTCGGCCTGGAGGGCCTGCACGTCCAGCGGCATGTGCGGCGCGGCCTGGGAGGCGTCGACGCAGACCAGGGCGCCGACCTCCTGGGCGCGGCGGATGATCGCCTCGACCGGGTTGAGCGTGCCCAGGATGTTGGAGACCAGCACGAACGAGACGACCTTGGTCTTCTCGGTGATGACCTCGTCGATGTTGGACAGGTCCAGGCGGCCGTCGTCGGTCAGGCCGAACCACTTCAGCTTCGCGCCCGTGCGCTGCGCGAGCAGCTGCCACGGCACGATGTTGGAGTGGTGCTCCATCTCCGTGATGACGATCTCGGTCTCGTGGTCCACCCGGTAGGGCTCGTCGGCCCAGCCCAGCATGTTGGCCACGAGGTTGAGGGACTCCGAGGCGTTCTTGGTGAAGATCACCTCGTTGCGCGAGGGTGCGTTGATGAACTCCGCGACCTTGTCACGCGCGCCCTCGTACAGCGCCGTGGCCTCCTCGGCGAGGACGTGCACGCCACGGTGGACGTTGGCGTTGTGCTGCTCGTAGTACTCGTCGAGGACGTCGATGACCTGGCGCGGGGTCTGCGAGGTCGCGGCGTTGTCGAGGTAGACGAGCTTCTTCCCGTCGTGGAGCACACGGTCCAGGATCGGGAAGTCCTTGCGGATCGCCTCGGTGTCGAGGAGGCCCGGCAGCTGTGTCACGCGGATGCGCCACCCTTCACGTACGCCTCGTAGCCCTCGTTCTCCAGCTTGTCGGCGAGCTCGGGACCGCCGGACTCGACGATGCGGCCGTTCGCGAACACGTGGACGTGGTCGGGCTTGATGTACCGCAGGATGCGCGTGTAGTGCGTGATCAGCAGGGTGCCGACCTCGCCGGTCTCGCGCACGCGGTTGACGCCTTCGGACACCACGCGCAGCGCGTCGACGTCCAGGCCGGAGTCGGTCTCGTCGAGGATCGCGACCTTCGGCTTGAGCAGTTCGAGCTGGAGGATCTCGTGGCGCTTCTTCTCACCGCCGGAGAAGCCCTCGTTGACGTTGCGCTCGGCGAAGGCGGGGTCCATGTTGAGGCGCTCCATGGCCTCCTTGACCTCCTTCACCCAGGTGCGCAGCTTGGGGGCCTCGCCGCGGATGGCGGTGGCGGAGGTGCGCAGGAAGTTGGAGACGGAGACGCCGGGGACCTCGACCGGGTACTGCATGGCGAGGAACAGGCCGGCGCGGGCCCGCTCGTCGACGGACATCTCGATGACGTCCTCGCCGTCGAGGGTGACGGTGCCGCCGGTGATCGTGTACTTGGGGTGACCGGCGAGGGAGTAGGCGAGGGTCGACTTGCCCGAGCCGTTGGGGCCCATGATGGCGTGCGTCTCGCCCTGCTTCACGGTGAGGTCGACGCCCTTGAGGATCTCCTTCGTGGCGTTGTCGGCCTCGACGGTGACGTGCAGGTCTCGGATTTCAAGCGTTGCCATGGGTGCCTCAGGACTCCTGGGTGAGGGAGACGAGCACGTCGTCCCCTTCGATCTTTACGGGGTATACGGGGACGGGACGCGTCGCCGGAAGACTGTCGGGCTTGCCGGAGCGCAGGTCGAAGCGCGAGCCGTGCAGCCAGCACTCGATGTGGCAGTCGTCGACCTCGCCCTCCGAGAGCGAGACGTTCGCGTGCGAGCAGATGTCGTGGATCGCGAACACCTCTCCCTCGGTCTGCACGAGGGACACGGGCGTGCCGTCGAGTTCCACCCGCTTCGGGGTGTCCTCCTCCAGCTCGCTCAGCCCGCAGGCGCGTACGAAGGTCATGCGACCGACGCCTCCAGCTCCTGCTCGATCTTGGCGATCAGGCGCTCTTCGATGTCCGGGATGCCGATCTGCTGGACCAGCTCGGCGAAGAAGCCGCGGACCACCAGACGGCGGGCCTCGTGCTCCGGGATGCCGCGGGCCATCAGGTAGAACAGCTGCTCGTCGTCGAAGCGGCCGGTGGCGGAGGCGTGGCCGGCGCCGACGATCTCGCCGGTCTCGATCTCCAGGTTGGGCACCGAGTCGACCCGCGCGCCGTCCGTCAGGACCAGGTTGCGGTTCATCTCGTAGGTGTCCGTGCCCTCGGCCGCGGCCTCGATGAGGACGTCGCCGATCCACACCGCGTGCGCGTCGTCGCCCTGGAGCGCGCCCTTGTAGACCACGTTCGACGTGCAGTGCGGAACGTTGTGGTCGACGAAGAGCCGGTGCTCCTGGTGCTGGCCCTTCTCGGTGAAGTACAGGCCGAACATCTCGGCCTCGCCGCCGGGACCGGCGTAGTTCACGCGCGGGTGCAGCCGGACCAGGTCGCCGCCGAAGGTGACGATGATGGACTTGAAGGACGCGTCCCGGCCGATGAGCGCGTTGTGCTGGCCGGCGTGCACGGCCTGGTCGTCCCAGTCCTGGACCGAGACGACGGTCAGCTTGGCGCCGTCGCCGAGGAGGTAGTCGACGTTGGCGGCGAGCACCGCGTCACCGGTGTGGTCGATGACCACGACGGCCTCGGCGAAGGCGCCGAGCTCGATGACCTGGTGGCCGTAGGCGACCCCGCCCTCGCCGTGCACGGCGATGCGGATCGGCTCGGTGAGGACGGTCTCCTTCGGCACGGTCACGACCGAGGCCCGCTCGAAGGCGGAGTACGCCTGGGCGGCGACGCGGTCCACCGGGGTGCCGGCCCTGCCGAGCCGGGCGTCGTCGCGGCCGACGGTCTCGACGGTGACGCCCTCGGGGGCCTCGACGGCGACCTTCACGCCGTCGCCGGTGGCGACGGCGGTGCCGTCGTGCAGGCCGCGCAGGCGCTCCAGCGGGGTGAACCGCCACTCCTCCTCGCGGCCGTGCGGGACCGGGAAGTCCGCCACGTCGAAGGACGGGGGCGCGCTCATGCGCGTGGCGACGGTCGAGTCCGCCTCGGCGGCGACCGCGATGGCACCGGCGGTCGTCGAACCGACCGGGATGTTCTGAGCCTCAGCCATGGCTGTCGTAGTGCTCGCTTTCCGTTACGTAAGGGGCTTGACGGGGACGGCGGGGCGGCGCCTGGGCCGCCCCTGGCCGGTGGTTAGCCGACCGCGCCCTCCATCTGCAGCTCGATCAGCCGGTTGAGCTCCAGCGCGTACTCCATCGGCAGCTCCTTGGCGATCGGCTCGACGAAGCCGCGCACGATCATCGCCATGGCCTCGTCCTCGCTCAGACCGCGGCTCATCAGGTAGAAGAGCTGGTCCTCGGAGACCTTGGAGACGGTCGCCTCGTGGCCCATCGACACGTCGTCCTCGCGGACGTCCACGTAGGGGTACGTGTCGGAGCGGGAGATCGTGTCCACCAGCAGGGCGTCGCAGAGCACGTTCGACTTGGAGCCCGGGGCGCCCTCGCCGATCTCGATCAGACCGCGGTAGGAGGTGCGGCCGCCGCCGCGCGCCACGGACTTGGAGACGATGTTGGACGAGGTGTTCGGCGCCATGTGGACCATCTTGGCGCCCGCGTCCTGGTGCTGGCCCGCGCCGGCGAAGGCGATGGACAGGGTCTCGCCCTTGGCGTGCTCGCCCATCAGGTAGACGGCCGGGTACTTCATCGTCACCTTGGAGCCGATGTTGCCGTCGATCCACTCCATGGTCGCGCCCTCGTACGCCACGGCGCGCTTGGTGACCAGGTTGTAGACGTTGTTCGACCAGTTCTGGATGGTCGTGTAACGGCAGCGGGCGTTCTTCTTGACGATGATCTCGACGACCGCGCTGTGGAGCGAGTCCGACTTGTAGATCGGGGCCGTGCATCCCTCGACGTAGTGCACGTAGGCACCCTCGTCGACGATGATCAGGGTCCGCTCGAACTGGCCCATGTTCTCCGTGTTGATACGGAAGTAGGCCTGGAGCGGGATCTCCACGTGCACGCCCTTCGGCACGTAGATGAAGGAACCGCCGGACCACACCGCGGTGTTCAGCGCGGCGAACTTGTTGTCACCGGCCGGGATGACGGTGCCGAAGTACTCCTTGAAGAGCTCCGGGTGCTCCTTCAGGGCCGTGTCGGTGTCCAGGAAGATGACGCCCTGCTCCTCCAGGTCCTCGCGGATCTGGTGGTAGACGACCTCGGACTCGTACTGGGCCGCGACACCGGCCACGAGGCGCTTCTTCTCGGCCTCGGGGATGCCCAGCTTGTCGTACGTGTTCTTGATGTCCTCGGGCAGGTCCTCCCAGGACTCCGCCTGCTTCTCCGTGGAGCGCACGAAGTACTTGATGTTGTCGAAGTCGATCCCCGACAGGTCCGAGCCCCAGTTCGGCATGGGCTTCTTCTCGAAGAGCCTCAGGCCCTTGAGGCGGAGCTTGGTCATCCACTCCGGCTCGTCCTTCTTCGCGGAGATGTCCCGGACGACGTCCTCGTCCAGGCCGCGACGCGCCGACGCACCGGCCTCGTCCCGGTCGGCCCAGCCGTATTCGTACGTGCCCAGGCCCTCCAGCTCAGGGTGGGCAGTCTCCGTGGGGAGAGTCATGCGGGGTTCCTCCCGGCCGTGCTTGCAGATGCGTGGTGAGTGGTCTTCGGGGTCTTCGGGGGCTTCGCGGCTCTGGCAGCCTTGGCGGCCCCGGCCGTCTTCGCACCCTTCGGGATGAAGGTGGTGCAGACGCCGTCGCCGTGGGCGATGGTCGCCAGCCGCTGCACATGTGTACCGAGCAGCTCGGCGAAAAATTCCGTCTCGGCCTCGCACAGCTGCGGGAACTGTTCGGCGACGTGGGCGACCGGGCAGTGGTGCTGGCAGAGCTGTTCGCCGACCGGTGCGCTGCGCGCGGTTGCAGCGTACCCGTCCGCGCTGAGGGCCTTGGCCAGCGCTTCCGTCCGCTGTTCCGGGGCCGCTTCGGCGACGGCCCTGCGGTACGCGCCCGCCTGGGCGGCGATCCGGGCCCGGGCGAAGGCGGCGACCGCCTGCTCCCCGCCCTCACGCTCGGCGATCCAGCGCAGCGCGTCCACGGCCAGCTGGTCGTAGGACTGGTCGAAGGCGTCCCGGCCGCAGTCCGTCAGCGCGAACGCCTTGGCGGGCCGGCCGCGCGTCCGCGTGCCGTAGACCGGGCGGTCGCGGGCCTCGACGACGCCGTCGGCGACCAGGGCGTCGAGATGCCGGCGCACGGCCGCCTGGGTGAGCCCGAGCCGCTCGGCCAGCTCGGCGACGGTCGACGGGCCGTGGTCCAGGATGGACCGCGCGACCCGGTTGCGCGTCGAGCGCTCACCGGTCGCGAACTCCTCCTGAGGGGCCCCCATGGGGGTCTCCCGAGCCTCGCCGACGTTTTTCACAACGCCATTGTTGCGTAATTCGTCTGAGCCGGGCAAGCGGCGCCCGATCCCCCGACGGTGCCGTGCGTCACTTAGGCATACCTAATCTGACCTGCGGAAACGATCACCGATCGATCAAACGGGCGGGGTCCGCGAGTTCCGCCCGCACCCCCTCCGACCGGCCCATACGTCACGCGCGGGCCTCGCCGTGGACCGTTCCGCTCGGCGCGCTCGGCCCGGGCGGCGCGCACTCGGCACGCACCGCGGGGGCGGCCCCCTCGACGACTCCGAACGGGCCCGTCCCGCGGCGTGCGCCGTCCCCCGCGGCGTACGCCGTCCCCGTGCGGGGGACTTCCCGTACCCGCCCGCCTGCGCCCGCGCCCGCGTACCTAGACTCGGGGCCATGCGAAGCGAGCCCGTGGTCCAGGTCCAGGCCCTGGTGAAGCGGTACGGCACGAAGACCGCGGTGGACGGCCTCGACCTGGTGGCCCGGGCGGGTGTCACCGCCGTACTCGGTCCCAACGGGGCGGGCAAGACGACCACGGTCGAGACCTGCGAGGGATACCGGAAGCCGGATTCCGGCACGGTCCGCGTCCTGGGCCTCGACCCCGTCCGGCGCGCCGGTGAGCTGCGGCCCCGCGTGGGCGTGATGCTCCAGTCCGGCGGCGTCTACTCCGGCGCCCGCGCCGAGGAGATGCTCCGCCATGTCGCGAGGCTGCACGCCCACCCGCTGGACGTGGACGCCCTCGTCGAGCGCCTCGGACTCGGGTCCTGCGGCCGGACCGCCTACCGCCGCCTGTCCGGCGGCCAGCGCCAGCGCCTGGCGCTGGCGATGGCCGTCGTCGGGCGTCCGGAGCTGGTCTTCCTGGACGAGCCGACCGCCGGCCTCGACCCGCAGGCCCGCCGCGCCACCTGGGATCTGGTGCGGGACCTGCGCGCCGACGGCGTCTCCGTGATCCTCACCACCCACTTCATGGACGAGGCGGAGCAGCTCGCCGACGACGTCGCCATCATCGACGCCGGCCGGGTCATCGCCCAGGGCTCCCCGGAGGAGCTGTGCCGCGGCGGTGCCGAGAACACGCTCCGCTTCACCGGCCGCCCGGGGCTCGACCTGGCGTCGCTCCTCAAGGCGCTCCCGGCCGACACGGCGGTCGCCGAGCTGACCCCGGGCTCGTACCGGGTCGTCGGCAAGGTCGGCCCGCAGCTGCTCGCCACGGTGACGTCCTGGTGCGCGCAGCACGGGGTGATGCCGGACCGCATCTCGGTGGAGCGGCACACCCTGGAAGACGTGTTTCTGGAGCTCACCGGCAAGGAGCTGCGTTCGTGACCGCCACCGGTACGGGTACGACGGGTACGGGGAAGTACGCGCCGCGGCCCGGCGCGGCCCCTGTCGCCCGCATGATCGCGGCGCAGGCCGCGCTGGAGACGAGAATGCTGCTGCGCAACGGCGAGCAGCTGCTGCTGACGGTGGTCATCCCCACCCTGCTGCTCGTCCTGTTCAGCTCGGTCGACATCGTGGACACCGGCGAGGGCGAGGCCGTCGACTTCCTGGCCCCCGGCGTCCTGGCGCTCGCCGTGATGTCGACGGCGTTCACCGGACAGGCCATCGCGACCGGCTTCGAGCGCCGCTACGGGGTCCTGAAGCGGCTGGCCGCCTCACCGCTGCCGCGCTGGGGCCTGATGACCGCGAAGACGGTGTCCGTGCTGGTCACCGAGGTGCTCCAGGTGGCGCTGCTCACGGTGATCGCCTTCGCGCTGGGCTGGTCGCCGCACGGCAACCCCCTCGTCGTCGTCCTGCTGCTGCTCCTGGGCACGGCGGCCTTCTCGGGCCTGGGGCTGCTCATGGCGGGCACCCTCAAGGCCGAGGCGACGCTGGCCGCCGCCAACCTGGTCTTCCTGCTGCTGCTCGTCGGCGGCGGGGTGATCGTCCCCCTCGACACGTTCCCGGACGCGGCGCGGGACGTGCTCGGCCTGCTGCCCATCTCCGCGCTGTCCGACGGGCTGCGGGACGTGCTCCGGCACGGGGCCGGGATGCCGTGGGGCGACCTGGGGATCCTGGCCGTATGGTCGGTCGCGGGGCTGGCGGCGGCGGGGAAGCTCTTCCGCTGGGAGTAGCGCCGCCCCCTCCCGCGGGGGACCCTCGTGAACGCGTGCACAAGCCCCCGCCTACCATGGAGCGCGTGCCAAACGTGACCCGTGCCGACGCCGCAGCCGCCGTGCGCAACCCGCTCGCCTTCATCGCCGCGCGCTGGACCCCCGCCCCCCGGACCGTCCAGCGGGCTGCCCTGTCCGCGCTCGTCATGTCGGTGATCATCGTGGTCACCGGCGGCGCCGTGCGGCTGACCGGCTCGGGGCTGGGCTGCCCCACCTGGCCCAAGTGCACCGACGACTCCCTCACCGCCACCAGCGAGATGGGCTTCCACGGCGCCATCGAGTTCGGCAACCGCATGCTGACGTACGTGCTGTGCGCCGCGGTGGGCTGGGCGATCATCGCCGCGCGGTCGCAGAAGCCGTACCGGCGCGGCCTGACCCGGCTGGGCTGGGCGCAGTTCTGGATCGTGATGAGCAACGCGGTCCTCGGCGGCATCGTGGTGCTCGTCGGCCTCAACCCGTACACCGTCGCGGCCCACTTCGTGGCGACCTCGGCGCTCATCGCCGTCGCGACGGTGATGTGGCAGCGCACCCGGGAGGGGGACGCGGCACCGCGCCCGCTCGTCGGCCAGTCGGTACGGCAGCTGGTGTGGGTGCTGGTCGCCGCCTCGGCGGTGCTCATCCTGGTCGGCACGGTGGTGACCGGCGCGGGCCCGCACGCGGGCGACTCCAGCGAGGTCCCGCGGATGCCGGTCGACTGGGAGACGGTCACCAAGCTGCACGCCGTGCTGGCGTGGATCGTGGTGACCCTGGCGTTCGCGCTGTGGTTCGTGCTGAAGGCGGTCGACGCGCCGCGGGGCCCGCTGAGCCGCACCCGCGACCTGTTCCTGGTGCTGCTCGCCCAGGGCGTCATCGGCTACGTCCAGTACTTCACCGACCTGCCGGAGGTCCTGGTCGGCCTGCACATGTTCGGGTCGGCGGTGACGTGGATCGCGGTGCTGCTGGTGCTGCTGTCGCTGCGTGAGCGGCCGGAGCCGACGGCCGGCGCGCCGGGCCCGGCGGACCGGGCACAGGGGGCGGCCGGCGTGGCGGTGGCGGGGCCCAGGTAGGCGGCCCGGGCCCGCCCCGGCGCGCCGGCCGCTCTCGTCGTCGGACGCCGGCCGCTCCCGGCGCGGTCGGAAGCCGCGCCGGTCCCGGACGGCGAGCTGGGCGCCGGTCCGCGTCCGGCCGGTCCGGGCCGTCTCAGCCCAGCCCGTACACCCGGTGGGCGTTCCCGGCCGCGATCATCCCCGCCACCCGCTCCGCGTCCCCCGGGGACCAGGCGCCCTCGGCCACCCAGGTGCCGAGCACCCGCCCGAGGGCCTCGCGGAACAGGCGCGCGCCCACCACGTGCAGCTCCGGCAGTGCCCGGGCGCCGCTGGAGAAGAGGATCTTGCCGAAGGGGGCCAGTTCCAGGATCTCCGCGAGGACGGCGGCCGCACGGGCGCCGGTGCGGGCCAGGGCGGCGCCCGCGTCGACGTGGACGTGCGGGAAGACGCCGGCGAGGTGGGCGGCGTGGCGCTGGTACGGGTAGGTGTGCAGCAGGACCAGATCGGTGCCGAGGCCGGCCGTGGCCCGCGCGAACTCCGTCAGCAGGGCCGGGTCGGTGCGGTCGGTGCGCGGGCCCGGTGTGCCGAGGCCCGTGTGGAGCTGGAGGGGCAGGCCGGAGGCGACCGCGATCCACAGCAGGTGCCGCAGCAGCACCGGGTCGCTCAGCTCCCCGCCGGTCCGCCGCCCGGCCAGCCAGCGCCCGGCGGCCCGGCGCACCTCCCCCGGCCCCGGTGGATCCGGCGCGAGCGCCAGTCCGTGCCGTCCGCCCGCCACGGAGGCGAAGGCCACGGCGTGCGCGGCGGCCGCGTGCACGGACTCGGCGAGGTTGGCGAGGAAGGAGTCGACCGTCCCGGAGGTGTCGGCGACCTGCTCGGCCAGCGGTTCCAGGCGGACGATCTCATGGGCCGTCGCGTCCCCGGCGGAGGCCATCTCGCCGGGGCCGGTGAGGTCGCCGGGCGGTGAGGTGTCGACCAGGTACGTCGTGATGCCGCTGCCGCGCAGCAGCCTGCGGCCCGCCTCCAGGACACCGAGCTCGCGGCGCCGGGCCAGATAACGGGCGGGCGGGCAGTGCGGCTCCAGGCCGAGCAGCGGCGGGCACCAGCGGCGCACCGCGAACCCGGTCTGGGTGTCGAACAGGGTGGTGCCGGGCGCCGGCGGACCCTCGGTGTGCGCCAACCGGGCCTCGAAGGTGCCGAGGCCCAGCTCGGTTCCCAGTACGCCGTGGCAGTACTGGTCCACGAGGGACGGCGTGTCGATCATCCGGACTCCCCGCGACGGAACCGTGTCCTCGGACCGCTTCCTCGGACGGCCCCCTACGGGCCTAACGGGTGAACCCGGTGTCAGGTGTTGCTGCTCTCCCCCGCCCCGTGCGGCGGGGCGGCGGCGGTCAGCCGTTGTCCGGGCCGCCGACCTGGATGCCGGCCATCCGGCTCCACTCGTAGGGGCCGGTGCGCACCTTGCCCGCGAACTCGCCGTCGAAGGTCTCGTGGACGGTGATCCCGGCCTTCTCCACCGCCTTCTCGGCGATCGCGTGGCTCGGCGCGACCAGATCGCCCCAGCCGCCGTCCTCGCCGACGAGCACGATCCGCGCGCCGCGCTGGCCGAGGTAGGCCACCTGGCCCTCGGCCCCGCCGTGGGCCCGGGAGAACGCGGTGATGTGCTTGGCGAGCCGGGCCGCGGTGCGCTCGGCCTTGGGGTCAACCTGCTGCGTGTCTGCCATGCCAGGATGCTACCCACGGGTAGATCGAACGGCGACGGGCGGGGCGCGTGGCTTTGACCACGTGCCCCGCCCGTCGGCGTCCGCGGGAGCCGGCGCGTCGGCGCGTCCACCGCGCCCGCGTCGGCGCCCGTGCGTCAGCGGAGGAAGGGGTCGACCGCGATGGCCAGGAACAGCACCGACACGTAGGTGATGGACCAGTGGAACAGGCGCATCTCCTTGAGCTTGCCGCCCGTCACCTCGGCCTTGGCCCGGTTCTGCAGCGCGTGCGCCTCCCACAGCCACAGGCCGCCGGCCAGCAGGGCGACCGCCGTGTAGAACCAGCCGGTGTAGCCCAGCGGCGTGAGCAGCAGCGACACCACGACCATCACCCAGCTGTAGATGACGATCTGCCGGGCGACGACCTTGTTGGAGGCGATGACCGGGAGCATGGGCACGCCCACGCGCGCGTAGTCGTCCTTCACCTTCATGGACAGCGGCCAGTAGTGCGGCGGCGTCCAGAAGAACATCACCAGGAAGAGGATGACCGGCGCCCAGGACATCGAGTTCGTCACCGAGGACCAGCCGATCAGCACCGGCATGCAGCCCGCGATGCCGCCCCAGACGATGTTCTGCGAGGTGCGCCGCTTGAGGATCATCGTGTAGACGACGACGTAGAACAGGAGCGCGCCGAGCGAGAGCCAGGCCGACAGCCAGTTGACCGTGAGGCCGAACAGCAGCGTCGAGACGACCGCGAGGGCGATGCCGAAGGCCAGGCACTCGCGCGGGCTGACCATCCCGGTGACCAGCGGGCGCCGCGAGGTGCGCTCCATCAGCGCGTCGATGTCACGGTCGATGTACATGTTCAGCGCGTTCGCGCCGCCCGCGGAGAGGTAACCGCCGATACAGGTGAGCAGCACCAGCTTCAGATCCGGCACGCCCTGCTCGGCGAGGAACATCACCGGAACGGTGGTGATCAGCAGCAGCTCGATGATCCGCGGCTTGGTCAGCGCCACGAACGCCTTGACACGGGCCCCGAACGGCCGGTGGCTCGGCTTCTGGCTGACCCCGAGCTCCCCCATTGCCCCAATGGCATGGGAGGAGCCCCCACCCACTGGACGGGATTCGACGGCCGTCACGCACACCCCTGACAGAGACATCCCAGCGAGCCTTGCCGAGTGAAGCGGCGGTGAAGGCTCGCGCGTACCACGCCACTGTAGACGTTGCCCATACCCCGGTCTTCGCGGGGGTGGGTCGTGTTGGGCGGCATGCTCCCGGGCCGGCGCCCCCCCTCCGTCCCGGGACACGCCGGGCCCTCCGCCGGCGGAGTGACCGCCGGGCGCGGCCCGGCGTGACCGGCGGCCACCCGCCCGGGCGCTGCCGGGCAGGTGGTCGGAATTACTCGTTCCGGAAGATGGCGGATGGGCACGGAAATGCTCGGACGAGCGCGCACCGGACCGGCACGATAAGAAAATCGGCCGGCACCCGCCGAACGGGCGTGGGAAAGCCCGGACGGGCATCGGTCGGACGGGCGCCGGAAAGCTCGGGCGGGCATCCGGCGGACGGGCGCGGGAATACCCGGGCGAGTACCGGACGAGCGGCGGACGCGCACGCGAAGGCCCGGGAGGGCGCCCGGCGGACGAGCGCGGGAGGGCTCGCGGGAGCGCGCACCGGACCGCGCGGCAGGACGGGGCCGCGCGCTCGCCGGACGGGCGCGGGAAAGCTCGGACGAGCACCCTTCCGACGGGCGCGGCAAGGCTCGATTGAGCGGTCATATGAGCAGCTCCGCATTCACTTGCCGAATACGGTTCAGCCCGGTCGGGAGGCGGAGTTCTCCGAGTCCCGGCAGTCTGGAAACACCCGGAAAAACGCACGTTCTTACGGGGGTAGGCTCGACACCGGCCGGCCGACGTCCGGAACGCCGGCAGCCGGGGGACGCGTACGTCCACCGGCATCCGACATGTGGAGAGGAGCCCTGACTCAGGGTGAGCACCAAGCCGACCACCACAGACCTCGAGTGGACCGAGCTGGACCAGCGGGCCGTGGACACCGCCCGCGTCCTGGCCGCCGATGCCGTACAGAAGGTCGGCAACGGCCATCCCGGTACGGCGATGAGCCTGGCGCCCGCCGCCTACACCCTCTTCCAGAAGGTGATGCGGCATGACCCGGCGGACGCGGACTGGGTCGGGCGGGACCGTTTCGTGCTGTCCGCCGGCCACTCGTCCCTGACCCTGTACACCCAGCTGTACCTGGCCGGTTTCGGCCTGGAGCTGGATGACCTGAAGGCGTTCCGCACCCACGGTTCGAAGACGCCGGGTCACCCCGAGTACGGCCACACCACGGGCGTGGAGACCACCACCGGCCCGCTGGGCCAGGGTGTCGCCAACGCCGTCGGCATGGCGATGGCCGCCCGCTACGAGCGGGGCCTGTTCGACCCGGACGCCCCGCAGGGCGAGTCGCCGTTCGACCACTTCGTGTACTGCATCGCCGGTGACGGCTGCCTCCAGGAGGGCATCTCCGCCGAGGCGTCCTCCCTCGCCGGCCACCAGAAGCTGGGCAACCTGATCCTGCTGTGGGACGACAACCACATCTCGATCGAGGGCGACACCGAGACGGCCGTCTCCGAGGACACGGTCAAGCGGTACGAGGCCTACGGCTGGCACGTGCAGCGCGTCTCGCCCAAGCCGGACGGCGACCTGGACCCGCACGCGATCTACGACGCGATCCAGGAGGCGAAGAAGGTCACGGACAAGCCGTCCTTCATCGCCATGCGCTCCATCATCGCCTGGCCCGCCCCCAACGCCCAGAACACCGAGGCCGCGCACGGCTCGGCACTGGGCGAGGACGAGGTCGCGGCCACCAAGCGGGTCCTCGGCTTCGACCCGGAGAAGACCTTCGAGGTCGCCGACGACGTCATCGCGCACACCCGCAAGGCCCTGGACCGGGGCGAGGCCGCCCGCGCCGTGTGGGAGAAGTCCTTCCAGCAGTGGCGGGACAACAACCCCGAGCGCGCCGCCGAGTACGACCGCGTCGCCAAGGGCGAGCTGCCCACCGGCTGGGAGGAGAAGATCCCGGTCTTCGAGGCGGGCAAGTCCGTCGCCACCCGTGCCGCCTCCGGCAAGGTCCTCCAGGCGCTCGGCGCGGTCGTCCCCGAGCTGTGGGGCGGCTCCGCCGACCTGGCCGGCTCGAACAACACCACGATCGACAAGACGTCGTCGTTCCTGCCCGCGGGCAACCCGCTGCCCGAGGCGGACCCCTACGGCCGCACCGTCCACTTCGGCATCCGCGAGCACGCGATGGCCGCGGAGATGAACGGCATCGCGCTGCACGGCAACACGCGCATCTACGGCGGCACCTTCCTGGTCTTCTCCGACTACATGCGCAACGCGGTGCGCCTGTCGGCGCTGATGCACCTGCCGGTGACGTACGTGTGGACGCACGACTCCATCGGCCTGGGCGAGGACGGCCCCACCCACCAGCCGGTCGAGCACCTGGCCTCGCTGCGCGCCATCCCGGGTCTGAACGTGGTCCGCCCGGCCGACGCCAACGAGACCGCCATCGCCTGGCGCGAGGTGCTCAGGCGCTGGACGAAGGAGTTCGGCAAGGGCCAGCCGCACGGTCTGGCCCTCACCCGCCAGGGCGTGCCGACGTACGAGTCCAACGAGGACGCGGCCCGCGGCGGCTACGTGCTGTTCGAGGCCGAGGGCGGCAAGCCGGAGGTCGTCCTGATCGCCACCGGTTCCGAGGTGCACGTGGCCGTGGAGGCCCGCGAGCGGCTCCAGGCCGACGGCGTGCCCACGCGCGTGGTGTCGATGCCGTGCGTGGAGTGGTTCGAGCAGCAGGACCAGGGGTACCGGGACAGCGTCCTGCCCCCGTCCGTGAAGGCGCGTGTCGCCGTGGAGGCGGGGATCGGGCTGACCTGGCACCGTTACGTCGGGGACGCCGGGCGCATCGTTTCCCTGGAGCACTTCGGTGCCTCCGCCGACGGCAAGGTCCTCTTCCAGGAGTACGGCTTCACCGCCGAGAACGTCGCCGCCAAGGCGAAGGAATCGATCGCCGCAGCCCAGCGCTGACGCTCGTATACGACACGTAGGAGATGCATTTTCCATGACAGACGCACTCAAGCGCCTCTCCGAGGAAGGCGTCGCGATCTGGCTGGACGACCTG
The DNA here is from genome assembly GCF_040680575.1 of Streptomyces sp. NPDC052020. Taxonomy (NCBI): domain Bacteria; kingdom Bacillati; phylum Actinomycetota; class Actinomycetes; order Kitasatosporales; family Streptomycetaceae; genus Streptomyces; species Streptomyces sp. NPDC052020. The sequence continues at coordinate 135,384 of NZ_JBFAWY010000014.1, forward strand.
TCCCGCAAGCGGATCACGTCCGGCAACCTGGCCGAGCTGATCGACCAGCAGCACGTCGTGGGCGTCACCACCAACCCGACGATCTTCCAGAAGGCGATCAGCGAGGGCCACGGCTACGACCGGCAGCTGTCGGACCTGGCCGCCCGCAAGGTCACCGTCGAAGAGGCCATCCGCATGATCACCACGGCGGACGTCCGCGACGCCGCCGACATCCTGCGCCCGGTCTTCGACGCCACCGGCGGCAAGGACGGCCGGGTCTCCATCGAGGTCGACCCGCGCCTGGCCCACAACACCAAGGCCACGGTCGCCGAGGCCAAGCAGCTGGCCTGGCTGGTGGACCGGCCCAACACGCTCATCAAGATCCCCGCCACCGAGGCGGGCATCCCGGCGATCGCCGAGGTCATCGGCCTGGGCATCAGCGTCAACGTCACGCTGATCTTCTCGCTGGAGCGCTACCGCAAGGTCATGGACGCCTTCCTGACCGGCCTGGAGAAGGCCAAGGAGCGCGGCCTGGACCTGTCGCAGATCCACTCCGTGGCGTCCTTCTTCGTGTCCCGCGTGGACACCGAGATCGACAAGCGGATCGACGCGCTGGGCACCGACGAGGCCAAGGCGCTGCGCGGCAAGGCCGCCATCGCCAACGCGCGTCTGGCCTACCAGGCGTACGAGGAGGTCTTCTCCTCCGACCGCTGGAACGCCCTGGAGAAGGCCGGCGCCAACAAGCAGCGTCCGCTGTGGGCCTCCACGGGCGTGAAGGACAAGGCGTACGACGACACCATGTACGTCACCGAGCTGGTCGCGCCCAACACGGTGAACACCATGCCCGAGGCCACCCTGGTGGCCACCGAGGACCACGGTGAGATCACCGGGGACACCGTCTCCGGCACCTACGAGCAGGCCCGCGCCGACCTCGACGCGGTCGAGAAGCTCGGGATCTCCTACAACGAGGTGGTCCGGCTGCTGGAGGACGAGGGCGTCGACAAGTTCGAGGCGTCCTGGAACGACCTGCTGAAGTCGACCGAGGCGGAGCTGAAGCGCCTCGCCCCCTCGGAGGGCTGACACGTTGTCAAGCGGCAACCCGCTGCGTGACCCCGCCGACCGACGGCTCCCGCGTATCGCGGGGCCGTCGGGCCTGGTCATTTTCGGGGTCACGGGCGATCTGTCACGGAAGAAGCTCATGCCCGCCGTGTACGACCTCGCCAACCGGGGTCTGCTGCCGCCGGGCTTCTCCCTGGTCGGCTTCGCCCGCCGCGACTGGGAGCACGAGGACTTCGCCCAGGTCGTGCACGACGCGGTCAAGGAGCATTCGCGCACGCCGTTCCGGGAGGAGGTCTGGCAGCAGCTCATCCAGGGGATGCGCTTCGTCCAGGGCACCTTCGACGACGACGAGGCGTTCGAGCGGCTGCGCGCCACCATCCAGGAGCTGGACGCGGCGCAGGGCACGGGCGGCAACTTCGCCTTCTACCTCTCCGTGCCGCCGAGCTCCTTCCCGGTGGTCATCCAGCAGCTGAAGAAGCACGGTCTGGCCGACCAGACCGGCGGCTCCTGGCGGCGCGCGGTGATCGAGAAGCCGTTCGGCCACGACCTGAGGTCGGCCGAGGAGCTCAACGCGATCGTCCACGAGGTCTTCGCCCCGGACCAGGTCTTCCGCATCGACCACTACCTGGGCAAGGAGACCGTCCAGAACATTCTGGCGCTGCGCTTCGCCAACCAGATGTTCGAACCGATCTGGAACCGGTCCTTCGTCGACCACGTGCAGATCACGATGGCCGAGGACATCGGCATCGGCGGCCGGGCCGGCTACTACGACGGCATCGGCGCCGCCCGCGACGTCATCCAGAACCACCTGCTCCAGCTGCTCGCGCTCACCGCGATGGAGGAGCCCGCCTCCTTCGACGCCGACGCGCTGGCCGCGGAGAAGACCAAGGTGCTGGGCGCGGTGAAGCTGCCGAAGGACCTGGGCCGCGACACCGTGCGCGCCCAGTACACGGCCGGCTGGCAGGGCGGCGCGAAGGTCATCGGCTACCTCGACGAGGAGGGCATCGACCCGAAGTCGAAGACCGACACCTACGCCGCGATCAAGCTGGGCATCGACAACCGCCGCTGGGCGGGCGTCCCCTTCTACCTGCGCACCGGCAAGCGGCTGGGCCGCCGGGTGACGGAGATCGCGGTCGTCTTCCAGCGCGCCCCGCACTCCCCCTTCGACACGACGGCCACGGAGGAGCTGGGCTCCAACGCGATCGTCATCCGCGTCCAGCCCGACGAGGGCGTCACGGTCCGGTTCGGCTCCAAGGTGCCGGGCACGTCGATGGAGATCCGGGACGTGTCGATGGACTTCGCCTACGGCGAGTCGTTCACCGAGTCCAGCCCGGAGGCGTACGAGCGGCTGATCCTGGACGTGCTGCTCGGTGACGCCAACCTCTTCCCGCGCACGGAGGAGGTCGAGCTGTCCTGGAAGATCCTCGACCCGATCGAGGAGTACTGGGACGCCCACGGCACGCCCGCCCGGTACCCGGCCGGCACGTGGGGACCCGTCGAGGCGGACCAGATGCTTCAGCGAGACGGACGGAGCTGGCGCCGGCCATGAAGATAGACCTCACGGACACCACGGCCAGCAAGATCAACAAGGCGCTGGTGCAAGGCCGCCGGGCCATCGGCACACCCGCCGTCGGCATGGTCCTCACGCTGGTCATCGTCACCGACGAGGAGAACGCCTACGACGCGCTGAAGGCCGCCAACGACGCCTCGCGCGAGCACCCCTCGCGCACGCTGGTGGTCGTCAAGCGCGTCTCGCGCTCGCCCCGCGACCGTACGACGTCCCGGCTGGACGCCGAGGTGCGGGTGGGCGCGGACGCGGGCACCGGCGAGACGGTGGTGCTGCGGCTGTACGGCGAGATCGTCGACCACGCCCAGTCGGTGGTCCTGCCGCTGCTGCTGCCGGACGCGCCGGTGGTGGTGTGGTGGCCGGTCAACGCGCCGCTCGACCCGGCCAACGACCCGCTGGGGTCGCTGGCCCAGCGCCGCGTCACCGACAGTTACGCCGCCGAGGACCCGATCCGGGAGCTGACCTCCCGGGCCGGTGCCTACACGCCGGGCGACACCGACCTGGCCTGGACCCGGATCACGCCGTGGCGCTCGATGCTGGCGGCGGCCCTGGACCAGGTCACCTGCGAGGTGAAGGCCGTCGAGGTGGAGGGCGAGGAGTTCAACCCGAGCTGCGAGCTGCTGGCGATGTGGCTCGCGGACCGGCTGGGCGTCCCCGTCCGGCGGTCGCTGTCCAACGGGCCGGGTCTGACCGCGGTCCGCATGGAGACCACCTGCGGCCCGATCGTCCTGGACCGGGCCGACGGCTCGCTGGCCAACCTGTCCATCCAGGGCCAGCCCGACCGTGCGGTGGCGCTCAAGCGCCGGGAGACGGCCGAGCTGATCGCCGAGGAGCTGCGGCGGCTGGATCCGGACGACACCTACGCGGCGGCGCTGCGCTACGGCGTGGAGCGGCTGCACGCCCCGGGTCCGGACCCGGTGGCGAGCGAGGAGCCGCTCGCCGTGCCGGAGCCCGTGGAGGAGGCGGCGAAGGCGCCCGCGCAGCGGGCGACGGCCAAGGCCGCCAAGAAGGCACCGGCCAGGAAGGCGGCGGCCAAGTGAGCACTCCCCAGCTGGTGGTGCACCGGGACAAGGAGCTGATGGCGCAGGCCGCGGCGGCCCGGCTGATCACCAGGATCGTGGACGCGCAGGCCTCCCGGGGCTCGGCGTCCGTGGTGCTGACCGGCGGACGCAACGGCAACGGCCTGCTGGCCGCGCTGGCCGCGGCACCCGCCCGGGACGCGATCGACTGGAGCCGCCTGGACCTGTGGTGGGGCGACGAGCGGTTCCTGCCGGAGGGCGACCCGGACCGGAACGTCACGCAGGCCCGCGAGGCCCTGCTGGACGCCGTGCCGCTGGACCCGAAGCGGGTGCACGCCATGCCCGCCTCGGACGGTCCGTACGGCTCGGACGTGGAGGCCGCGGCCGAGGCGTACGCCGAGGAGCTGGCCGGGGCGGCCGGCCCGGAGAACCACGGGCCGGTCCCGACCTTCGACGTCCTGATGCTGGGCGTCGGCCCGGACACGCACGTCGCCTCGCTCTTCCCCGAGCTGCCGGCGGTCCGTGAGACCGAGCGCACGGTGGTCGGCGTGCACGGCGCCCCCAAGCCCCCGCCCACCCGCGTCACCCTCACGCTCCCCGCGATCCGCGCGGCGCGCGAGGTGTGGCTGCTGGCCGCGGGCGAGGACAAGGCGCAGGCCGTGGCCATCGCCCTGTCCGGCGCGGGCGAGATCCAGGCGCCGGCGGCGGGGGCGCGGGGCCGCGCCCGCACGCTGTGGCTGCTGGACGCGGCGGCGGCCTCGCGGCTGCCGCGGTCGATGTATCCGCCGGCGTCGGCGTGACGGCCGCGCCCGGCTGACGGAGCGGGCGCGCCACGGGAGGCGGCCGGAGTCCCCGCACGGGGGCTCCGGCCGCCTCGGCGTTCCGCCGGTCAGGGCGCCGCGTCCGGGCCGCCCAGGACCCGGGTGACGAAGGCGGCCAGACCGGCCCGGAGGCTCTCGCGGGACATCCGCCGCCGGCCGGCCAGATGGTCGACGAGGTCGGCGCGGACGGCCGCGAGCAGCGCGTGCGCGGCGAAGTCGCCGTCGGGGAAGCCGGGGAGCTGTTCCAGCACCTCCCGGAGGGTGGTGTGCCACCAGTCGTAGTGCTCCGCCTGGTACGGGCTGTCGGAGCCCGTGGCCTCCAGGGCGAGCGACAGGTGGCGGTGGTCGAGTTTGAAGCACAGGACGGCGTCCAGCAGGGCGTGCACCCGCTCGGCCGGGGGCGTGCCGGGGCCCAGCGGGCGGGGGCCGTCGGTAATCGCCCGGCGGACCGGGTCGAGCCGGGCCGCGTAGAGCGCCTGGATCAGGCCGGTACGGTCCCCGAAGCCCCGGAAGAGGGTGCCCTTGCCGACGCCGGCGGCCGCCGCGATGTCGGCCATGGTGACGTCCTCCGGCCGGTCGCAGGCGGCGAAGAGGCGGTCGGCGGCGGCCAGCACGGCCTCACGGTTGCGCAGGGCATCAGCGCGCGGCTTGCGTTCCGGCACGGGATCTCCTCCGGCAAATAAGCGGACCAGGGGTCCGCCTCTTGCGCAAGCGGACCGGTGGTCCGTATCATTGGCCAAGCGGACCAGCGGTCCGATTAACGAGAAGCGGACCAGCGATCCGCATTGCGGTTGAAGCGGACCAGTGGTCCGCATCCTATCGGAGTGAGCTGGAGGAATCCCCATGCCCACGGACACCCGGCCGGCCGACGTGTACCGCCACGGCTTGCGCCTGCTGCTCGACAAGGACATCCCCGCCTGGGTGGAGCTCTGGCACGACGACGGCGTCTTGGAGTTCCCCTTCGCGCCCGAGGGGTGGCCGAAGCGGCTGGCGGGCAAGGCCGCCGTCGCCGGCTACATGCGCGTCTATCCCGACCACATCGACCTGCACGACTTCCCCGAGCTGACGATCCACGAGACCGGCGACCCGGAGACCATCGTGGCCGAGATGCGCGCGGTGGGACGCCTGGTGCGCAGTGGCGACCCCTACGAGATGACGTACATCGCCGTGGTGACGGTCTCCGGCGGCCGCATCACCCGCTACCGCGACTACTGGAACCCGCTCGCCCTCCCGCAGGACGGCGCGGCCGAATTCGCCGGGAGCGGCCGATGAGCTCCGCAGCCGCCACTTTGGTCATCGGCACCACCGGCACGACCGGCAGCCGCGTCACCGCCCGGCTCACCGCGCGCGGGCACCTGGTCAGGGCCGCGAGCCGCCGCGCCGCCCCGGCCGGCGGCGCCGGGGCCGTCCGCTTCGACTGGTACGACCCCGCCACCCACGAGGAGGCGCTGCGCGGCGCGGACCGCGTCTACCTCGTCCCGCCTCTGACCGCCGCCGACCCGGCCGCCGTGATGCTGCCGTTCCTGGAGCAGGCCCGCGCCGCGGGGGTCCGCCGGGCCGTCCTGCTGAGCTCCTCGGCGATCCCGGCCGGGGGACCCGCCGTGGGGCGGGTGCACCAGGCGCTGCCCGCCCTGTTCGACGAGTGGGCGGTGCTGCGGCCGTCGTGGTTCATGCAGAACTTCACCGGCGACCACATGCACGCCCGCGGCATCCGCGAGCACGGCGCGATCCGGACCGCGACGGGCGAGGGCCGCGTGGCCTTCGTCGACGCCGACGACATCGCGGCCGTGGCCGTGCACGCCCTGACGGCCGACCGGGCCCCGGACACCGATCTGGTCGTCACCGGCCCGCAGGCACTGGGCTACGACGACATCGCGGCCGTGCTCACCGAGGTGACCGGACGGCACGTCACCCACCGGAAGATCACGTACGAACAGCTCCGCGACCACCTGGCGCAGAGCATGCCCCGTGAGTTCGCCACTGTGCTCGCCGGCCTGGACCGGGCGATCGCCGAGGGCGCCGAGGACCGCGTCACCGATACCGTCCAGCGCCTCACCGGGCGTCCGCCGCGCGATTTCCGCACCCATGTGGAGCTGGCCGTGGCGCGGGGCGGCGGGAGCGGCAGGCCGCGGTGAGGGGACACGCCGTGGCACGGGGAGGCGGACGGGCCGTCCGCCCGCTCCCCCGGCCGTTCCCGCCCCCACTGCCGTCACTGCCGGCCGCGCAGCTCCCGGTAGGTCCGGACGAGGGCCTGGGTGGAGGCGTCCAGGCCGGGCACCTCGGCACCTTCGGTCAGGGCGGGCTCGACCCGCTTGGCGAGGACCTTGCCCAGCTCGACGCCCCACTGGTCGAAGGAGTCGATGTTCCAGATCGCGCCCTGGACGAACACCTTGTGCTCGTACAGCGCGACGAGCTGCCCGAGGACCGAAGGGGTGAGCTCCCGCGCGAGAATGGTGGTCGTCGGGTGGTTGCCCTTGAAGGTCTTGTGCGGCACCAGCTCCTCCGGCACGCCCTCCGCGCGCACCTCGTCCGGCGTCTTGCCGAAGGCGAGCGCCTGGGTCTGGGCGAAGAAGTTGGCCATCAGCAGGTCGTGCTGCGCCGTGAGCTCGTCGCTCAGCTCGGCCACCGGGCGGGCGAAGCCGATGAAGTCCGCCGGGATGAGCTTGGTGCCCTGGTGGATCAGCTGGTAGTAGGCGTGCTGCCCGTTGGTGCCCGGCGTGCCCCACACGACGGGCCCGGTCTCCCAGTCCACCTCGCGCCCGTCCCGGCCGACGTACTTGCCGTTGGACTCCATGTCCAGCTGCTGGAGGTAGGCGGTGAACTTGGACAGGTAGTGGGAGTAGGGCAGCACCGCGTGCGACTGGGCGCCCAGGAAGTTGCCGTACCAGACGCCCAGCAGGCCCAGCAGCAGCGGTGCGTTCGACTCGGCGGGGGCGGTGCGGAAGTGCTCGTCGACGAGCCGGAAGCCGTCGAGCATCTCCCGGAACCGGTCCGGGCCGATCGCGATCATCAGCGACAGGCCGATCGCCGAGTCGTAGGAGTACCGGCCGCCGACCCAGTCCCAGAACTCGAACATGTTGGCCGTGTCGATACCGAACTCGGCGACCTTCTCCGCGTTGGTCGACAGCGCCACGAAGTGCTTGGCGACGGCCGCCTCGTCACCGAGCGCGTCCAGCAGCCAGGTGCGGGCGGAGGTGGCGTTGGTGACCGTCTCGATGGTGGTGAAGGTCTTGGAGGCGACGATGAACAGCGTCTCCGCCGGGTCGAGGTCCCGGGTGGCCTCGTGCAGGTCGGCCCCGTCCACGTTGGAGACGAAACGGACCGTCAGATCACGGTCGGTGTAGGCGCGCAGCACCTCGTACGCCATCGCCGGGCCGAGGTCGGAGCCGCCGATGCCGATGTTGACCACGTTCCTGATGCGCTTGCCGGTGTGGCCGGTCCAGGCGCCGGAGCGGACCCGCTCGGCGAAGTCGGCCATCTTGTCCAGCACGGCGTGCACGGCGGGCACCACGTTCTCGCCGTCGACCTCGATCACCGCGTCCCGCGGCGCCCGCAGCGCGGTGTGCAGGACGGCCCGGTGCTCGGTGGTGTTGATCTTCTCGCCGCGGAACATGGCGTCCCGCAGCCCGAAGACGTCGGTGGCGGCGGCCAGCTCACGCAGCAGCCGCAGCGTCTCGTCGGTGACGAGGTGCTTGGAGTAGTCGATGTACAGATCACCCACCCGGAGCGTGTAGCCGGTACCGCGCCCGGGGTCGGCGGCGAACAGCTCGCGCAGACCGACCTCGCCGAGCTCCTCGTGGTGCTTGGCCAGCGCGGTCCATTCGGGGGTCTGGTTGAGCCTGGTACGGCTCTCTGCGTTCATGGAACCTCCGCCTTCTTCCTTGCCTGTCTGTGCTGCCGCGTACCTGCCCGCTGCCGGTTCCAACCTAATTGATCAGTGGCGGACCCGGCCTGTCGTCACACCGACACCGGTGTTCCGCTCACGCGGATGTCAGCACGGCGACGGGACAGGGTGAAGAAGGCGGCGGCGAGCAGGGCCCGGGTTTCGACCACCAGGAGCAACAGAAGCGCCAAGAGCACCGCGAGCGCCAGGGGGCGGGGCCCCATGGCCGATGTCGCACAGCACGGTGGGGGTCCGCAGCCCGCGCCGGGTCGAGGTGAGAGCGTGGGACCGCGAGCGGCGTGGTGGTGCCCACGGCCGACAGCGGCGCCGCGGCGGGCCCGTCGAGCGGACCACCGGCGACGGACACCCGGCCGGACGGATCCGGCCAGACGACTCGGCCGGGCACCTTTCGGATACCCGGCCGTAGTCCAACTCCTAGATCTCGCCCCGCAGTTTGGCGAGCGCCTCGGCGAGGATCGCCTCGCCGTCCGCGTCGCTGCGCCGCTCGCGCACATACGCCAGGTGCGTCTTGTAGGGCTCGGTGCGCGGCGGGTCCGGCGGATTGTCCCGGTCCTGCCCGGCCGGGAAGCCGCAGCGGGGGCAGTCCCAGGTTTCGGGGACCTGTGCGTCGCTGGCGAAGCTCGGCTGCGTCTCATGCCCGTTGGAGCACCAGAAGGAGACGCGCAGGCGCGGCGCGGACTCGCCGCGCTCGGCCTCGCCCATCGGCCCCGCCCCGACCCGGCTTCCTCGGATCGCGTTGCCACTTGCCACGGTCGTAACTCCCTGCGTGATGGTGCCGCGAAGCGAGTCGGCTCCGCTTCGCCGCGAGCGCCTCAGTCTACGTAAGGCTCAACGCGCGTCCAGTGATAGGAGTTACAGGCCCCCCGCCCACAGACGCAAGCCCCATGATAGGCCGCGCCCGGGGGCGCGTACCGTACATGGGGCCTTACGTGGGGAACGTATGTGCCGCGGGTGCGGCGCCGTTCAGCTGTTCGCCTTCATCACCAGGGCGAGGACGATGATGCACGCGAACCACAGCAGACCGACCACCACGGTGATCCGGTCGAGGTTGCGCTCGGCGACCGAGGAGCCGCCGACGGACGACTGCATGCCGCCACCGAACATGTCGGAGAGGCCGCCGCCCTTCCCCTTGTGCATCAGCACCAGCAGCATCAGCAGCAGGCTGAAGACGATCAGGGCGATCGAGAACCCCAAAACCACGGCTGGACCAACTTCCTCGGATTCTGACGGACGACGGGGACATGGTGGCAGGCCACCATGTCCCCGCAAGGGTACGACGGATCCCCGCTAGCGCCCACTCACTGGTCGCGGAAGCGCACGATCTTGACGAACTCGTCGGCGTCCAGCGAGGCACCGCCGACCAGGGCGCCGTCGATGTCGGCCTGCGCCATGATCTCGGCGACGTTGCCGGACTTGACCGAGCCGCCGTACTGGATGCGGACCTTGTCGGCCAGCTCCTGGGTGTACAGCTCGGCGATCTTGCCGCGGATCGCCGCGCAGACCTCCTGGGCGTCCTCCGCACCGCAGACCTTGCCGGTGCCGATGGCCCACACGGGCTCGTAGGCGATGACGACGGTCTCGGCCTGCTCGGCCGGGAGCTCCTTCAGGCCGCCCTCGACCTGGGCGAGGGTGTGCGCGACGTGGTTGCCCGCCTCACGCACCTCCAGCTCCTCGCCGACGCACAGGATCGGGGTCAGGCCGTGCTTGTAGGCCGCCTTCACCTTGGCGTTGACCAGCTCGTCGGTCTCCCCGTGGTACTGGCGGCGCTCGGAGTGGCCGATCGCGACGTAGGCGCACTTCAGCTTGGCCAGCATCGGGCCGGAGATCTCGCCGGTGTAGGCACCGCCGTCGTGCGCGGAGATGTCCTGGGCGCCGTACTTGATCCTCAGCTTGTCCCCGTCGACCAGGGTCTGCACGGAGCGCAGGTCGGTGAAGGGGGGAAGGACGGCGACCTCGACGGCGTCGTAGTCCTTGTCCGACAGGGCGAAGGCGAGCTTCTGGACGTGGGCGATGGCCTCCAGGTGGTTGAGGTTCATCTTCCAGTTGCCCGCCATCAGCGGCGTACGGGTGCTCATCGAGGGTCAGTCCTCCAGTGCGGCGAGGCCGGGGAGCGTCTTGCCCTCGAGGTATTCGAGGGAGGCGCCACCGCCGGTCGAGATGTGGCCGAATGCCTTCTCGTCGAAGCCCAGGGTGCGGACGGCCGCGGCGGAGTCGCCGCCGCCGACCACGGTGAAGCCCTGGGAGTCGACGAGGGCCTGGGCGACCGCCTTGGTGCCCTCGGCATAGTCGGGGTGCTCGAAGACGCCCATGGGGCCGTTCCAGAAGACGGTGGCCGCGTCGGCGAGCTTCGAGGCGTACAGCTTGCGGGTCTCGGGACCGATGTCCAGACCCTCCTGGTCGGCCGGGATGGCGTCCGCGGCGACGGTGGTGGGGTTCGCCGGGGCCTTGGTCTTCAGGTCCGGGAACTCCGCGGAGACGAGGACGTCGACGGGCAGGACCAGTTCGACGCCGTTCTTCTCGGCCCGCTCCATGTACTCGGTGACGGCCGGGATCTGGTCCTCTTGCAGGAGGGAGATGCCGACCTCGTAGCCCTTGGCCTTGAGGAAGGTGTAGGCCATGCCGCCGCCGATGAGCAGCCGGTCGGCCTTGCCGAGCAGCCGGTCGATGACGGCGAGCTTGTCGGAGACCTTGGCGCCGCCGAGGGCGACGACGTAGGGCCGCTCGACGTCCTCGGTGAGCTTCTTCAGGACGCCGACCTCGGTGGCGATGAGGTACCCGGCGTAGTGCGGAAGGCGCTTCGGCAGGTCGAAGACCGAGGCGTGCCCCCGGTGCACCGCGCCGAAGCCGTCGCCGACGTAGACGTCCGCGAGGCCGGCGAGCTTGTCGGCGAAGGCGGCGCGCTCGGCGTCGTCCTTGCTGGTCTCCCCGGCGTTGAAGCGCAGGTTCTCCAGGACGGCGACCTGGCCGTCGGCGAGGGCGGCCACCGCGGACTCGGCGGCGGGGCCCACCGTGTCCTCGGCGAAACGGACCTCGGCGCCGAGGAGTTCGCCCAGGCGCTTGGCGGCCGCGGCCAGGGAGAAGGCCGGGTCGGGGGCGCCCTTGGGGCGGCCCAGGTGGGAGGCGACGACGACGCGTGCGCCCGCCCCGGCCAGGGCCTTGACGGTGGGCAGCACGGCGCGGATGCGGCCGTCGTCGGTGATGGTGGTGCCGTCCAGCGGCACGTTGAGGTCGGCGCGGACGAAGACCCGCTTGCCCGCGACGCCTTCGGAGAGGAGTTCGTCGATCGTCTTCATGCAAGGGCTCCTGGGAAGGGCTGGTGATCGCTCGGTGCGCTCGGCGACCGCTCCATGATCTCGCAGTGGTCGCCCGGCACGCGGAGGAGGGGGCTGATCTGTACGTGAGTCAGGGCCCGGACGGCGCGCGACGCGCCGCCCGGGCCCTGGTTCTCACCTCAAGCTGCCTGCTCTGCCGGTCAGAGCTGGTTGCCGACGAAGACCGTCAGGTCGACGAGGCGGTTGGAGTAGCCCCACTCGTTGTCGTACCAGCCGATGACCTTCACGTTCTTGCCCTCCTGGACCATGGTCAGGGAGGAGTCGAAGGTGCAGGACGCCGGGGCGTTGACGATGTCGGAGGAGACGATCGCGTCCTCGGTGTACTCGAGGACGCCCTTCAGCTCGCCCTCGGCGGCCTTCTGGAAGGCGGCGTTGACCTCTTCCTTGGTGACCTCGCGGGAGAGTTCGACGACCAGGTCGGTGACCGAGCCGGTCGGGACCGGGACGCGCATGGCCATGCCGTCCAGCTTGCCCTTGAGCTGCGGCAGGACCAGGGCGGTGGCCTTGGCGGCGCCCGTGGTGGTCGGGATGATGTTCTCGGCGGCGGCGCGGGCGCGGCGCAGGTCCTTGTGCGGGAAGTCCAGGATGCGCTGGTCGTTGGTGTACGCGTGGACCGTCGTCATCAGGCCCTTGACGATGCCGAAGTTCTCGTCGAGCACCTTCGCCATCGGCGCCACGCAGTTGGTGGTGCAGGAGGCGTTGGAGATGACGTGGTGGTTCGCCGGGTCGTACTGGTCCTGGTTGACGCCCATCACGACGGTGACGTCTTCGTTCTTCGCCGGAGCGGAGATGATGACCTTCTTGGCGCCGCCGGCGAGGTGCTTCTCGGCGTCTTCCTTCTTGGTGAAGATGCCGGTGGACTCGATGACGATGTCGACACCCAGCTCGCCCCAGGGGATGTCGGCGGGGTTGCGCTCGGAGAGGACCTTGATGGTCTTGTCGCCGACGGTGATGGTGTCCTCGGTGTGCGACACCTCCTGCTTGAGGCGGCCGAGGATGGTGTCGTACTTCAGCAGGTGAGCGGTGGTCGCGGTGTCACCCAGGTCGTTGACAGCCACGATCTCGATGTCTGCACCCTGCTCCAGCAGCGCGCGGAAGTAGTTACGACCGATGCGGCCAAAGCCGTTGATGCCTACGCGGATCGTCACGAACCGATCTCCTCGTTGGTAGCCGGCTCTCGATGCCGGCGAGCTGTATGGGATGTCCCCGACCACCTCCGACCCTACCTCTCCTGGACCCCGGGAGTGACATCGAGACGGCTCATACACGGCACGGCGGTCCGTACCCGCCAGTAGGGCACGGACCGCCCGGAGCGGAACAATGATCACGTCGGACGGCTACGTTCCGTGACGCCCGGTGTGACCTGGCAGGTCACCCTTCCAGTGCCGCGAGGGCCTTGCGCATCAGGGCCGCCCGGTCGGCCGCCGTGGACAGATGTTCCAGACCGAATCCCAGCAGCACCGTGTCGTCCGTGGTGACCGCTCCGTAGGTCCGGAACAGCGTGCCGGTGCGCGCCCAGTCCTTCAGGACGGCGGGGCTGCCCGGAGGCGGTCCGGCGGCCCGCCAGGCGCCCAGGGACGTCTCGAAGCCCTCCGTCTCGGCCGCGCCGCCGCCGACGACCAGCGCGGCCTCGTCGGCCAGGACGCCGCGGCCGCCGGTGCCGGGGTCGCTGACATAGCTCAGGGAGACCTCCACCTGCCGCCCGGCGTACGCGCTCAGGTCGTAGGCGACCTGCCGCCAGCCCCCGGAGGAGCCGGTGAGGCTGTGCCACGCCCCGCTGGTGCCCCGCGCGGCGCAGCCGTCGTCGCCCACGGTCAGGTACCGCTTCAGCCAGGGGTGCTCGCCGACGTAGTACCCGGCCGCGCACTCCGCCGGTACGGCCGTGGTGGTGGCGCCCCCCGCCTCGGGGAGCGTGGTCCAGTCGTCGGCCCCGGCGGTGCGGGCCTCGACCAGTACGTGGTCGTAGCCGGGCTCGGTGTCCCACAGCAGCCGGGTGCGCAGGGCCGGTGCGTCGGCCGCGCTCACGCCGGTGAGGTCGAGGGTGCGGGTGAGCCGCTTGTAGGCGTCGTCGGTGTGGACGGCGGCGGCCATGTGGGCGCCCGCGTACGGCCCGTACGGGCTGACCGTCCCGGCGAACTGTCCCGCGCCCTCGCTGGCGAACTGCGGGTGGGTGGCGACGGGCAGTTCCTCCGAGGTGACGCCGTAGGTACCGGCCCGGTCCAGCGGGTTGCCGGGCGCGTCGGCCAGCGGGCCGGCGAAGCCGTCGAGCCGGCCGGAGCCGGTGAACCCGCTCGCCCCGGGCGTCGGCGTACGGGTGTAGGCGCCCAGGTAGTACTGGCTGAAGTCGTCGGACAGGGTGCCGTCGCCGAGGTCGACGCCGCCGCCGGCCTGTTCGCCCGCCTCGATCAGCTTGCCGCCCTCGTTGAGGTAGGCCCGCAGCTGGAGCTGGGTGGCGGCGCCGGGCACCGCCGCGCCGGTGTGGTGGACGACGGCGTGGAAGTGGCCGAGCACGCCGAGCGCGTCGGGCACGCCCTGGGTGGCGACGTCCCAGACGGCGGCCCGGCGGCCGCTGGCCTTCAGCGCGTCGGCGTAGGTCCCGGCGTGCGCGGCGGCCGTGCCCTCCTCGGCGACGACGAGCACGTCCGCGCGCGGCCGCTGGGCGACCGTGTAGGTGAAGTGCCCGCCGGAGACCTTCCTGCCGCCCCGCGTCTCGCCGGTGAACCACACCTCGACCTTGTCGCCCGGTTCGCCGTCTAGGACCTTCGCGCGGTACTCGTCGAAGTGGAGGTTGTCCTCGCCGCCGTAGCGCTCGCCGCCCTTCCAGGGCCTGAGCGCCATGTCGTGGGTACGGCCGCCGTTGACGCGGTACCGGAGTTCCTTGTCCCGCAGCGACTTGCGGGCGACGACGGAGACCTCCTGGTCGCCGCCGCGCGCGTACGAGGCGGAGAAGGCCGCGGGGGTGAAGTCGGCGGCCTCCAGGCCGACGGCGGAGACGGGCCGGTCGGGGCGGGCGGCGGACTCGGCGACGGAGAGCGCGAAGGGGACGTTCTTCTCGAACTCCCGCTGGATCAGTCGTTCGTCGTCCGGGAAGGTGAAGATGGAGCGGCAGTCGGCCGCGTTCCACTCGTCGTTCGGATCGGCGTCGGAGACGGACTGGCAGGTCGACATCTCCGGGGTGAACATCGCCATGCCGTTGACGTTGGCCGCGTGGCCGTCCGCCTCGCCGTTGGTGGTGTACAGCTCGGAGGAGAGCTGCGGGCGGTAGCCCGGGACGGCGGAGTTCTCCGGGGTGCCGGCGAGGGCCTCGTAGAGCACGTCGTCGGGGGTGCGGGTGGCGACCTGCCAGCCCACGCCGTAGAGGAGGAGTTCGGCGGCGGAGTGGTAGTTGATGCCGAACCGGAAGCCGATCCGCTTCTGGAAGGCGTCCAGCGCCCGGGTCTCGGGCTCGGAGTTCGGCCCCGCGCCGCGGTAGGTCTGGCTGGTGGGGCTGGGGGACGAGCCCTCGTTGTCGTAGCCCCACTTGTAGGCGAAGTTCCGGTTGAGGTCGACGCCGTCGCCGGTGGTGATGGCGCCGTCGCCGTTGACGTCGCGCAGGTTCTTGCGCCACAGCCGGGTGTCGTCGCTCTGGAAGGTGTAGTCGTACCCGTCGGGGTTGGCGGACAGCACGAACCACAGTTCGGTGGTGTCGACGATCTTCTTGACGCGCCGGTCGGTCCGGTAGTTGTCCAGGTAATGGTGCATCAGCCGCCGGGTCATCTCCGGCGTGATCCACTCGCGCGCGTGCTGGTTGGACAGGTACAGCACGGCGGGCTTGGAGCCGTCCGCGGACCGCCGCGCGCCCTTGGTGAGCTTCAGGGCGAGGATGTCCTGGCCCCGGATCGTCGTGCCGATGGACACGACCTTGGTGAGGCCGGGGTGCTGCCGGGCGGTCCGGAGGATCTCCTGGCTCAGGCCGCCCTCGCCGCTGTACGGCCGGAACACGCCCTCGGCGGCGTCCTCGACCCGCGCCTCGGCGCGGCCGGTCAGACTGTGCTCGGTGAGGCCGACGCCCTGCCGTTCGAGCTTTCGCGCCTGCCGGTCGGTGAGGTACACCTCGACGGTGGCGGTGCCCTTGTCGGGGACCTGCTCACCGAGCTCGTGGCCGTCCTGGCCGGCCGCCAGCAGCAGGGGTACCTGCTCCTTGGTGACGTCGGCGCGGAAGACCTTGACTTCCTCCGCGTCCGGACCCGCGGAGCGCGCGGGCTGGGCCTGGGCGGCGGGTGCGAGGCCCGCTCCGCCGATCAGGAGCGCGGCGACGGCGAGGATCGATTTCGCTCTGTGTCTCATGAACCCCCCTAGCGGTGGTTCGCCACGGCAGCGAACAGGTTGCCAGGCTCATGACAGTCGATGATCGAGTCAAGAGCGCCTCGACGACACGGGAACGCCGGTGCCGACCACCCGGATGGCGGTCGGCACCGGGGGCCGCGCGGGTCAGCCGGTCAGGTTGTCGGCCAGTTCCTCGCTGAGGTTGGCGTCCGTGCCCGGGATGCCGAGGTCGGCGGCGCGCTTGTCGGCCATGGCCAGCAGGCGGCGGATCCGCCCGGCGACCGCGTCCTTGGTCAGCGGCGGGTCGGCGAGCGCGCCCAGCTCCTCCAGGGACGCCTGCTTGTGCTCCATCCGCAGCCGCCCGGCGGCGGCGAGGTGCTCGGGGACGTCGTCGCCGAGGATCTCCAGGGCGCGGGCCACCCGGGCACCGGCGGCGACCGCCGCGCGGGCGGAGCGGCGCAGGTTGGCGTCGTCGAAGTTGGCGAGGCGGTTGGCCGTGGCGCGGACCTCGCGGCGCATCCGGCGCTCTTCCCAGGCCAGCACCGACTCATGGGCACCGAGCCGGGTGAGCAGGGCGCCGATCGCGTCGCCGTCGCGGACGACGACCCGGTCCACGCCGCGCACCTCGCGGGCCTTCGCGGCGATCGACAGCCGGCGGGCGGCGCCGACCAGGGCGAGCGCGGCCTCCGGACCGGGGCAGGTCACCTCCAGGGAGGAGGAGCGGCCCGGCTCGGTGAGCGAGCCGTGCGCCAGGAACGCGCCCCGCCAGGCCGCCTCGGCGTCGCAGGTGGCCCCCGAGACCACCTGCGGGGGCAGCCCGCGGATGGGGCGGCCCCGGCCATCCACCAGTCCGGTCTGGCGGGCCAGCTGGTCGCCGCCCGCGACGACCCGCACCACGTAGCGCGAGCCGCGCCGCAGCCCGCCCGGCGCCATCACGATCAGCTCGGAACCGTGGCCGAAGATCTCCAGGATGTCCCGCTTCAGGCGGCGGGCCGCCATCGCGGTGTCCAGCTCCGCCTCGATCACGATGCGCCCGCTCACCAGGTGAAGGCCGCCGGCGAACCGCAGAACGGCGGAGACCTCCGCCTTTCTGCAGCAGGTCCGGGTGACGGGGAGCCGGGAGATCTCGTCCTTCACCGCTGCCGTCATCGCCATGGGCCGATCCTTCCATGCATCCGAAAAATACGGTCGTACGCGGCGGCCAGCAGCTCCGGGTCGTGCCGCGGGGTCCCGTCGGTCCGGGCCACCGGCGCCAGCTCCACCGCGGCGCCGAAGCGCTTGGCGGCGTCGGTCAGCAGGTCGCGGTCGGGCACGGCGGCCTCGTCGGCCAGCACCACGTCCAGGGCGAGTTTAGGGGCGTGTCGTCCCAAAACCTCCAAATGACGCTGCGGGGAGAAGCCCTCGGTTTCTCCGGGCTGCGGGGCGAGGTTCAAGGAGAGCACCCGGCGCGCCTTGGTCTGGGTGAGCGCGTCCAGCAGCTCGGGCACCAGCAGGTGCGGGATGACGGAGGAGAACCAGGAGCCGGGGCCGAGGACGACCCAGTCCGCGTCGAGGACGGCGTCGACCGCCTCGGGGACGGCGGGCGGGTCGTGGGGCACGAGGTGCACGGACTGCACCTCGCCCGGGGTCAGGGCGACGGTCGCCTGCCCCCGTACGGTGTCCACCTCCTCCGGCCGGTCCGGGTCATGGCCCCTGACCAGGGCCTGGAGCTCCAGCGGCACGGCGGACATGGGCAGCACGCGGCCCTGCGCGCCGAGCAGCTTGCCCACCAGGTCCAGGGCCTGGACGTGGTCGCCGAGCTGCTCCCACAGGGCGACGATCAGCAGGTTGCCGACCGCGTGGCCGTGCATCTCCCCGTGGGACTGGAAGCGGTGCTGGATGACCCGCGCCCAGGTCTGGCCCCAGTCGTCGTCGCCGCACAGCGCGGCCAGCGCCTTGCGCAGGTCGCCGGGCGGCAGGACGCCCAGCTCGTCACGGAGGCGCCCGCTGGAGCCGCCGTCGTCGGCCACGGTGACGACGGCGGTGAGGTCGCCGGTGATCCGGCGCAGCGCGGCGAGCGAGGCGGACAGGCCCATGCCGCCGCCGAGGGCGACGACCTTGGGCTGGGTGCCCCGGCGGCGCGGCCGGCCGCCCCGGGACTCCACGGGGCGGCTCCCGCGTCCCCCGCGCCCCTCGGGCACCACCCTGCGCAGCCTGCTCAGCCGCGGAGTACGTCCTGTCATTCCCGTCCCATGTCCCGGTGCACGACCACCGTCTCCACACCCTCGGCGGCGAGCCGCCCGGCGAGCTTCTCCGACATGGCGACGGAGCGGTGCTTGCCGCCGGTGCAGCCGACGGCGATGGTCACATAGCGCTTGCCCTCCCGACGGTAGCCCGTGGCAACGAGCTGGAGCAGCTCCGAGTACCGGTCGAGGAACTCCTTGGCGCCGGGCTGGTTGAAGACATAGCCCGACACCTCCTCGTTGAGGCCGGTGTACGGGCGCAGCTCCGGGACCCAGTGGGGGTTGGGCAGGAAGCGGCAGTCGACGACCAGGTCGGCGTCGACGGGCAGGCCGTACTTGTAGCCGAAGGACATCACCGTCGCCCGCAGCTCGGGCTCCTCCTCGCCGGCGAACTGGGCGTCCATCTTGGCGCGCAGCTCGTGCACGTTGAGGCCGGAGGTGTCGATCACCAGGTCGGCGTCGCCGCGCAGCTCGCGCAGCAGCTCCCGCTCGGCGGCGATGCCGTCGACGATGCGGCCGTCGCCCTGGAGGGGGTGCGGGCGGCGCACCGACTCGAAGCGGCGCACCAGGGCCTCGTCGGAGGACTCCAGGAAGACGATCCGCCGGGTGACGCCGCGGGCGTCGAGGTCGGCGAGGGACTCGCGCAGATTGTCGAAGAAGCGGCGGCCGCGGACGTCGACGACGACCGCGATCCGGGCCACGTTGCCCTGGGAGCGGGCGCCGAGCTCCACCATGGTGGGGATCAGCGCGGGCGGGAGGTTGTCGACGACGAACCAGCCCAGGTCCTCCAGACACTTGGCGGCCGTGGAGCGGCCGGCCCCGGACATGCCGGAGATGATCACCAGCTCGGGGATGGCCGCCTCGGGGGCCCCGGCTGTTTCCTTGCCCGTACTCACCTGTGCTCCGTCGTCATGGCGCTGGTCGGGGGAGGCCGCCCGCTCGGCGGGCTCCTCGCCGGTCCGCTGCTGGGCCCGGTTCCGCTCCGCTGCGGACCGGGTGTCGTGCTCGGTCATCTGTCCTGCCCCCGTCGTCGGTCCGGGGCACCCGCGGTCACGGGTTCCCCCGGAGCACCCGCCGCCGTCTCGGGCGCCCCGTCCTCGTCTTCCATGATCTCTCCGGTCGCCGTGTTCACGGCGGGCGCGGCCGGGACCGCCTGGGCGAGGGCCGCGGCGACCGTCTCGGCGGTCTTCCTGCCTATGCCGGGTACCTCGCGGATCTGGTCGATCGTCGCGGCCCGCAGCTTCTTCACCGAACCGAAGTGCTTGATCAGCGCCTGTTTGCGGGTCTCGCCCAGGCCGGGCACGTCGTCCAGGGGACTGGAGCGCAGGCGCTTGGCCCGCTTGCTGCGCTGGTAGGTGATGGCGAAGCGGTGCGCCTCGTCGCGGACGCGCTGGAGGAGGTACAGGCCCTCGCTGGTGCGCGGCAGGACCACCGGGTCCTCCTCGGCGGGCAGCCAGACCTCCTCCAGCCGCTTGGCCAGACCGCAGACGGCGATGTCGTCGATGCCCAGCTCGTCCAGGGCCCGCTGGGCCGCGGCCACCTGGGGCCGGCCGCCGTCGACGACGATGAGCTGCGGGGGGTAGGCGAAGCGCTTGGGGCGGCCCTCCTCGTCCTTGAGGCCGTTGCCGAGCGCGGCCGCGGGCCCGTTGCCGAGCGCCTCCGCGGGCGGGTCGCCGAGCCTCTCCTTGAGTCCGTCGCCGAGCTGGTCCCCGTCCGTCCACTCCCCCGTCTTCTCCTTCTCGGCGAGGTAGCGGCGGAAGCGGCGGGTGATCACCTCGTGCATGGACCGGACGTCGTCCTGCCCCCGGAAGCCCTTGATCTGGAAGCGGCGGTACTCGCTCTTGCGGGCCAGTCCGTCCTCGAAGACCACCATGGACGCCACCACGTCGTCCCCCTGGAGGTGCGAGATGTCGTAGCACTCGATCCTCAGGGGCGCGCTGTCCAGGCAGAGGGCTTCGGCGATCTCCTCCAGGGCGCGCGAGCGCGTGGTCAGGTCGGAGGCGCGCCTGGTCTTGTGCAGGACGAGCGACTGCTGGGCGTTGCGCTGCACGGTCTCCATGAGCGCCTTCTTGTCGCCGCGCTGCGGGATGCGCAGGGAGACCTGGGCCCCGCGGCGCCCGGCGAGCCACTCCTGCACCGGCTCCACGGGGTCGGGCAGGGCCGGGACCAGCACCTCCTTGGGAACGGCGTCGCCGCTCTCCTCCCCGTACAGCTGCTGCAACGCGTGCTCGACCAGGGCGCCGGTGGTGATCTCCTCGACCTTGTCGGTCACCCAGCCGCGCTGACCGCGCACGCGCCCGCCGCGCACGTGGAAGATCTGGACGGCCGCCTCCAGCTCGTCCTCCGCGACGGCGATCAGATCCGCGTCGGTCGCGTCGGCGAGCACGACCGCGTTCTTCTCCATGGCCTTCTTCAGGGCCTCGATGTCGTCGCGCAGCCGGGCCGCCCGCTCGTACTCCATCTCCTCGGCGGCCTCGGTCATCCGCTTCTCCAGGCGCCGGATGTACGTCCCGGTACGGCCGGTCATGAAGTCGCAGAACTCCTCGGCGAGCTCCCGGTGCTCCTCGGCGCTCACCCGCTCCACACAGGGCGCGGAGCACTTGCCGATGTAGCCGAGCAGGCAGGGGCGGCCGGTGCGGGTGGCGTTCTTGAAGACACCGGCCGAGCAGGTGCGCACCGGGAAGACGCGCAGCAGCAGGTCGACCGTGTCGCGGATCGCCCACGCGTGCGCGTAGGGCCCGAAGTAGCGCACGCCCTTCTTCTTGTGCCCGCGCATCACCTGCACGCGCGGGAAGTCCTCGTTCATCGTCACCGCGAGGTAGGGGTAGCTCTTGTCGTCGCGGTACTTGACGTTGAACCGGGGGTCGTACTCCTTGATCCAGGAGTACTCCAGCTGGAGGGCCTCGACCTCCGTGGACACCACCGTCCACTCCACGGACGCGGCCGTGGTGACCATGGACCGGGTGCGCGGGTGGAGGTTCGCCAGGTCCTGGAAGTAGTTCGCCAGGCGCTGGCGCAGGCTCTTCGCCTTTCCGACGTAGATCACCCGGCGGTGCTCGTCACGGAACCTGTACACCCCCGGGGAGTCCGGGATGTCACCCGGCCTGGGGCGGTAGCTGGAGGGGTCGGCCATGACTCACACCCTACTGGCGGGGACCGACACTCCGGCGGCGCTGTGGACGACGCCCGGCCAGGCTCGTGGATCAGGGCCGTCCGGCCGCCGTCCTCCGGCGCAGCCGGGTGCCTGCCCTGCGGCGGAGCCGGGTGCCCGTCCCGCGGCGGGCGGCGCGCCCGCTCAGGCGTCCGGACCCGCCACGATCCTGCCTTTCTCCGTCCGTACGGACAGCTTCTCCAGCGGCACGGTGGCCGGGGCCTGGAGCACCTCGCCGGTCCGCGCGTCGAACTCGCTGCCGTGGCAGGGGCAGACCAGGGTCGTCCCCTTCAGCTTGTTGATGGGGCACCCCGCGTGCGTGCAGATCGAGCTGTAGGCCCTCAGGGAACCGTCCTCGCCCCGGCTGACGACCACGTTGTGCTCCCGGTACAGCGTGGCACTCCCCCGGGCGACCTCCTTCTCGTCCCCGAGCTCGACGGGCGCGGTGGGCCCGGCGGGCCCCGCGTCCCCGCCGGGGGAGCAGGCGGCGGCGCCGAGTCCGGCGACGGGGGTGAGGGCGACTCCTCGCAGGACGGTACGGCGGCTCGCGGAGGGTCGGCCGGGCATCAGGGTCTCCACTGGTCGGACGGCGGTGCACGCCGACGATACCGGCGGCGTTCGGGGCCGGTGGGGGCGGGTCAAGGGGGCGGGCGGCGATGCGGCGCGGGCGGCGGGGCCTGGCCGGGGGACAGGGTGCGCGACGGGGGTGCGGGCCGCGGGCCCGGGGCCTGATGACGGCCGGAACAGGGCGGGGGCGTGCCCCGGCCGTGACCGGGCGCGCGGCGCGGCCCCGATGGCGGCGTTTACGTCCGGGCGGCGGACCGGATACGTTCCCGCCCGGTGACGTCGGTGCCGCACCCGGTCCGCCGGGCCGGATCCCGCGGCTCCCGTACGCCATCGTCCATCGCACCGCACGCGGCTGCCCGGCCCGCCCGGCAGTTCCGCGCATCGCCCCGGAAAGGGACCGTCCGTGATCGTCGTCGCCGGTGAGGCACTGATCGACCTGGTACCGCAGGGCACGGGGGCGCTCGCCGCGCTGACACCGGCGCTCGGCGGCGGCCCGTACAACACGGCCGTGGCGCTGGCACGCCTCGGCTCCCCCACCGCCTTCTGCTCCCGGGTCTCCCTCGACGCGTTCGGCGAGGCGCTGCTGGAGCGGCTGCGCGCGTCCGGCGTGGACCTGTCACCGGTGCAGCGCGGGCCCGAGCCGACGACGCTCGCCGTCGCCACGGTGGGCGCGGACGGCTCGGCCGCGTACTCCTTCTACGTCGAGGGGACGGCGGACCGGCTGTTCACGGCGCCCGCCGCGCTGCCGTCCGGCACCCGGGCGATCTCTTTCGGCACCTGTTCGCTGGTGCTGGAGCCGGGGGCGAGCGCCTACGAGGGGCTGCTGCGCGACGCGGCGGCGCGGGGCCTGTTCACCGCGCTGGATCCGAACATCCGGGCGGGGCTGATCCCGGACCCGGACGCCTACCGGGCGCGGTTCGAGAGCTGGCTGCCGTCGGTGACGCTGCTGAAGCTGTCCGCGGAGGACGCCGAGTGGCTCGGCGGCACGCCGCGGGAGTGGCTGGCGGCCGGGCCGGCGGCGGTCGTCGTCACCCGGGGCGGGGACGGGCTGACCGCCTACACCCGTGACGGCGGCGTGTACGAGGTGCCGGGCGAGCGGGTCGAGGTGGCCGACACCATCGGCGCGGGCGACACGGTGAACGCGGCGCTGCTGCACGGGCTGGCGGAGCGGGACGCGCTCGGCGCGCGGGCCGTGGCCGAGCTGGGCCCGCGGGACTGGGCGGGGCTGCTGGACTTCGCGGCGCGCGCGGCGGCCGTCACCTGCTCGCGCCCGGGCGCGGAACCGCCGTACGCGCACGAGCTGCGGCCCTGAGGGCCCCGCGGCGGTCCGGCCGGTCCGGGCGCGGCTGGCGATGGCGTCACCGATCCGGCTCGACCTGCGGTTCGCGGCGCCGAGGGTGCCTGAGACACGCGGACGCGCCGTGTCCCTCGGGCTCTGCCCGAGCGACACGGCGCGTCCTTACGCGGCCGGCCGGCCCTGTCCGGCCTGTCAGGCCTTGCCCGCCCGAGTGGACTTCTTCGCGGCGGTCCGTCCGGTGGCCGTCTTCTCGGCGGCCGCCTTCTTCGTGGCCGACTTCTTGGCGGCCGTCCTCTTGGCGGCGGTGCCGTCGACCGTCCCGGTGGCGGTCTTCCTGGCGGTGGCGGCCTTGGCGGCCACCGTCCTGGCGGCCTTGCGCGGGGCCTTCACCGGCTCCGCGTCGCTGATCCGGTCGGCTCCCAGGATGTCCCGCAGGAACTTGCCGGTGTGGCTGGCCGGGACCGCGGCGACCTGCTCGGGGGTGCCCTCGGCGACCACCAGGCCACCGCCGGCGCCGCCCTCGGGTCCCATGTCGACGACCCAGTCGGCGGTCTTGATCACGTCGAGGTTGTGCTCGATGACGATGACCGTGTTGCCCTTGTCAACCAGCCCGGACAGGACCTTCAGCAGCTTGCTGATGTCCTCGAAGTGCAGACCGGTGGTCGGCTCGTCCAGGACGTAGACCGTGCGTCCGGTGGAGCGGCGCTGGAGCTCGCTGGCGAGCTTCACGCGCTGCGCCTCGCCGCCGGACAGCGTGGTCGCGGACTGGCCGAGGCGGACGTAGCCGAGACCGACGTCGTTCAGCGTCCTGAGGTGGCGGGAGATCGCGGGGACGGCCTCGAAGAAGTCCATGGCCTCCTCGATCGGCATGTTCAGGACGTCGGCGATGGACTTGCCCTTGTAGTGGACCTCCAGGGTCTCCCGGTTGTACCGGGCTCCGTGGCAGACCTCGCACGGCACGTACACGTCCGGGAGGAAGTTCATCTCGATCTTGATCGTGCCGTCGCCCGCGCAGTTCTCGCAGCGGCCGCCCTTGACGTTGAAGGAGAACCGGCCGGGCATGTAGCCCCGGACCTTGGCCTCGGTCGTCTCGGCGAACAGCTTGCGGATGTGGTCGAAGACGCCGGTGTACGTCGCCGGGTTCGACCGCGGGGTGCGGCCGATCGGCGACTGGTCGACGTGGACGACCTTGTCGACGAGGTCGTCGCCGTCCACGCGCGTGTGCCGCCCCGGTACGTTCCTCGCGCCGTTCAGCTCACGGGCGAGGTGCGTGTACAGGATGTCGTTGACCAGCGTCGACTTGCCGGAGCCGGACACACCGGTGACCGCGGTGAACACGCCCAGCGGGAAGGAGACGTCGATGTCCTTCAGGTTGTTCTCGCGGGCGCCGTGCACGGTGAGCCGGCGGGACGGGTCGAGCGGGCGCCGGGCCTCGGGCAGCGGAATGGACTTCCTGCCCGACAGGTACTGGCCGGTCTGCGACTCGGCGTTGGCGAGCAGCTCCTTCAGGGAACCGCTGTGCACGACCTTGCCGCCGTGCTCGCCGGCACCGGGGCCGATGTCGACGATCCAGTCGGCGGTCTTGATGGTGTCCTCGTCGTGCTCGACGACGATGAGCGTGTTGCCCATGTCGCGCAGCCGGACCAGGGTCTCGATCAGCCGGTGGTTGTCGCGCTGGTGCAGGCCGATGGACGGCTCGTCGAGGACGTACAGGACGCCGACGAGGCCGGAGCCGATCTGGGTGGCCAGGCGGATGCGCTGGGCCTCGCCGCCGGAGAGCGTGCCGGCCGCGCGGTTCAGCGAGAGGTAGTCCAGGCCGACGTCGACCAGGAACCGCAGCCGCTCGTTGACCTCCTTCAGCACGCGCTCGGCGATCTTCTTGTCGCGGGCGGTGAGCTTCAGCTCGCCCAGGAACTCCGCGCAGTCGCTGATCGACATCGCGGAGACCTCGGCGATCGACCTGCCCTCGATGGTGACCGCGAGGACGACGGGCTTGAGGCGGGTGCCCTCACAGGTGGGGCAGGGCACCTCGCGCATGTAGCCCTCGAAGCGCTCCCGGCTGGCGTCGGACTCGGCCTCGCTGTGCCGGCGCTTGACGAACGGCACCGCGCCCTCGAAGGCCGTGGTGTAGCGGCGCTCGCGGCCGTACCGGTTGCGGTAGCGGACCTCCACCTGCGTCTTGTGGCCGTGGAGCAGGGCCTTCTTGGCGCGCTGCGGCAGGCCCGCGAAGGGGATGTCCGTCCGGAAGCCGAGAGCCTCGGCGAGCGCGCCGATCAGACGGCCGAAGTAGTCCTTGGTGTGGCCGTGCGACCAGGGGTGGATGGCGCCCTCGTCCAGGGACTTCTCCGGGTCCGGGACGATCAGCTCCGGGTCGACCTCCATGCGCGTGCCGATGCCCGTGCAGTCGGGGCAGGCGCCGAAGGGCGAGTTGAAGGAGAACGAGCGGGGCTCCAGCTCCTCGAAGGAGAGGTCGTCGTACGGGCAGTACAGGTGCTCCGAGTACATGCGCTCGCGCTCCGGGTCGTCCTCGGGGAGGTCGACGAAGTCGAGCACGACCATGCCGCCCGACAGGCCGAGAGCGGTCTCGACGGAGTCGGTGAGGCGGCGCTTGGCGGAGTCCTTGACCGTGAGGCGGTCGACGACCACCTCGATGGTGTGCTTCTCCTGCTTCTTCAGGGTGGGCGGGTTGGAGAGCTGGACGGTCTCGCCGTCGACCCGCGCGCGGGAGTAGCCCTTGGTCTGGAGGTCGGCGAAGAGGTCGACGAACTCGCCCTTGCGCTCGCGCACCAGGGGGGACAGCACCTGGAAGCGGCTGCCCTCGGGCAGTTCCAGGACCTTGTCGACGATGGCCTGCGGCGACTGGCGCGAGATCGGGCGGCCGCACTCGGGACAGTGCGGCTTGCCGATGCGCGCGAAGAGCAGGCGGAGGTAGTCGTAGACCTCGGTGATGGTGCCGACCGTGGAGCGCGGGTTGCGCGAGGTCGACTTCTGGTCGATGGAGACCGCCGGGGAGAGGCCCTCGATGAAGTCGACGTCCGGCTTGTCCATCTGGCCCAGGAACTGCCGGGCGTAGGAGGAGAGCGACTCCACGTAGCGCCGCTGGCCCTCGGCGAAGATCGTGTCGAAGGCCAGGGAGGACTTGCCCGACCCGGACAGGCCCGTGAAGACGATGAGCGCGTCACGAGGCAGGTCGAGCGAGACGTTCTTCAGGTTGTGCTCGCGCGCGCCACGGACGATGAGACGGTCGGCCACGCCGGTCCGCACCTTTCTTGGGAGAAGTGACAGGGGCGGGGCCC
This sequence comes from Streptomyces sp. NPDC052020, assembly GCF_040680575.1. Taxonomy (NCBI): domain Bacteria; kingdom Bacillati; phylum Actinomycetota; class Actinomycetes; order Kitasatosporales; family Streptomycetaceae; genus Streptomyces; species Streptomyces sp. NPDC052020. Next base: position 161,903 of record NZ_JBFAWY010000014.1, read on the forward strand.
CCGTGCTTTCTCACACTAGGGGGAGCCACTGACAACGCCGGTCGGATTCACGGGTTGTCAACAAACCCCGGCTCTCCAGCATGCCCGACGCCACGTCCGACCATATAGCACGCGCATTCGATTTACGGGGATGGTCCGCCACCTTCACCCGAACGTGTGGCGCGGTCTAGGGTCAGCACCATGATGGATCACGCGCGTGACCTGGCGTCTGTACGTGACGCTACCGAACGGCTGCTCGCCGCGGTCGGCGAACTGGACGACTCGGCTGTGACGGAGCCGTCACGGCTGCCGGGCTGGACGCGCGGCCATGTCCTCGCCCACCTCGCCCGCAACGCGGACGCTCTGGTGAACGTCCTCGAAGGACGCCCCATGTACGTCTCCGGAGAGGCCCGGGACGCCGACATCGAGCGGGACGCCCCGCGCCCCCTCGACGCACACCTCGCCGACCTGCGCGAGAGCGCGGCCCGCTTCGAGGCGGCCGGGGCCGCCCCCGGGGACTGGTCCCGCACGGTGGAGCTGCGCAACGGGGTCACCGACTCCGCCCGGCGGGTGCCCTTCCGGCGGTGGGTGGAGGTGGAGCTGCACCACGTGGACCTGGCGGCGGGATACGAGCTGGAGGACCTCCCGGCCCAGTTCACGGAGCGGGAGATCGGCTTCCTCGCCGAGCGGTTCACCGGCCACCCGGACGTGCCGCCCACCCGCCTGACCGACGGTACGCGCGTGTGGGGCACGGGCCGGGAGGCGGACGCGCCCGCGGTCACCGTCACGGGGAGCGAGGCGGACCTGCTCGGGTGGCTGGCCGGACGCCGCGACGGGTCGGCGCTGTCGGTGGCGGGCGGTCCGCTCCCGGCGCTTCCCCCGCTGTAGACGCGATGCCCGGCGGCGGTCCCGGCCGGGGCACTAGGCTGACCGGCATGACGTACAGCGGAGAGGTGAGGGCCGGCGGGCCCGCCGACGTGCACGAGCTCAAGGACCTGATGATCACCAAGATCGCGGTCGGTCCGATGGACAACAACGCCTATCTGCTGCGCTGCCGGGCCACGGACGAGCAACTGCTGATCGACGCCGCCAACGAGGCCGGCACCCTGCTCGGCATGATCGGCGGCGACGGCATCGCGTCGGTCGTCACCACCCACCGTCACGGCGACCACTGGCAGGCGCTCGCCGAGGTGGTCGCGGCCACCGGTGCCCGCACGTACGCGGGCCGCCACGACGCCGAGGGCATCCCCGTGCCGACCGATGTCCTGGTCGACGACGGCGACACCATCCGCGTGGGGCAGGTGGAGCTGACCGCGCGCCATCTGGTCGGGCACACGCCGGGCTCCATCGTCCTGGTCTACGACGACCCGCACGGGCATCCCCACGTCTTCACGGGGGACTGCCTCTTCCCCGGCGGCGTGGGCAACACCCACAAGGACCCCAAGGCGTTCGCCAGCCTGATCCACGACGTGGAGACGAAGATCTTCGACGTCCTCCCGGACGAGTCGTGGATCTACCCGGGGCACGGCAACGACACCACGCTGGGCGCGGAACGGCCCCATCTGCCGGAGTGGCACGCGCGCGGCTGGTGATCAGACGCCGACGCGGCGCACGCGCGCGTGCGGCCCGCCCGGAGGCCGCGGACACGCCTGGGCCCGGACGGCCCCGGGCGGCACACGCGTGGGCGCCGGCCGGCCTCGCGGAGGCGCGCACGCGCGGGCGTGCGGCCCGGAGGCCGCCTCGTGTCGCGGCCCGGAGGCCGTCTCGTGTCGCGGCCCGGGCCGCGACGGCGGGCGGGCGCCGGGCCGGGCCCACGGCTCACGCCTCGGCCCGCGCCGCCCCCGCCAGCGCCGCGACGCGCTCCACACCGAAGACATAGCCCTGTACCCCGCACCCGGCGATGACTCCGTCGGCGCGCAGCGAGACGTAGGAGTGGTGCCGGAACGACTCCCGCTGGTGGATGTTGGAGATGTGGACCTCCACCACCGGCAGACCGTCACAGGTGTTGAGCGCGTCCAGGATCGCGACCGAGGTGTGCGAGTAGGCGGCCGGGTTGATCACGATCCCGCAGTGGTTCAGCCGCGCCTCGTGGATCCAGTCGACCAGCTCCCCCTCGTGGTTGGACTGGCGGAAGTCCACCGTGCCGCCGTGCGCGGCCGCCGCCTTGGCGCACATCGCCTCGACGTCGGCGAGGGTGTCGGGCCCGTAGATCTCCGGCTGACGCTGGCCGAGCAGGTTCAGGTTGGGGCCGTTGAGAATCATGATCGGGGCGTTGGCCAGGGTGCGGGGCACGGTTCCTCCGGTCCGTTCGAGGGGCGGGCGGCGCGTTCGACGACCGCTGCTCGACCCGGTTTATCACGGTGCCCCGGCGGGCCGGCCGGCCGTACCCTCCCGTCATGATGACGCCCGTGTACCCTCCCAAGCCCTCGCCCGGTGACCGCATCGCGGTGATCTCGCCCTCCTCCGGCCTGCCGGGTCTCTTCCCGCTCCCGTTCGAACTGGGCCTGGAGCGGCTGCGGAAGGACTTCGGGCTGGAGCCGGTCGAGTACCCGGCCACCCGGACGATGGGGTCGGCACCATGGGAGCGGGCGGCGGACATCCACGCCGCCTTCGCGGACCCGGACGTCAAGGCCGTGATCGCCTCGATCGGCGGCGACGACCAGATCACGGTGCTGCCGCTGCTGGACCGGGAGCTGATACGCGCCCACCCGAAGCCCTTCTTCGGCTGGAGCGACAACACCAATCTGCTGGCCTGTCTGCACCGCATGGGAATCGTCGGCTACCACGGCGGGTCCGTGATGTGCGAGCTGGGCCGCCCCGGCGCCCTGCACCCGCAGACCGAGGAGTCCCTGCGGGCGGCGCTGTTCACCTCGGGACCGTACGAGCTGCGCCCGGCCGCGCGCTGGCGCGATGTGGACCGCGACTGGGCCGACCCGGCGACGTTCGACGAGGAGCCGGCCACCCGGCCCGGGACCGGGTGGACCTGGGTCGGCGCCGACCGGGTGGTGGAGGGCCGCGGCTGGGGCGGCTGCCTGGAGATCCTCGGCCAGCTGCTCATGGCCGACCGGGAGATCCCGCGAGACCCGGCGGTGTTCGACGGCGGCGTGCTGTTCCTGGAGACGTCGGAGGAGATGCCGGGCGCCGCCGAGGTCTTCCGCACCTTGCGGAGCATGGGCGAGCGCGGCCTGCTCCAGCCTTTCTCGGCCCTGCTGATGGCCCGGCCCAAGACGTGGTCCTTCGAGCGTCCCCGCACCCCCGAGGAGGGTGCCCGCTACGCGGCGGAGCAGCGCGAGGCCGTGCTCGCCGCCATGCGCGCCTACGCTCCCGGCACAACGATCGTGTTCGACGTGGACTTCGGGCACACCGATCCGCAGCTCGTCCTCCCCTACGGGGGCCTCATCCGCGTGGACGGTCCCGCCCGGCGCATCACCGTCACGTACTGACCCGCGTGACCCTCGGGCCGCCCCCGTGCGCCCCCGTAACCGGTGATCACGGTGGGTAGTTGTGGCGGCGTGAACGATGTACGTGCCGTGAGGACACCCTCCATGCCGCGGCTCGCCGCCGCGTCGCTCGCCGGGACGGCGATCGAGTTCTACGACTTCTTCGTGTACGGGACCGCGGCGGCGCTGGTGCTGGGGCCGCTGTTCTTCCCGACGTTCTCGCCGATGGCGGGGACGCTGGCCGCCTTCGCGACGTTCGGGGTGGGCTTCGTGGCCCGGCCGCTGGGGTCGGTGCTGTTCGGGCACATCGGGGACCGGCGCGGGCGGCGGCCGGTGCTCGTCGCCTCGCTGCTGCTGACCGGTGCCTCGACGGTCGCGGTCGGCTGCGTGCCGACGTACGGGACGATCGGTCTGGCCGCTCCCCTGCTCCTGATGCTCCTGCGGTTCCTCCAGGGACTCGGGCTCGGCGGGGAGTGGGGTGGAGCCGTGCTGCTGACCGCGGAGCACGCTCCCGCCGAGCGGCGCGCGCTGTGGGCGAGCTTCCCTCAGATCGGGCCCGCGGCCGGCTTCCTGCTCGCCAACGGGGTGATGCTGGCGCTGTCGGCGACGCTGTCCGACGCGCAGTTCGCCCAGTGGGGGTGGCGGGTGCCGTTCTGGATGGCGGGCGGGCTGGCCCTGGCCGGGCTGTGGCTGCGGTCGTCGCTCACCGAGAGCCCTCGCTTCCTGGAGATCGACGACCACGCGCGCGTGCCGCTCGCGGAGGTGGTGCGCGATCACTGGCGCCTCGTCCTGCTGACGGCCGGGGCGCTCGCCGCCGGTTACGCGATCTTCTACGCCGTGACCACCTGGTCCCTGGCGTACGCGACCGAGCGGCTGGGGGCGAGCCGCAGCGTCATGCTGACCTGCATCATGGCCGCGGTGCTGGTCAAGGGCGCCGTCACCCCGCTGGCGGCGCTGCTCGGGGACCGGTACGGCCGGCGTCCGCTGTGCCTGGCCGGGTGCACGGCCGCTGCCCTGTGGATGTTCCCGATGGTCGCGCTGCTGGCGACCGGCGCGCCGCTGCCGATGTTCCTCGGTTTCCTGGGCGCGATGCTCGCGTTCATCACCATGTTCGCGGTGATCGCCGCCTATCTTCCGGAGCTGTACGAGCCCCGGGTGCGCTGCACGGGCGCCGCGGTCGGCTACAACCTCGGCGGTGTCCTCGGGGGCGCGCTCACCCCGATCGCGGCGACGGCCCTCGCCGAGCAGGGCGGGCGGGTGCCCTGGGGGGTGGCGGCGTATCTGACCGCGCTCGCCCTGCTGAGCCTCGGGTGCTTCGCGCTGCTGCCCGAGACACGTCCGGTGCCGGTGGTGGCGGAGCGGCCCGCCACCGGCTGACCGGGCCCGCCCGCCGGGGGCCGGGCACCGGGGCCGGCTAGGGATTGATCGCGAGTTCCAGGTAGGCGGCGAACAACACCAGGTGGACACCTCCCTGCAACGGCGTGGCGCGGCCCGGTACGACCGTCAGGGAGGCGACCACCACGGTCAGGGCGAGCAGCACCATGTGGATGGATCCCAGGCCGAGGACGAGCGGCCCGGGGAGCCACACCGTCGCCAGGGCGACCGCGGGGATGGTCAGGCCGATGCTGGCCATCGCGGACCCGAGCGCGAGGTTCAGGCTGGTCTGCACCCGGTCGCGGCGCGCGGAGCGCAACGCGGCGATGGTCTCGGGCAGCAGCACCAGCAGCGCGATGATCACTCCGACGACGGCGTGGTGCAGCCCAGCGGCGTCCACCACGTCCTCGATGGTGGGCGACACTCCCTTGGCCAGGCCGACCACACCGATCAGGGCGAGCCCCAGCAGTCCGAGACTGACCAGGGCGGTGCGGGTGGACGGCGCGTCGGCGTGGTCCTCCGCCGTGATGGCGCGGCCCTGCCGGGTGACGGGCAGGAAGTAGTCGCGGTGCCGGATGGTCAGGGTGGCGATGAACAGGCCGTACAGGATGAGCGAGGAGAGCGCCGCGAAGGTGAGCTGCACCGTGGAGAACTCCGGGCCCGGTTTGCTGGTGGTGAACGTCGGCAGTACCAGGCTGAGGGTGGCGAGGGTCGCGACCGTCGCGAGGGCGGCACCGGTGCCTTCGGGGTTGAAGACGGCCGTGCGGTGCCGCAGGGAGGCGACCAGCAGGCTGAGCCCGACGACGCCGTTACATGTGATCATCACGGCCGCGAAGACGGTGTCCCGGGCCAGGGTGGAACTCTTGTCCCCGCCGTCCGCCATCAAGGTGACGATCAGAGCCACCTCGATGATCGTGACGGCGACGGCGAGGACGAGGGAGCCGAAGGGCTCGCCGACCCGGTGCGCCACCACCTCGGCGTGGTGGACGGCGGCCAGGACCGCTCCGGCGAGGACGAGCGTCACCAGCGCGACGACGGCGCCGGGCAGGTCGCGTCCCCAGGTGAGGACCAGCAGGACGGCCGCGGCGACGGGCACGGCGGTCGTCCACTGGGCCATGAGCGCCCTGGGCCGAGTGGTCATGCGGCGATCGTCGCAAAGGTGGACGGGTTTCGCATTCCGGCCACCCGGGAGGGCCCGGAGTGGCCGGCCGCCGACGCGCGGGCGCCGGGAGGGGCGGCCGGCGATACGCCGCTCGCCCCTCCCGGTGCCAGGGGTCAGATGCCTACGGCCGTCAGGCCCCGACGCTGTCCTTCGCCGCGTCGTCGCCCCGCGGACCCTCCGCTTCGGCGGCCGCCTGCTTCCGGGTCGCCCTCAGGCTGGTGAGGGTGGTGACGATCAGGACCGCGCAGATCACGCCGAGCGAGACCGGGATGCTGATCTCCGGCACGTGGACCCCCGACTCGTGCAGGGCGTGCAGGACCAGCTTGACGCCGATGAAGCCGAGGATGATCGACAGGCCGTAGGAGAGGTGGACCAGCTTCTTCAGCAGACCGCCGATGAGGAAGTACAGCTGGCGCAGACCCATCAGGGCGAACGCGTTGGCCGTGAAGACGATGTACGGGTCCTGGGTCAGGCCGAAGATCGCGGGGATCGAGTCCAGCGCGAAGAGCACGTCCGTGGTGCCGATCGCGAGCATCACGACCAGCATCGGGGTCATGACCCGCTTGCCGTTCTGCTGGATCCACAGCTTGGTGCCGTGGTAGCGGTCGGCGACGCCGAAGCGGCGCTCGGCCGCCTTGAGCAGCTTGTTCTCCTCGTACTCCTCGTCCTGCTCGTCGGCCCGCGCCTCCTGGATCAGCTTCCAGGCGGTCCAGATCAGGAAGGCGCCGAAGAGGTAGAAGACCCAGGAGAAGCTGGCGATGATGGCGGCACCGGCCGCGATGAAGATCGCCCGCAGGACCAGGGCTATGAGCACGCCGACGAGCAGTACCCGCTGCTGGTACTGCGAGGGCACGGCGAACTTGGCCATGATCAGGACGAAGACGAAGAGGTTGTCGACGCTCAGCGACTTCTCGGTGATGAAGCCGGCGAAGAACTCGCCGGCGGGCTGGCCGCCTCCGAAGACGAGCAGGCCGAGCCCGAAGACACAGGCCAGGGCGATCCAGACACCCGTCCAGATGCCCGCTTCCTTGATCGATACATCGTGCGGCTTGCGCCCGATGAAGAAATCGACCGCGATCAGGGCGGCGAGGCCCACGATGGTCAGGACCCACAGGGTCATGGAAACTTCCACTGCGCCTCCGGCAGTACGTAACACGGCAGATGTCAGCGTCGTCGCTGCCGGAGGTCTCTTCCACCCCGGGCATCCGGCGCGCGTCACGCGCTCCGGAACCCACGGCCGACGCCCCGGGATCTGGCCTGATCCGTATTGACGGGTACGCCGCAGCAGACAGGGAGTACTCCCCTCCGTACGAACGACAGTACCCCAATCACCAAGGAACAGTAAAGAGATCGGCAAAGGAAAGATCAAAACACCTGGTCAGAGCTGCTTTGCGATCACTTGACGCACGGGGCTGTGATCATTTCTGACGCACAGGGCCGTGATCAGCGAAGTCCCGTGCGGCGGGCCGCGGCGACCCGGGTGAGCACCTGCTGAAGCACCTGGCTGCCGGGCGGCGGGAGCGGCGGCTCGTACGTCCACGCGTGCCCGACCCAGGGGTCGGCGAGATGGTCGTCGGCCACCGGGGTGAGCCGCAGCAGGGAACGCCACAGCGGGTCGAGCAGCGGCCCGTACCCGGCGGACTCCTCGCGGTCGGCGACCACCATCAGGTGCACGCCGACGGCCGGTCCCTCGTCCGCCAGATAGCGCAGCTGGTTCACCGCCCGGTCGTCGAAGCCGTGCGGGAAGTCGTGGACGATCAGCAGCCGCTGGGAGGTGTCGAAGCCCCGCGGCAGGGAGTCGCCGGCGCCCCCGCGCACCGCCATCTGGACCAGATCGACACGCTGGGTGAGCCGGGCCAGCACCTCCGCCACTCCCGCGGCGCCGAGCGCGGGCGGATCCGCCAGCACTCCGGCCCGCACCAGCGGAGCCAGCGCCGGCGCGCCGGAGCCGGCCGGGTCGACGACGTGCACGGTGAACTCGCCCGCCGGGTGCGCGGCGAGCAGCCGGGCCGCGTGCGCGACGCCGCTCTCCAGGGCGCGGCGCCGCAGCTCATGGGTGTCGGTGAACCCTCCGTCGGCTGGGCCCGCGGCTCCGCTGTCGATCCACAGACCGCGCTCCAGCGGCAGCCGGACCAGCATGGGTATGCGCAGCCGGTCGGCCTCGGGCAGGTGGAGGTCGCCCAGGCGCAGGGCCATGGGCATCTCCCCCGGCACCCGGTAGGCGTGCCAGACGGGGCTGTCCCAGCGCGCGAACGCCGGCGGCAGCGCGGGTTCGACGACCTCGGCCTCGGCGGTGAGCTGGGCGAGGTCCCGGTCGAAAGCCTCCCGGGCCCGGTCGACGAGCTCGACGTGCCGGACCTCGGCCGCCTCCCGGGCGGCGTCGCCCTGCCCGCTGATCCGGCTGCGCGGGTCGGCCAGGATCTGGTCGAGCTCCCGCTCCCTGCGCGCGTCGGCGAAGTCGACGGCGCCGCGGTAGGCGGCGGTGGCGCGGGCCAGGTCTTCGAACATGCCCCACACCTGGTTGTAGAGCCGCTCTTCCAGGGACCAGCCGGGGGCGTCGCCCGCGACGGGGCGCGCGGGCTGCCCGGGCGCGGCCGGCGGGGGCGGCGGAGGAGCCGCGCTGTGGCGGCGGGGATGGCTGTAGTCGACCGGGCCGCCGGCGGGCGCGGACGGCGGGGTGACGGCGGAGCGGTCCGCCGCGCCCGGGCCGGACGGCGACGCGGGCTGTCCCGGTGTGCCGGGCGGCGGGGCGCCGTGCGCGGGGTGCGGGACGTGGGGAACCGCCGGCACGGGTTCGGGGGCGCCGCGGAGCGTGGCCGCGCCGTGGTCCGGGCCGAGCGCCGGTGCGGTGGCCGGCCGGGAGCGGTCGCCGTCCGCCGGGCGCGAGGCCGGGGCCGGGGCCCCGCGGCCCGGGCCCCCGGCCGCCGCCTCGGCGATGCCGGCGGCGAGACGGTGGGCCTGGGGCAGTCCCTGGTCGGTGAGGAGCTCGGCGAGGCCGCCCGCGTAGCCCTGGCCGACGGCGCGCACCTTCCAGACGCCCTGCCGGCGGTAGAACTCCAGGGCGACGACGGCGGCCTCGGCGTCCAGGCCGGTGACGGCGTAACCGGCGATCTCGGTGCCGTCGAGACCGGTGACGGCCAGGAAGGGGGCGGCGACGGCACCGAACCGGGCGGGGCCCGAGCCGTCGCCCGCGGGCAGGGCGAGCAGCACGCTGACGCGGTGCACGGCGTCCGGCACGGCGTCCAGGTCGACCGTGAGGCGGTGGTCGGCGTCCGCCCGCCGGGGGACCTCCAGGCCCGGCAGGACGGGTGTGCCCGGGTGGGCGACCCATGCCTCGTCGTGGACCTTCCCGTCGGCGTCGCCGAGGGTGGCCGCGGCCACGACCGGTGTGCCGGCCGAGACCCGGATGACCAGACGGGCCCGGTCAAGCGGGTGGTTCTGCCCCCGCACCAGCTCGGCCCTCATCGCCTTCTCCCCCTGTGTCCGCTCGTGGTGTGCCTGCGCCGCCCGTCCGTCCGTGCCCGCCGCGGGGCGGGCACGGGCCGGGTCACAGCACGGGCAGGATCGCCGGCATCAGGTCCTGGAAGGTGCGGCCGTTGGCCGGGGAGCCGAGGGCGGTCATCGTCCAGCCCGCGCCCGTGCGGTGCACCTTCGCCATGATCTGGGCGGTGTAGGCACCGCCGCCGGCCAGGGTGTAGCGGGCGAGCTCCTCGCCGTTGGTCTCGTCGACCAGGCGGCAGAACGCGTTCTGCACCTCCTGGAAGGTCTGGCCGGTGAAGGAGTTCACGGTGAAGACGATCTGGTCGATGTGGACCGGGACGCGCTGGAGGTCGACCAGGATCGCCTCGTCGTCGCCGCCCTGGCCGACACCGCCGACGAGGTTGTCCCCGGTGTGGCGCACCGAGCCGTCGTCGCTCACCAGATGCCGGAAGAACACGACGTCGACCGGCTGCTTGTCCGCGAACAGGACCGCCGAGGCGTCGAGGTCGATCTCCCGGGTGCGGGAGCCGAACAGGCCGCGCCGGGGGGCCGCCTGCCAGCCGAGACCCATGCGCACCGCGGTCAGGCTGGCCCCGTCGTTCTTCTGCAGACTGATGGCCTGACCCTTGGTCATGTTGACGGTCACGCGCTGATTCCCCTCTCGGACAGTCCCCTGTCGCCGCGGCGCCCGCGGTTACCCAGAACACTACGCACGGCCACTGACAGTGCCGTACCGCGCTCCGCGCATTGTGGCGGTCTTGCAACACAGCGCGTCCCGGGCGGGGCACGGGAGAAGGGCGGGCGCCGGTCCGGTGCGGACCGGCGCCCGCGCGGCCGTCAGGACAGGCCCGCCTCCCGCATCTGGCGAAGCTCCTTCTTCATCTCCGCGACCTCGTCGCGCAGCCGGGCGGCGATCTCGAACTGGAGGTCCGCGGCGGCGGCGCGCATCCGGGCGGTGAGGTCCTCGATCTGCTCGGCGAGCTCGGCCGCGGGACGGTCGGTGGGCACCGCCTCCTTGGCCTTGCCCTTGGCGGACTTCCCGGACGCGGCGCCCGGTCCCGTGGCCGCCTTGCCGCCGAGGGAGGGCACGGGTGCCTTGGCGCCCTTGCCGTCCTTCGACTTGCGGTAGCCCGAGCCGAGCAGCTGCTCGGTGTCGATGTCCTCGCGGGCGATCTGCGCCACGATGTCGTTGATCTTCTTCCGGAGCGGCTGGGGGTCGATGCCGTTCGCCTTGTTGTACGCGATCTGCTTCTCCCGGCGGCGGTTGGTCTCGTCGATGGCCTTCGCCATCGCCGGGGTGATCTTGTCCGCGTACATGTGGACCTGGCCGGAGACGTTGCGCGCCGCGCGGCCGATGGTCTGGATCAGGGAGGTCCCGGAACGCAGGAAGCCCTCCTTGTCGGCGTCGAGGATCGCCACCAGGGACACCTCGGGCAGGTCCAGTCCCTCTCGCAGCAGGTTGATGCCGACCAGGACGTCGTACTCGCCGCTGCGCAGCTCGCGTAGCAGTTCCACCCGGCGCAGGGTGTCGACGTCGCTGTGCAGGTAGCGCACCTGGATGCCGAGCTCCAGGAAGTAGTCCGTGAGGTCCTCGGCCATCTTCTTGGTGAGCGTGGTGACCAGGACGCGCTCGTCCTTCTCGATCCGCCCCCGGATCTCGTGCACCAGGTCGTCGATCTGCCCCTCGGTGGGCTTGACCACGACCTCCGGGTCGACCAGGCCGGTGGGGCGGATGATCTGCTCGACCACGCCGTCCGAGCGGGACAGCTCGTAGGAGCCGGGCGTCGCGGACAGATAAACCGTCTGCCCGATGCGCTCCTGGAACTCCTCCCACTTCAGCGGGCGGTTGTCGAGGGCGGAGGGCAGCCGGAAGCCGTGGTCGACCAGGGTGCGCTTGCGGGAGGCGTCGCCCTCGTACATGGCGCCGATCTGCGGGACGGTGACGTGCGACTCGTCGATGACGAGCAGGAAGTCGTCCGGGAAGTAGTCCAGCAGGGTGTTCGGCGGGGAGCCGGGCAGGCGGTCGTCGAAGTGCATCGAGTAGTTCTCCACGCCGGAACACGTGCCGATCTGGCGGAGCATCTCGATGTCGTACGTCGTGCGCATCCGCAGGCGCTGGGCCTCCAGGAGCTTGCCCTGCTTCTCCAGCTCGGCCAGGCGCTCGGCCAGCTCCTTCTCGATGCCGTTGACCGCCCGCTCCATGCGCTCGGGGCCGGCGATGTAGTGGGAGGCGGGGAAGACGTACAGCTGCTGGTCGTCGCTGAGGATCTCGCCGGTGAGCGGATGCAGGGTGGACAGGGCCTCGATCTCGTCGCCGAACATCTCGATGCGGACGGCGAGCTCCTCGTACACGGGGAAGATCTCGATGGTGTCGCCGCGGACGCGGAAGGTGCCGCGGGTGAAGGCGGTGTCGTTGCGCGTGTACTGGATGTCCACGAAACGGCGCAGCAACTCGTCCCGGTCGACCTCGTCGCCGACCCGGAGGGGGACCATGCGGTCCACGTATTCCTGCGGCGTGCCCAGGCCGTAGATGCAGGAGACCGAGGCGACCACGACGACGTCACGGCGGGTGAGCAGCGAGTTGGTCGCGGAGTGGCGCAGGCGCTCGACCTCCTCGTTGATCGAGGAGTCCTTCTCGATGTAGGTGTCCGACTGCGGGACGTACGCCTCGGGCTGGTAGTAGTCGTAGTACGAGACGAAGTACTCGACGGCGTTGTTCGGCAGCAGCTCGCGGAACTCGTTCGCCAGCTGGGCGGCCAGCGTCTTGTTCGGCGCCATCACGAGGGTGGGGCGCTGGAGCTTCTCGATCATCCACGCGGTGGTGGCGGACTTGCCGGTGCCGGTCGCGCCGAGCAGGACGACGTCCTTCTCGCCCCCCTCGATGCGCCGGGCGAGCTCGGTGATGGCCGCGGGCTGGTCGCCGCTCGGCTGGTAGGGGCTGACGACCTCGAAGGGCGCCACCGTGCGTTCGATGTGGGAAACGGGCCGCATGTCATCAACCGTACGACCCCGCACTGACAACCGGTCCCGATCAGCGGTTCTGCGGGACCCGGGAGCGCCTGCGCGCCAGGGGGCGGCGGGGGTGCGGCCGGGAGGGACGGGCCGCCGGGCCGGCCGTGTCGCGGGCGGCCGGGCGGGCGGGCACGCCCGGCTTGTGCTCGGCCGGCGCGGCGGGGAGGCGGCCCGTGACCATCAGCGGGTCGAAGATCACGACGACGCCCGCCAGGATCAGGAAGGCCAGCGGCCCGACCAGCATCGGTGCGAGCAGGGCCGCCGCCGACTCTCCCGACGCGGGCTCGGCCGTGCCGTGCAGGTGGACGCTGAGGGCGGCCATACCCGTGTAGTGCATGCCGCTGACGGCGAGCCCCATCACCAGGCTCGCGCCCACGCTCCACAGGAAGCCGCGCTCCTGCCCGGCGGCCCACAGGGCGGCGGTGGCGGCGGCCATGGCGATGACGACGGACGCGGCGACGGTGAGCGTGTTGTACCGCAGCTCTCCGTCAAGGCGCATACCGGCCATGCCCAGGTAGTGCATCGAGGCGATGCCCAGGCCCGTGACGGTGCCGCCGGTGAACAGGGCCGCTCCGCGCGTGCCCCGGTAGCCGACGATGAAGATCCCGAGGCCGACCATGACGATGGCGACGGCCAGGCTCGCGAACGTCATCGGCACGTCGTAACGGATCGGCGTGCCGTGGATCGTGAACCCCATCATCCCGATGAAGTGCATGGTCCATATGCCGGAGCCGATCGCCGCGGAGCCGAGGAGGAGCCACCCGGGGCGCCTGGACGGGGCCACCCGCATCGATCTGGTGGTGCAGCGCAGGCCGAGAGCTCCGCCGAGGCAGGCCATGAGGTAGGCCACCAGCGGCGTGACGAGTCCGTAGCTGAATCCGTCGACCATGCCCTGCATGCGCGGCTACCTTTCCGCCCTCTTCCATCCGGAATCATCCGGTATACACCCCTCCCAGCACCGCGCGAGCGGGCAGGGTCGAGGCAGAGAGTATGACCCCTACCGGAATGGTCGAACGATTTTCAGGCAAAGAATCACGGTCTCGCCCCAGTTGTGCGGCCGCGGTGAGCGGAGTTGAGCACCGCCATTCAGTCTGTGGCCATTCTGCACCCGCCTGCCGTTGTCGCTCTGCTGTCACAGTTGAGCTGTCCGTGATCGCCCGACGCGAGGAGTACGCATGCACGCGCGCGCAGTTGCCGCCACGACCACCGCGCTCCTGGGAGTCTGCCTGCTGACCCCCTCCTCCCCCGCCCACGCCGTCGACGGCGGCACGCGGCCGCCCACGGTGATCGCCCACCGGGGGGCCTCCGCGTACGCGCCGGAGAACACCCTGGCCGCCGTGGACAAGGCGGCCGAGCTGGGCATCCGCTGGGTGGAGAACGACGTCCAGCGCACCAAGGACGGCGAGCTGGTCGTCCTCCACGACGACAGTCTGCGCCGCACCACCGACGTCGAGGAGGTGTTCCCCGACCGGGCGCCCTGGAAGGTGAAGGACTTCACCGCCGCCGAGATCGCCCGGCTGGACGCGGGGAGCTGGTTCGGGCCCGCCTACGCGGGCGCGCGCGTGCCGACGCTGGAGCAGTACGTGCGGCGCGTCGAGCGCCACCACCAGAAGCTGCTGCTGGAGATCAAGAACCCGGGCCTGTACCCGGGCATCGAGCGGCAGACCCTCAAGGTCCTGGCCAACGAGGGCTGGCTGGACCGGCGGCATGTGGCGCACCGGCTGATCGTGCAGAGCTTCAGCGCCGGCAGCGTCCGCACCGTCCACGAGCTGAAGCCGGCCGTGAAGACCGGTTTCCTCGGCGCGCCGCCCGTGGCGGAGCTGCCCTCGTACGCGGCGTTCACCGACCAGATCAACCCCTCGCACGCCTCGCTGTCGGCGGACTACGTGTCCGCCGTACATGCCTCCGCCGGCCCGCACGGCAAGCCGCTGGAGGTCTTCACCTGGACGGTCGACGACGCCGGCCGCGCCCGGCAGGTCGCGGGCTACGGCGTCGACGGCATCATCACCAACAAGCCCGACGTGGTGCGCGGCGCGGTACGGAACGCCGGGGAGTGACACCCGGCCCGGGGGCGTACGCCGGTGGCCGGCTTCCGCCCCCGGCACTGTCAGTGGCGGGTCGTACCGTGGGCGCATGGACAGCCATGGGCGGTACGGGCGGCGCGTCGTGTGGAGCGTCATGGACACCGGCATCGGGCCGCTGCTGCTGGCGGCGACCCGCGAGGGCCTGGTCAACGTCGTGTTCCACGCCACGGATCCGGTGCGCGACCGGGCGCTCGGCCGGCTGGCGTCCCGGCTGGGCACCGAGCCGGCCGAGGCGCCCGGCTCCCCGCTGCTGGCCGAGGCGATACGGCAGGTCGAGGCGTACCTCACGGGTGGGCGGCGCGACTTCGACCTGCCGCTGGACTGGTCGCTGATCTCGGGCTTCAACCGGGAGGTGCTGCGGGAGCTGCTCGGCGTCCCGTACGGCTCGGTCGTCGGCTACGGCGACCTGGCCCGGCGGGTCGGCCAGCCCGGCGCCTCACAGGCCGTGGGGGTGGCGATGGGCGCCAACCCGCTGCCGGTGGTGGTGCCGTGCCACCGCGTCGTGGAGAGCGGCGGCGGCATCGGCGGGTTCGGCGGCGGTCTGGAGACCAAGCGCAGGCTCCTCGCCCTGGAGGGCGTACTGCCCGAGCCGCTGTTCTGACGGAGGCGGTGCCGTCCAGGGCCCGGGCGGCCCGCCCCGGGTGGCCGGGCCCGGCGGCGAGGCGGCCGGATCGCCGCCGGGCGCTTCCTGGCCGCGGTGGCGGGCGGGCGTGGTCCTCCGAGGCCACCGGGTCGCCCGGCGGGCGACACGCTCCGGACGGGACACGGCGCGTTTTCGCCATGGGTCCGGGCTCATGCGGCCGGCGAAGGCCGCACCGGGTTTGCCCCGGTGCGCCGCCCGCCAGGGATGAGGGAGGACCGACGGACGGGAGGCGGGCCCATGGTGCTGGTGGTGTCGGAAGAGGTGCGGGAGGCGCTCGGCGCGGGTCGCCCGGTGGTGGCCCTGGAGTCCACGATCATCGCGCACGGGCTGCCCCGCCCGCGCAATCTGCGGGTGGCCCTGGAGCTGGAGGAGGCGGTCCGGCGGGAGGGCGCCGTACCGGCGACGATCGCCGTGCTGGACGGACGGCCCCATGTCGGTCTGGGCGGGCGGCAGCTGGAACGGGTGGCGAACGAGGACGGCATCCGGAAACTGGGCCACCGCGACCTGCCGCTCGCGGTGGCGAGCGGAGCGAGCGGCGCGACCACGGTGTCGGCGACCGCCCTGCTGGCCGCCCGCGCGGGGGTACGGGTGTTCGCCACCGGCGGGCTCGGCGGTGTGCACCGGCGGTGGACGGAGACCCAGGACGAGTCGGCCGACCTGGGCCTGCTGGCGCGCACCCGGATCACGGTGGTGTGCGCGGGCGTGAAGTCGATCCTGGACGTGCCGGCGACCTTGCAACGGCTGGAGACGCTCGGCGTGGCGGTGGCCGGTTACGGCACGGACCGCTTCCCCGGCTTCTACCTGTCCGACTCGGGGCACCCGGTCGGCTGGAGGCTGGACACACCCGGGCAGGTGGCGGAGGTGATGCGGGCTCAGGACCTGCTGGGCGCACCGGAATCCGCGCTCGTCGTCGCCAACCCGGTGCCGCCGGGCGAGCAGCTGGATCCGGGGCTGCACGCGCGGGTGCTCGCCGACGCGCTGCGCGCGTGCGAGGAGGAGGGAGTCACCGGCCAGGCGGTCACGCCGTTCCTGCTGGACTATCTGGTGCGGCACACCGACGGAGCCTCGCTGGGCGCCAATCTCGCCGCGGTGCGCGGCAACGTCCGGCTGGCGGCGCGCGTCGCGGCGGCCTGGGCGGGGGCGTGAGCGCGGGGCCGGGCGGCGGACTGCTGGTCGTCGGGGACGTCGTCACGGACGTGGTCGCCCGGCATCACGGGCCGCTCGCGGCGGGCACGGACACGCCCGCCGCGATCCGCACGCTCCCGGGCGGGGCGGGCGCCAACGTGGCGTGCTGGGCCGCCCACGCGGGGTGCGCGGACGTACGGTTCCTCGGACGGGTCGGCGCGGACGCGGCGGCCTGGCACGAGCGGCACCTGGCCGCCCGCGGCGTACGGCCTGTGCTGACCGTCGACGCGGAGGCGGCCACGGGGACGGTGATCTGCCTGGTCGACGCTGGCGCCGCGGCGGAGCGGACCTTCCTCACCGACAGCGGGGCGTCCCTGCGGCTGGCGCCCGGCGACTGGTCCGACGCGCTGCTGGACGGGGTCGCCCGCCTCCACCTGTCGGGCTACCTGCTCTTCTCCGAGACCGGCCGCGCGCTGGTCGCCGTGGCCATGGAGTCGGCACGCGCGCGCGGGGTGCCGGTCAGTCTGGACCCCGCGTCGGCGGGCTTCCTCACCGGGCTCGGCGCCGGCCGCTTCCTGGCCCTCGCGGCAGGGGTGGACATCCTGCTGCCCAGCCGTGACGAGGCGTGTCTGCTCACCGGACTGCCCGACGTGGCGGAGGCGGCGGCCGAGCTCAGCCGCCGCGTCCCCCTGGTGGTCGCCAAGCGGGGCGGCGACGGCGCGGTGGTGGCACGCTCCGGCAGCGTGTGCGCGCGGGTCCCCGCCGTTCCGGCCACGCCCCGGGACACCACGGGCGCGGGTGACGCCTTCACGGGTGCCTTCCTGGCCGCTCTGCTCGCCGGGGCCGGTCCGCGACAGGCGGCGGAGGAGGGCTGCCGGGCGGGCGCGCTGGCGGTCGAGCGGATCGGCGGCAGACCTCCCGGGACGGGCTGACGACCGGGAAGGGCTCGGGGGCCGCGCCGCGCGCCCCGGACGCCGGGGCAGAGGGTTGCCTCCGCCCCGACGCCGAGGGCAGGGGCAGGTGATTGGTCGCCGGACGCCCCGAGGCCGACGCCGGGGCCGGGGCCGGCCTCAGCACCCCGGACGCCAGGGCCGGGCCGGGCACCTCTCCGGAGCCGGGGCGCCGCGGGATCAGCCCCCGTGCCCGAGGCTCTGCGCCTTGCGCCCCCAAGCCGAGATCATCGGGGCGGTCGCCAGGTCCATGCTGCCGGACCCCACGTTGACGAGATGGCGGTCGATGTCCTGGTCCGTGGCCAGGCCCGCGGAGACGAGCTGGTCACGCACCTGGCGAATGGTGGCGGCCTCCAGGGCGGCGCAGGCCGGCGAGGTGATCGGGAAGTAGGCGTCGGCCTCGACGCGGCGCAGTCCGGCCTGCCTGAGCAGGCGCGGGAGGGTGCGGCCGTAGGCCAGGTCGGCCCCGCGGTGGGCGAGCAGCCGGCGCAGCCCGTGGCGGATCCGGTTCGCCAGCTGCTGCTCGGGGCCGTGCTCGTCGGGACAGGACAGCGGTTGCAGGGTGGGATCGGCGTCCTCGACCAGGAGACGTCCGCCCGGACGCAGGGCCTTGACCATCGACCGCAACGCCCGTTTCCGCTCGGGGACATGGACGAGCACGAGCCGGGCGTGCACCAGGTCGAAGCCCTCCCCCGGCGGCTCTTCGGCCCCCACGTCGTGGAGGCGCGCCTGGACCGGGGGCCGGGCCACCGGAGCGAGCCGCGAGATGTCGGTGTCGGTCGCGACGACCCGTCCGGTCGGACCGACCTTCTTGGCGAGCCACGACACCACGGAGGTGCCGCCGGCACCGACCTCCCAGCAGCGCCAGCCGGGGCCGACACCGAGAGCCTCCAGGTGCCGGAAGGTCGTGGGATCGAAGAGGGCGGCGGAGACGTCGGAGCCGTCCGCCGCCTCCGGGTGCCGGTGGGCGAGGAGGTATCCATCGGTAGGCGTCATGCCGTGATCATCCCAGTTGCCCGCATTGTCCGGAACGGTCGACGCTCCGGTACGGCACGTGCGGCCGACCGTGCGCGCCGGCGCGCCCGTCCGGCCCGTGGGCAAGCGGTCTCCGGGGCCGCCGCCGCAGGATTACGTCCTCCGCCCGGACGCCGCGCCGCCACGCCGAACGCCCTTCCTCCGCAGCCGGAAACCACGCCGAACGCCCCTCTTCCGCAGCCGGAAACCAAGCGGAACGCCGCCCTTCCACAGGCCCGCCCGCCGATCCCGCCGACCTGGCAGACTGGCGCGCCAAGGCGCTGGAAGCAGGGCGCCAGGAGATCCACCCGAGGAGATCCAGATGTCCATGGCAGGGAACCTGCGGAAGGTCACCAGGCTCGGCCGGGCCGGCGGCCTCCGCAAGGTGGCGCGGCTGACCCGGCGGCGCCCACGCGTCGACCTGAGCCACCCCGCCCGGTCTCCGCTGGGGTCCTCGGTGGTGAACTGCGTGACCTACCGCGACGGTGTCCGCACCCCCGGGGGCGGCGACCTCGTCGACGCCGTCGAGCGGGTCCGCAAGCACGGTGACGGCTTCGTCTGGCTGGGGCTGCACGAGCCGACGGACCAGGAGTTCGCCGGCATCGCCGAGTTGTTCGACCTGCACCCGCTGGCGGTCGAGGACGCCATCGAGGCCCACCAGCGGCCGAAGCTGGAGCGGTACGGCGAGACGCTCTTCGCCGTCTTCAAGACGGTCTGCTACGTCGAGCACGAGCAGCTGACGGCCAGCAGCGAGATCGTGAACACCGGCGAGATCATGGTGTTCGCCGGCCGGGACTTCGTGGTGACGGTCCGGCACGGGCGGCACGGCTCGCTGGGTCCGCTGCGCGAGGATCTGGAGTCGGAGCCCCGGCAGCTCGCCAAGGGGCCCTCGGCCGTGCTGCACGCGGTCGCGGACCACGTGGTCGACGACTTCCTGACCGTCATCGACGCCGTGCAGGAAGACATCGACGAGGTGGAGACGGAGGTCTTCGCGGAGCACGGCGCGCGGGCCGACCCGGGGCGGATCTACCAGCTCAAGCGCGAACTCATCGAGCTGAAGCGGGCGGTGGTGCCGCTCGGACGGCCGCTGGAGGAGCTCGCCTCCCGGCCGAGCCGGGTGGTCGACCCGGAGATACAGGCCTACTTCCGCGACGTGTCCGACCACCTGCTGCGGGCCGTGGAGCAGATCGCCTCCTTCGACGAACTGCTGAACTCCATCCTCCAGGCCCATCTCGCCCAGGTCACGGTCGCCCAGAACGAGGACATGCGGAAGATCACGGCCTGGGCCGCGATCGTCGCCGTGCCGACCATGGTCTGCGGTATGTACGGCATGAACTTCGACCACATGCCGGAGCTTGGCTGGCGGTACGGCTACGCCATGGTCATCGGCGTCATATCCCTGGCCTGCCTGGCCCTGTACCGCGGATTCCGGCGCAACGGCTGGCTGTGACGGCGGCGGGCACGGGGCGCCGCGGCCGGGGCGGCGCGAGCCCGGCGCGGGCGGTGCGTCAGCCGCTCCACGCCGGGTGACGCGGGTCGTCGGCGCGTATCAGGACGTCGGCGGTGGCGGCGGGGTCGGTCTCCCGCTCGTACCGCTCGAAGGCGGGCAGGGTCCACTGCTCGGTGCCGGGGGTCCGGCGGCGCAGCGCGCCCGGGGACAACAGGATGTGGACGCTCAGATCGAGGGGGAACCAGTGGCGCAACAGGAAGGGGCCGTGGAGCAGCAGGGGGCTGCCGGGCGGGAGGGAGACGTAGGGGCTGCGTGTGGCGCGGTCGGCGACGGGGTCCCACAGGTCGGGCAGGACGCGTCCGTCGCCGCCGGGGTCGAGGGGGCCGAAGACCTCCCGCCACAGCGCGCCCGTGTCGTACCAGCCGCCGTAGTAGGACTCGACGTCCTGGCGGCCGTGCTCCAGACGGACCGACGCGGGACGCAGGAAGCCGTCGGTGCCGACGACGAGGCAAGCGCGTCCGCGCAGGCGCAGGGCCTCGCAGACGCGGGCGGCGAGGTCGCCCGGGCGGGCGGCGGGGGCTCCGTCGATGGCGACGCGCGGCCACGCACCGCCGTCGGCCGGCCGCAGGTCGAGCAGGCGCTCGGCGAGCAGATCGCCGAGCCGGTCCCAGGTGATCGCTTCCAGTCGCACAGGGCCCATGATGCTCCGGCCGCCGACCGGCCGTGGCCCGGGGCCGGCCCGGGGGCCCTCATGGCGCGGCCGCGCAGGTCACCGGACCATCGGGCGATGGCGCGGCCGCGGGCCGCTGCCTGCCGGGCGGGAGCACGCGGCTGCCATCGGCCGATCGGTCCGTACGACCGGCCGATGCCGGTCTGAGACGGCGCACCCCCAGCGCACCCCCGGGGGACGTCGACCCCGGCTCAGCGCCGCTCGTCCGTGCCCGCGACCTTGGCGGTCGACAGGGCCACCCGGTTCCAGGTGTTGATCGCGAAGATCAGGGCGAGTACGTGTGCCAGTTCCCGCTCGTCGAAGTGGGCGGCGGCGCGGGCGTAGACGTCGTCGGACACTGCGCCGCCGGCGACCAGGGTCACCGCCTCCGTCAGCGCGAGGGCCGCCCGCTCCCGCTCACTGAAGAAGTGACGGGCCTCGCGCCACACGGCGACCATGTGCAGCCGGTCCTCGCTCTCGCCGGCCCTGCGGGCGTCGGCGGTGTGCATGTGCAGGCAGTAGGCGCAGTGGTTGAGGTGCGAGGCGCGGATCTGGATCAGCTCCACCAGGGCCGGGTCGAGGGCCTCACGGGCGGCGGCGTCGAAACCGATCAGGGCGCGGAAGACCTTGGGCGCGGACTTCGCGAAGTCCAGCCGGTTCCGGCCGGTCACCGCCGCGGCCACCCCGGCGGGTGCGTCCCCCGGCTCACCAGCCGGCCCGCCCCCGGTGCCGGGAGAGGCCGGAGTTCGTTGAAGAACGGTCGTGTTCGTCGTCATGTCCCCCAACCTACGGACCGCAGAGACCGGCTATAGGGTGCATTTCCGTGGCGGAATCGTGGGTCAATCACGCGGAGCGGATCGGTGCCGACCTGCATCTGGAGCTGTCCGGTCCGGGCGGGCGGCGGGCCGCTCTCATCCGTGCGCTGCGCGAGGCCGTGCGCGGCGGCCGGCTCGCTCCCGGCACCCGGCTGCCGCCGTACCGCTCGCTCGCCGCGGACCTCGGCGTGGCCCGCAACACGGTGGCCGACGCGTACGCGGAACTGGTCGCCGAGGGATGGCTGACCGCCCGTCAGGGCTCGGGCACCCGGGTGGCGGAACGGACCCTGCCGCTCCAGGCCGCCGCCCACGGCTCCGCACCAGCCTCGCCGCGCGCGCGTCGCCCACGGCACGATCTGCGGCAGGGCACACCGGATGTGTCGGCGTTCCCGCGCGCGGCCTGGCTCGCCTCCTACCGGCGGGCCCTTCAGAAGGCGCCCAACGAGGTGTTCGGCCCCGGCGATCCGGCCGGGCGCAGGGAACTGCGGGAAGCGCTGACGGAGTATCTGGCGCGCACGCGCGGGGTGCGCGCCGAGCCGGGACGGATCGTGATCTGCTCCGGGTTCGCGCACGCGCTGCGCCTGCTGTCCGGGCAGGACGGCGCCGGGGGCGGCGGGGTGCTGCGCGGCCCGCTGGCCGTGGAGGGGTACGGCCTGGGCTTCCACCGGCGGCTGCTGAGGGCCGCCGGTGTCCGGACGGTCCCCCTGCCGCTCGACGACCACGGGGCGCTCGTCGGCCGGCTGGGGCGCGAGCGGTCCGTGCTGCTGACGCCCGCACATCAGTTCCCGACCGGCGGGCCGCTGCACCCGGAGCGCCGCGCCGCCGTGGTCGACTGGGCACGCGCGCGCGGCGGTCTGGTCCTGGAGGACGACTACGACGGCGAGTTCCGTTACGACCGCAAGCCCGTCGGCGCCCTCCAGGGGCTCGATCCCGAGCGGGTGATCCACCTCGGGTCGGTCAGCAAGACCCTGTCGCCCGCGCTGCGGCTGGGCTGGATGGTGCTGCCGGAGGGGTACGTCGGCGGCGTGCTCGCGGCCAAGGGCGAGCGAGAGGCGTGGGCGAGCGTCCTCGATCAGCTGGCTCTGGCCGACCTCGTCGTCTCCGGGGCGTACGACCGTCATGTACGGCGGATGCGGCAGCGTTACCGCGAACGCCGAAACCGCCTGGTCGGGGCACTCGCCGCGCGGGCGCCGCACATCGGGGTCACGGGCATCGCGGCCGGGCTGCACGCGGTGCTGCGGTTGCCTCCCGGCACCGAGCGCGCCACCCTGGAGGCCGCCGCCCGGCAGGGCGTCGCGGTGGACGGGCTGGCGGACTTCCGGCACCCGGAGACGGACATGCCGTCCCGCGACGGACTCGTCGTGGGCTACGCGACACCCTCCGATCACGCGTACCAGGCCGCGCTGGACGCCCTGTGCGCGGTGCTTCCGCCGCCGTGAGACGGGCGGGGGCCGGCCGGCGTGCGGCGCCGCGCGGTGCGGGAAGGCGCGGTCGGCCCGGCCTGTCACCGGAACACTCGGGTCAAGGGCGGGCATCCGCCGGCCCCATGCCCCGTCGAGCGGGTAGCCGTCCCTGCCGCCGGGGTACCAGTCGTACATCCGCGCGGGGTGGGGTCTGCTCGTGTCGGTCTCGACGGGATGCCGCCCTGTCACGGCCAACTCCGCGGAGGTGAGGGGTCGCGGCGGAGGTGGCCGGCGACGAGGCGCGGGGCCGGACGGAACGCCGGGCCGGATGTGGTGCCGGGCCTCTGGCTGAACGTCGGGATTACGTCAGGATTAGCAACAAGCCGCTGAACGCGGGTCAGGACAGCAGGAAGTCCGCCACCCCCGCCTTGGCCCCCTGGATGAAGGCCGTCATCTCGTCGGAGGTGTATATCAGGGCCGGCCCGTCGGGGTCGGTGGACTGGCGCAGGGCGACCCGGCCGTCGGCCAGCTTCATCGCCTCCAGGCAGTTGCCGCCGTTGCCGCCGCTCCACGGCTTGTGCCAGCCCTCGCTGCCCAGTTCACGGGCAGGCATGCCGTTGTAGATCCGCTCGTTGCGGGTCCGCGGCGCGGGCTGGGTCACGATGCTTTCCATTCACAGCTCCTTGCGGAGATCCCGGAGGATCTCCTTCGTGCGTTGTGCCGTGGCGGCCAGAGCCGCCATGCGGTCCATGACCTCCAGGTGGGCCGCCACCTCGGTGCGCGCGTCCAGATAGACGGCGCCGGTCAGGTACTCGCTGTAGACCATGTCCGGGAGTTCGGGCATGGCGAACCGGAACAGCACGAAGGGCCCGAACGTGCCGGGGTGCGGCCCGTTCGCGAACGGGGCGACCTGCAAGGTCACGTGGGGCAGCTTCGTGGCTTCCAGCAGCTTGTCGATCTGGTCCCGCATCACCTCGGGCCCGCCGACCGGACGGCGCAGCGCGGTCTCGTCCATCAGGAACCACAGCCGGGGCGCGTCCTCGCGCGTGAGCAGTTTCTGGCGCTGCATGCGCAGGGCGACATGGCGCTCGATGTCGTCGGGCCGGGTCTGGCCGATGGCGCCCGACGTCAGCACCCCGCGCGCGTACTCCTCCGTCTGGAGCAGGCCGGGGACGAAGTGGGGGTCGTAGCTGCGGATGAGGCTCGCCGCGCCCTCCAGGCTGACGTACATGGAGAACCAGCCGGGGAGGATGTCGTGGAACCGCTGCCACCACCCGGGCTTGTTGGCCTCCTCGGCCAGTTCGACGAACGCCTCGGCCTCCTCGTCGGAGACGCCGTACGCCTTCAGCAGCAGCTGAAGGTACGGGATCTTGAGGGCGACCTCGGCCGTCTCCATACGGCGGACCGTGGCGGGAGCGACGCGGAGGATGCGCGCGGCCTCCTCACGCTTCAGCCCGGCGCGTTCCCGCAGGTCCAGCAGGCGCCGGCCGAGGATGACCTGGCCGACCGTCGGCGCGGACCGCGGCTCGCTCACGCTCCACCTCCACCAAGAGTCCTGTACGGGCGACGGGCATGACGGGCCGGCCGCAGCGGTGCACCGAGAGTCTGCCCACAGCCCGGCGGCGCCATTCGAAAGCGATTTCGAAGACCCGGCCGGGCCTCCGGCGATCCGAAGTGGCGCCGCTCGACGTGCTGTTGCGAGCAGTGTGCCACGCCCGTCAACGCCGTCACACTGCACTCTGCAATTTTCAGAGTGACACTTGCCAAGTGTTCCGGGCAGGGCGATAGTGGCAAGCGTGATTCCGTCCGCGCGTTTAGGAACAGACGCCACCGGGGCTCCCGCCGGACTCGGTGCCGCTTCGGGAGCCGGGCCCGCCAAGGCCGTCTCCGAGCGCCGGTTCCGCTTCGAACTGGCCGCGCATCCGGGCTCGCCCGCACAGGCCAGACGGCTGACGCGGGCTCGGCTGACCGGCTGGTCGGTGTGCGAGGACACCTGCGACACGGCGGCCCTGGTCGTCTCCGAGCTGGTCACCAACGCGATCGTGCACACCGCCGGCCGCCGCGTCGTGTGCGAACTGCACGACGGCGAGGGCCTGGTGCGCATAGCCGTACGTGACGAGGGATGCGCCGCCGGCCGGCCCGAGGCCGCCCGGCGGCGGCCGGAGGAGGAACACGGCCGGGGGCTGCTGCTCGTCGATGCCCTGTCGCACGCCTGGGGCGCCCACGAGCACGGCCCGGGGCTGCTGGTCTGGGCCGAGCTGCCGCGCCAGGCCGACGCCCCGCGCCAGCCGTCCGAACCCCGTGGCGACCTGGGCTGGGGCACCCGTCCCAAGCCGGGCACGTCCGGCGGCCAGGGCGACGCGGACGACGCCGGCGGGTCCGGCGCGTCCGACGAATCCGGTGACCCCGCCGCGTCCGACGGGTCCGGTGACTCCGGTGGGCCTGCCGGGTCCCGTGCGGCGCGAACGGGGCACGGGGAGAACCAAACGCACCACGAATCGAGGGCCGCATGGCTGTGAAGCCGTCGTCCGGCACCCGTGTGCTCGGACTGGACACGCTGGTCCGCCTCCAGCGCGGGCTGCATGCTCCGGGCACCGGTGGGCCCCGCCGGCTTCCCGTGCCGGACGGCATGACGGCGCCGCTGGGATGCGACGCGGTCGCCGTCCCCGCCCGCTTCGGGCCCTTGGTGATGCCCCGGCTGCCCCGCGTGGGGTGCGTCTACGCCGATCAGGCGCACTGGTGGTGGATCGTCCCGTCCGACTCCGACTACGCCCTGGACTGGCCCGCCCCCGCCCACTACGCCACCGGAGCGGTCATCCCCGACACCCCCCGCCCGCCCGGCCTCATCCACCGCCCGGACGGCACCGTCCCCTACACCCCGCCCATCCCGCTCTATCTGGCGCTGTGCCGGCTGACCGGGACGACTCCCGTCTGGTCGCGGCCCGTGAGCGCGTAGGCGCCTCGGCCGCGCCCGGCCCGGCTCCCGGCTCCGGCCCCGCCGCCCAGCGTTCCCCGCCCACGGCCCGTGCGCCCCAGCCCCGGGTGCCGCCCGGCGGGGCCGTGCCGCCCGGTGTGCGCCCGCGTGCCCCGGCTTCCCGCCCCACGCGCCCTGCCCCGGCCGGGCCGGCGCCGCGATAGTGGCCGTTCGTCCACGAACGGGGGAGGTCGGCGGTGCGGAAGAGACGCGGCACGGACACGGCCGGGGTGTCCGAGTCGGAGCGGCTGCTGTTCGGCGGTCCGCTGCGCTACGACATGGGCTGGAACCAGCACGCGGACGCGTTCCTGGAGCTGGGCTTCCGGGCCATGATCGTCCGGCTGCCCGCCCTGCTCGGGGCCAGCCTCCGGCTCGCCCGGCAGGCCGACCGGCGCGCCGCGCGGACGGTGCTGTCCGTGGAGGCGGGCCGGGGCGCGGCCCAGGCGGTGAGCCTGCTGGCGGTCAACAGCGTGCTGGGCCGGCTGATGGCGGACGGCCCGATCGACGAACGGCTGCGCGGTGCCGCCCCCGCGCTGGCCACCGTCGCCGCCGTGACGGCGGTGGCGGCCCTGCTGCGGGCGGTCAGCACGTACGCCACCGGGCGGCTGGAGCCCAAGGTGGAGCGCGTGGCCACCGAGCAGTATCTGGAGCGGGCCGCCAACGTCGAGCTGGCCGCCATCGAGGACCACGCCTTCCACAAACTGCTGGACACCGCCCAGTACGGCGCCGCCTCCGCCCGCCGCATGATCATGTACGGCACGCGCGTGGTGAACGCGATGATCTCGCTGGTCGCGGCGGCCGGAGTGCTGACCGTGCTGCACCCGGTCCTGCTGCCGCTGCTGATGACGATGACCCTGCCGAGCGCGTGGAGCGCGCTGACCGTCGCCCGCCGCCGGTACGAGTCCTTCCACGCCTGGGTGCAGCACGCGCGCGCGGGACGGCTGCTCGGCAACCTGCTCATCGAGCCGGAGGCGGCGCCGGAGATCCGTGTCCACGGGGTCGGCGGTTTCCTGCTGCGGCACTTCCGCGCCATGTCGGAGACGGCGGAGGCGGAACAGGCGCGGCTGGCCCGGCTCGCCGCGCGCACCGGCCTGATCGCGGCGGGCTGGACGGGGCTGGCGACGGTGGCGACGTACGCCACGCTCGGCGGGCTGCTGCTGGGCGGCGCGATGGCGCTGTCGGTGGCGGGCACGGCGGTGATCGCGATCCGTACCGGCTCGCAGAGCCTGGAGACCCTCGTCGTGGAGGTCAACGCACTGCACGAGGAGGCCCTTTTCGTCGGTGACCTGGAGCGGCTGTACACCGAGGCGGCCGGGTGGGCCGTCCCGGCCGGCGGCGCGGCGCTGCCCGAGAACCCGCGCGAGATCCGCTTCGAGAACGTCACCTTCCGCTATCCCGGTGACGCGGCGCGCCCCGCCCTCGACGACGTCACGCTGGCCCTGCCGCTGGGCCGGATCATCGCGCTCGTCGGGGAGAACGGCTCGGGCAAGACGACCCTGGTGAAGCTGCTCGCCGGGCTGTACACCCCGGACCGGGGCCGGATCCTGTGGGACGGCGTGGACGCGGCGACCGCGGACCGGCAGGCGCTCGCCGAGCGGATCGCGATGGTGGCGCAGGACTTCAAACGGTGGCCGTTCACCGCCCGGGTGAACGTCGCCGTGGGCCGCACCTCGGTGCCGGTGGACGACGCGCGGGTGGCCGGCGCGGTCGCCGAGGCCGGGGCCGAGGACGTCGTCGCGGATCTTCCGCGCGGGCTGGACACCCTGCTGGCCCGCAACTTCAGCGGCGGCCACCAGTTGTCGGGCGGCCAGTGGCAGCGCCTCGGGATCGCCCGCGCCGCCTACCGGCGGGGCCGCATCCTCATCGTGGACGAGCCGACGGCGGCCCTGGACGCCCGGGCGGAACTGGAGGTCTTCGACAAGATCCGCGCCCTGGCGGACAGCGGCCAGACGGTCGTCCTGATCACTCACCGGCTGGCGTCCGTGCGCCACGCGGACCTGGTGCACGTCCTCGACCAGGGCCGGCTGGTGGAGTCCGGCACCCCCGAGGAGCTGCTGGCCGCGGGCGGCGTCTACGCGGAGTTGTACTCCCTCCAGGCGGAGCAGTTCCAGAGGACTCCCGTGCCCGCTCCGGAGGCGGACTGACGGGGCGGGCGGGCCGTCCGGCGCGGCGGAGCGGCCCCCGCCGGAGACCGGGCGCCCGGGGAGTGGCGTCGTACGGCCCGAGCGCGCACCGCCCGCGTCGGTTCGCCTGCCGCGCGGCCGCCGCCGTACGGCCCGGGCGGGCCTCAGGCGGCGGCGTCGCCGGCGGTGTCGCCGCTGCGCACGATCACCAGGAACATGTCCGTCGCGAGATCCATGACGACCTCGGCGGGCAGGCCCTCCAGACGCCGCGCATGGGCGAACTCCTCCGCCGGCCAGGACCCTCGCGGGCCGCCGGCGGGGAAGCGTTCGAGCACCGTTCGCCCGTTCACCCTGCACCTCCAGGTAGCGCTGTACTCGTAGAGTTAAACGCCAACCATGGGGCATACGCCTCGGGCAGTGACGGTACTGAGACGTAGTTGACACCGGTTCACCGCGACGAGTGAGGAAAGTGTCGGCCTGTCGGCCCCCCCTCTCTCACTCTCCGCGTCACTCCTCGTACGCCTCGTGACGCGTGATCCGCTCGCGTCCCGCGGCCGCGCCGGGAGCCGTCGCGCGCGCCCCTCCTCTCAGGTGTCGTAGCGCTGGACGCGTCAGGTGTCGTAGCGCTGGACGCGCCGGCCGTGGCCGCGGTCCACGAGGGCGGGCAGCCGCTCCCCCAGCTCCCTCACCACGGCCGGCACGTCCAGGGTGAGCAGCTCCCCATCACGCATCAGGACCCGCCCGTCGACGATGGTGGTGCGGACGTCGGAGGACCGGGCGCTGTGCACCAGGGTGGCGGCGAGATCGTGGACGGGCTGGGTGTGCGGGCCGGTGAGGTCGACCAGGACGATGTCGGCCCGCCGCCCCGCCGCGATGCCGCCCACCGCCTGCTCCAGCCCGAGCGCGCGGGCGCTTTGCAGCGTGGCGTGGTGCAGGGCCTGGCGGGCGGTCAGCCACCGGGGGTCGCCTTCGGCGGACTTCTGCACCAGGGCGGTGAGGGCCATCGACTCCCACACGTCGAGGGAGTTGTTGGAGGCCGCGCCGTCCGTGGCCAGCCCGACCGGGATGCCGAGGTCGCGCAGGGCACGCACGGGTGTGGTGGTGGGCCAGGCGAACTTGAGGTAGCCGCGGGGCGCGGTGGCGACGGCCGTACGGCCCTCCGCGCGGGCGAGCACCGGAAGGTCGCGTTCGACGATGCCGGTGCCGTGCGCGATGAGCACGTCGGTGCCGAGGATCCCGGTGCGTTCCAGGACCTCGACGGGGGTGACGCCGGTCCGGGCGAGGCTGGCGTCGGTCTGGGCCCGGTTCTCGGCGGCGTGCAGGTGCACGGGCAGGCCGTGGGCGCGGGCGAGGCCGGCGGTGGCGGCGAGGCCGGCGTCGTCCACGGTGTAGGGCGCGTGCGGGGCGAGGGCGGTGGTGATGCGCCCGCCGGCGCCTCCCCGGTGGCGCAGGGCGAACTCCAGGGACTCCTCCCGGCCCCGGTCGCCCTGCGAGGAGAAGAAGACCTGGCCCAGGTGGGCCCGCAGCCCGCACTCGGCGACGACGGCGGCGACCGTGTCCATCGCGAAGTAGTGGTCGGCGAAGCAGGTCACGCCGCCGCGGATCATCTCCGCGCAGGCGAGCCGGGCGCCCAGTTCGACGTCCCGTGCGGTCAGGTTGGACTCCACGGGCCAGACGACGTCGTTGAACCACTCTTCGGTGGGCAGGTCCTCGGCGAGTCCGCGCAGGGCGGCCATCGGCGCGTGCGTATGGCAGTTGATCAGCCCCGGCATGGCGACCTGACCGCGCGCGTCGATCCGCTCGCGGGCCGGCATAGCCTCGGCGGCGGCGGCCGAGGTCACGGAGTCGATCACTCCGCCGCGTACGACGACGGCGGCGTCCTCCCGGAAGACGATCCGCTCCCGGTCATCGTGGAGGAGGACGGTGCAGCCGGTGACGACGAGGTCGGCGGACCCGGCGGACCCGGCGGGCGGCGGTGCGGCGGAAGGCGTCATCCCGCCAACGTACGGCGCCGGGGCGGGCCCCGCCTCCAGGTCCGCGGAGCCGCCCGGTCCGCGGAGAGCTACCCGGCGAGGGGGAGCTCCGGCAGCCGCAGTGCCAGGCGTTCGCGCCGCTGCTCGACCTCGTCCCGCAGGTCGGCGAGACGCCGGGTGTGCCGGGGGGTGAGCCGGCCGGTGTCGTCGAGGTGCACGGCGCAGGCGGTGGTGGTGTCGACGAGCCGTTCGAGGGTGGCGGCGAGCTCGTCGGCGCCCTCGGTGTGCCGGGCGAGCGCGGGCAGCTCGGCGGAGGCCAGGGCGATGGCGCCGCGGGCCTCGGCGAGGGTGCGGTAGGCCTCGCGGCGCAGCCGCCAGCGGGTGACGCGGTCACCGGAGCCGCCGAGCACGTGGGCGAGGTACGCCTGGGCGGCGCCGCCCGCCGCCGCGAGCCGGTCGCGCACGCCTCCGCCGCGCTGCCCCGGCACCGGCAGATGGCCGACGATCAGCACGATCGCGCAGGCCAGCAGGGTCTCGCCGATGCGGCTGAGGGATGCCTGCGGTTCCCCGCCGGCCATGACCAGGGCGAGGACGAGCACGGTGACCACGGCGGTCTGGGCGGCGAAGTGCCGGGCGGCGATGGGGATGAGGGCGCCGCTGACGGCCACGAGCGCGACCAGCCCGGCGGGCCGGGGCAGCAGGGCGGCGCACCCGGCGAAGACCAGGGCGCCGAGCAGGGTGCCGGCCACCCGGCACAGCACGCGGGAGACGAGCGGCCCGAGGTCGGGCTTGACGAGGAAGACGGCGGTGGCGGGCAGCCAGTACCAGTGCGGGTGGTGCCCGTACCAGTGGGTGTGGTGCAGGGCCTGGGCGACCGCGGCACCGGCGCCGAAGCACAGCCCGGCGCGCAGCCCGTACTCCCGCCCGCCCGGGCCGAACACGGCCGGCAGCAGGTCCCGGACCGTGCGCCCGCGCGAGTGCAGGGCGGCTCCCTCGCCGCGGTCGAACGCCTCGGCGGCGTGCAGCAGCGCGTCGTCCAGGGCGCGCAGCCCGGGCGCCGTCCGGTGCGGCGCGGGCAGCGGTCCGGTGTGGGTGGTGCCGCGGACGGCGGCGGCGAGCCGCCGGGGCCCCTCCCCCGCCCGCCCCGGGACCGCCTCGCCGGCCCACGCGAGCGCGGTCGCGGCCTCGGCGAGGGGCAGCGCGGCGGCGTACTGGGCGTGCAGCCGCCGCTCGGCCGCGGACGAGGCGTACCGCCGCAGCCGGGGCCCGGCGAGCGCGTCCTGTGCCTGGTCGAGGGCGGCGGTGAGCGCGGCGCGGCGCGGGGTGGCGTCGGGACCGCCGACGGCGTCGAGGAGCGCGGCCACGGCGTCGTAGACCTCGGCGACGGCGGCCCGCTCCCCGTCGAACCGGAAGCCGCCCGCGCGGGAACGGGGGCCCGGCAGGGCCAGCCGCAGGGCGAGCAGCCAGCCCGCCCCCGCGAGGAAGATCAGTGACCGCTGCCAGCCGGGCTCGGGCAACGGCATCCCGGCCCCCACCGCGGCGGCGACCAGCACCTGGGTGCCGGACGCGGAGGCCACGGGCCCGACGGCGCTGATGCCGCCGGCCGCGCAGCCGAGGCCGGTGAGCACCAGCGTCAGCGCGAGGGCGCCCAGCTGCTGCCCGGCGTATGTGCCGGCCAGCAGCCCGAACGCTCCGGCGAGCGCGGGCACCGCGATCCGCTTGACGGAGCACCGCCGGCCGCCCGGCCGGTCGTTGATCCCGGCCAGCATGGCGCCGACGGCCGCGACGACGCCGGCGGAGGCGTGCCCCGCCAGGACGGCGGCGAGCAGCAGGGGCCCGGCGGCCAGCGCGCCCCGGACGACCGCGCTCCAGGGGACCGGCCCGCGCTGGGCTCGCAGGGCATGGGCGAGCCAGGGCGGAAGCGCGAGGGCGGCGGGACGGGACACATGGCTCCTGTCGACAGGTCGAGGGCGAGGGTGAGCCTTCGGGCGACGGTGGCCGGGCTGTGGGTGAGGGTGTCCAGGGTAGAGGGTCTTCGTGGAAGGGAGGAAACGGGCGTATTTCGGGCGTGTGTCGCCAGGGTGCGGACGGGGCGGCGCGCGAACGAGATACCGAAGGGAGGAATGGGGCGTTGGAGACGGCGCCGGCGGCCGGGGCCGGTCGCCTACGCGGCGGGCGGCCGGGCCCGGTCCACGGCTCGGCCGAACAGGGCCTCCGCCTCGGCGACCACCCGGCCCAGCGCCTCGGGATCGGGACGCAGCCCTCCCAGCAGCGTGTCGGCCTCGCCCAGCCCGGCCTGCTCCACCATCCCCTTCTCGTTGGTGACCCACTCCCCCCGCGCCGCGAGCACCGCGTGGGCCGTCTGGGCGGCGGCGAGCGCGATGCCGCCGGCGACCTGTGTGAGGGCTCCCTTGGGGGCGTGGCCGGCCTTGGCGTAGGCGAGGGTGGCGGCGGCCATGCCGTACCAGCGTTCGGAAGCGGTCCGGCGCAGCGGCTCCGGGTAGGACGGACGGGGCAGGGACCCCCGCAGCACCTTGTTGATCGCGAGTTCCGCGACGACGATGTAGGTGGGGATGCCGGCCAGGTGGAACATCAGCGGTTCGATGCCGAACCGCCCGGCCTCCGCCTCGGCCAGCCGGTGCTCGACGTCGTCGAGGTCCCGGTAGTGGACGTCCGCCCGCCGCCCGTCGATCGTCAGCCAGGCGCCTCCGTTGAAGACGCCGCCGCCCCAGCCGCCGATCTCGCCGACCTCGCCCTCCCAGCCGACGGCCCGGAGGTCGGCGGGGTCGAAGGCGCCTCGGTAGTAGATCGCCAGGTCCCAGTCGCTGCCGGGGCGGTGGGTCCCCCGGGCCCGGGAGCCTCCGAGGGCCACGGCCCGGACGCCGGGGAGGGCGGCGAGGCGGTCGGCGGTGGCGTCGAGGAAGGCCGCGTCCGTGGGACGGGTGGCGTCGGCGGGGTTCTTGGGGGAGGACACTGCGGCAGATCCTTCCGGGTCGGAGTTGCGGTGACCTGGGCAGCGTAGACGGGCCCGCGGTGGCGTCACGAGGGGTTATCCGGGGCCCCGGCCTCCGCGTTCGGGCCTGGCAGGCGTGGGCGGCGCCCCGGCACCCGGGGGAAGGCCGGGCGCCGGCCGGCGGGGGCCGGGCGTCCACCGGGCGTCGGCCGGGCGATTGTCAGTGGCGCGCGTTATCAAGGAATGGTCACGCAGTGTTACGACGGGGGGCAGTGATGACGGAGCGGCGGCGTACGCACATCTCGGCGCGGGCTTGCGGGCCCGGGGCTGGACGCCCGGGATGGTGCGGCGGTTTCTCGGCGAGCCCGATCTTCTCCGTCCCCACCCGTCGGTCCGGCCGGCTCCGCCGCTGCGCCTGTACGCCGTCGAGCGGGTCGAGGCCGCCGAGCGCGGTGCGGCGTTCCGTGCCGTGTCGGCGGCCGCGGCCCGCCGCTCCGCCCGGGCGTGGACGGCCGCGCGGCGCGGACGGCGCGAGCCCCCGGGGCGACGGACGACGGGGGAAAAGTCGGTTGGCGCCGTGGGCGGCACGGCGGACGATCGAGACGTCGTTCACCGCCGCCCCGAGGAGTTCCCGTGATCCAGCGCGTCACCGTCCCCGGTCTCTTCCCGCCCCCTGCCTACTCCCACGCCTCCGTCGTCGAGGCCGGGACGAAGCTCGCCTTCCTGGCCGGATCGGTACCGCTCGACTCCGGCGGGAGGCTGGTCGGCGAGGGCGATCCGGTCCGGCAGGCGGAGCAGGTGATCGCCAACCTCGGCGCGCAGCTGCGGGCCGTCGGCAGTGACCCGGCGCATGTGGTGAGAACGGAGGTGTACGTCGTGAGCGGTGACCCCGCGGCCCTGTCCGCCGTCTGGGAGGTGGTGAGGGCGTCCGGGCTGAGCGCCGGTCCGCACTCCTCTACGCTGATCGGAGTGGCCTGCCTGGGATATCCGGGGCAGCTGGTGGAGATCACGGCCACGGCCGTCGTACCGCAGGGCGCCCGCTCGTGAGACGCCCGGGGGCACCGTAGCGCCGGCGCGGCGGGACCGGTCAGCTCCTTTCGGGGGCCGGCCGGGCTCCGGGCGGCCGGGGCGGCAGGCCCGCCGCGTCGGCCGCCGTGCGCAGGACCTCCCGCAGCATCGCGGGCGTGAGCCTCCCGGTGAACGTGTTGCGCTGGCTGACGTGGAAGCACCCGAAGAGGTCGAGCCCGTCGAGGCGGACCCGGGTGCCGTGGCCGAAGGCCGGCCTCGGTCTGGGCACGCTCCAGCCGGCCGCGGCGAACGCGGGCAGCGCGGCCTGCCAGCCGAAGGCGCCGAGCACGACCACGGCGCGCAGGGCCGGCCGCAGCAGTTCCAGCTCCCGCACCAGCCACGGACGGCAGGTGTCCCGCTCCTCAGGGGTGGGCTTGTTCGCCGGCGGGGCGCAGTGCACCGGCGAGGTGACGCGCACGCCGTACAGTTCCAGGCCGTCGTCGGCGGTGACGGCGGTGGGCCGCGAGGCGAGGCCCACGTCGTACAGCGCCTCGTACAGCACGTCACCGGAGCGGTCGCCGGTGAACATCCGGCCGGTGCGGTTCCCGCCGTGCGCGGCCGGGGCGAGCCCGACGATCAGCAGCCGGGCGTCGGGCGGACCGAAACCCGGGACCGGCCGGCCCCAGTACGTCCAGTCGGCGAAGGCGGCGCGCTTGGTGCGCGCCACCTCCTCCCGCCAGGCGACCAGCCGCGGGCAGGCGCGGCATCCCGCGATCCGTTCGTCGAGTACGGCGAGGCCGCTGGTGTCCATGCGTCCACCGTAAGACCCCGCCCGGGCGGTCCCCAGGCCGCCCCGTCCGCGCGGGGCGTACCGCCCGGCGCACGGCGAGCCCGGGGGAAGGGCCGGGCGGCTAAGGTCGAGGGCATGGCTTCCGAGCGTGACGAGGACAAGTACGGCGGGACGCGCGGCTCGCGAACCTCCGCCGCGGCACAGGCCGATGAGGGGACCGGGGCCACAGGCAGGACCGGGGGCGACGGCGGTCCGGAGACCGGTCGCGGGGCCGGGACCGGTGGCCCCGCCCGGCCGGGCCCCGGGGGCGGGGCGGGCGACGGCGCCGGGGGCGGTGAGGAGCCCAAAGCCGCCACCGCCGGCGGAACCGACGCGTCCGGCGCCGACGCGAAGGTCGCCGCCGCGATCGCCGCCGCCGAGGCGGCCGGACCGAAGAACGGCGAGAACGTCCGCGTCGACAGCTGGATCTGGGCCGTGCGCCTGGTCAAGACCCGCTCGAGCGGCGCCGCCGCCTGCCGGGGCGGGCATGTGCGCGTCAACGGGGAGCGGGTGAAGCCGGCGTACTCCGTGCGCGTCGGCGACGAGGTCCGCGTACGGCAGGAGGGCCGGGAGCGGGTCGTCGTCGTCACACGGCTGATCCGCAAGCGGGTGGGCGCCCCGGTGGCCGCCCAGTGCTACATCGACAACTCTCCGCCGCCACCGCCGCGCGAGGCCGTCGCCCCGGCGGGTATCCGCGACCGCGGCGCGGGCCGCCCGACCAAGCGGGAACGCCGTGAGCTGGAACGCCTGCGGGGCCTGCGGGGCCCGGGAGGCCGCCCCGAAGGACGCTGAACGGTCCCGTGCTCCCCTGCGGCCTGGGCGCCGGTGGCGCTCACCGGCGCCCAGGCGGCCCGGCCCGCACACACCGCCCCCGGGGGGCACGGGGACGCCTCCGCGCAAGCGCCCGGGCATCTCGGCGGACTCCTCCACGGCCGTGACCGCGCAGCCGTGCTCCAGCGGCAAGGGCGGGCGCCGGCCGCCACCGCGCCGGCGGAGGCGGCCCGGGGGCTCAGAGCGGGAACCACCCGTGGCCGGGGTACCAGTGCCCGCCGGCCCGCAGATGGTCTCCGACCGCGCGCTCCACCGCCGTCCGGCGCGGCAGGCTCTCCACCGGCAGGTCCGGGTCCCCGAACACGAACCGCACGGGCGCGGTGTCGTCCGGCTCGGCGTCCCCGTGGGCCAAGCGGAAGCGCCGCTGGAAGCGGACGATGTTGGACTCGGGGCTCAGATACCCGGTCAGCTGCGGGTCGAGCAGCCAGGAGTGGCACATCGCCGTGCGGTACGGCTCCTCGGGGAAGTGCCGGGCGAAGAACTCCCGGGCGGCCGTGAGGGAGCGGTCACAGGCGGCCGGCGTGAGAGGACCGCGGTAGCCGGGGATGTGCAGGTTCAGGCAGGGCGTGCCGGGCGCCGCGTCCAGCCCGGCCGCCGCGAGCACCGCTGCCGTGCGCGTCGAGAGGCGTGTCCGCTCGTACTGAAGCCGCCCCAGCTGGAACAGTTCGCCCCGGAAGTGGCGGACCAGCCACGGCGCGTCCTGCACCCCTCCCCTACCGTGCCGCCTGCGGTGGATCGCCATGCACCGCCCCAGGTCGGCGAGGGTCCGCCGGGTGACCTCGGGCGGTATGCCGCGCCCGCGGTGGTACGCACGCGTGTGCGGCAGCGCGGCGACGAACACGTACGCGGGGAAGTAGGCGCCGAGCGCCCGGGGTGCCTCGGTGACGAGCTCGCCGAGCCGTGCCGGTCCGCCCACCTCCCCCAGGTCGCGCAGCAGTTCCGCGACGGATTCCTCCAGCAGCCGCATCGCTCCGGCGTCCCGCGTGAGCGTCCGGCACGAGCCGGCCAGGACGTCGACGTCCTCGTGCGGCACCGCCAGGTCGAGCAGGATCTCGGGCAACTCGTCGGCGTCCGGCAGCACGGACCGCCTCCCCTCGTGGTCTTCGCGGCTGTCGGCGAGCTCGCGCTCCCCTGGAGAACGTCCCGGACGAGGAGTACGTTTCCTCAGGAGTGGTGAGAGCCGATGCGTACGGGCAGTGAGCCGGTGACCGCGCGCAGTGCGCTGCGGGCGCGTCTCTGGCTGTGCGCGTGGGGCGTGGCCTGGACGGTCTTCGGCACGGTCGTGTTCGTCCTCGTCGGACGCCCCGGCTGGGCGGCGGCCTGCGGGGCGCTGTGGCTGATCGTCATGACCGACCTGCTGCTCGTCGTCCGGCGCATCCGCCAGGGACCGCACTACCAGCCGGGCCGGGGCGTCCCGCCGTACCGCCCGCCGGACGCCCCTCCGTAGCCCGAGCGGGCTCCGGGCGTCCGCCACGCTCACGCATCGAAGTCCGCCCGTCGCAGGTACTGCGGGTTGGGGTCCAGGGCGGCCGCCAGGCGGAAATGGCGTCTGGCCTGGTCCGGCCGCCCCTGGCGTTCGTAGGTGCGGGCGAGGGCGAAGTGCGCGAACGCGTTGTCCGGCTCGCGCTCCAGAACGACGGTGAACTCAAGCTCCGCGGGCCGCAGTTGCGCCGCCGCGAAGAAGGCACGCGCGCGCAGCAGCCGCGCCGCGGTGTTCTCGGGATGCTCGGCGATGACCTTGTCGAGCAGCTTCACCGCGCCCCGCGGATCCCGTGCCCCGAGGAGTTGCTCGGCGGCACGGAAGTCGATGACGTGCGTCTCCGGAGTACCTCCGGTGGATCCACTGGTCTCGGGCACGGCACAGTCCTTCCCTCGCTGGGAGGGTTCAACGCCCGTACGGGCGCGGCTATTCCTGAGGCGGCCGGGGCGGACGGGCGGACGCGCGCGCCCTGCGGGTCAGCTCGGCCCACACGTCCTTCACCCGGCGCCGCAGCTCCTCCAGCGGTACGTCGTTGTCGATGACGATGTCCGCGATCTCCCGGCGCTGCTCCCGGCCGGCCTGGGCGGCCATGCGCGCGCGTGCGTCCCGCTCGCTCATGCCGCGCAGGCGCACCAGCCGGTCGAGCTGGGTGGCGGGGTCGGCGTCGACCACGACCACGACGTCGTACAGCGGGGCCAGGCCGTTCTCCGTGAGGAGGGGGACGTCGTGGACGACGACGGCGTCCTCGGCGGCGGCCGCCTCCAGTTCGCGGGAACGGGCGCCGACCAGGGGGTGCACGATCGAGTTGAGCACGGCCAGCTTCTCGGGGTCGGCGAAGACCAGGGAGCCGAGCCGCGGCCGGTCCAGGCTGCCGTCCTCGGCGAGCACGTCCGCGCCGAAGGCCGCCACGACCGCGTCGAGCCCGGGCGTGCCGGGCTCGACGACCTCGCGCGCGATGCGGTCCGCGTCGATCAGCACGGCCCCGCACTCGACGAGCAGCCGCGACACCTCGCTCTTGCCGGCGCCGATCCCGCCGGTCAGGCCCACGGACAGCATGGCCGCGCCTCCACCCTCACCGCCCCCGCGCACGCGGGGGGATCGTGCCGTCTTCGATACCGGTGGCCGGTCTCACCTGATCGCCCCGGCCGGGGCGCAACGGCCCGGTGGTGTTCATGGAACCCCCTATCCGGGTGGATCCGCA